>NZ_VIKA01000006.1 GCF_006704265.1 Elioraea sp. Yellowstone | reverse complement strand
GGCCAGGGCGGCGGCGCCCGCGGCGAGGCCGACGCAGAGGCCGAGCACGGGCAGGGAAGGGCGCATCGCGCTCACTCCGCGGCGACGGCGAGGGGCCGCGCGGCCGTCGCCTGGACGTAGCGATGGATCTGGGCGGCGGCGTCGCGGCCGTCGCGGATCGCCCAGACGACGAGCGAGGCGCCGCGCACGATGTCGCCGGCGGCGAACACGCCGGCGAGCGAGGTCATCATCGTGCGGTGGTCGATCTTCAGCGTGCCCCAGCGCGTGCGCGCGAGGTCGGGCTCGCCGAACATCGCCGGCAGGTCCTCGGGATCGAAGCCGAGCGCCTTGATGACGAGATCGGCCTCGAGGGTGAAGGAGGAGCCGGGGATCGGCTCGACCTGCTGGCGGCCGGTGGCGTCGGGCAGGCCGAGATGCATGCGCACCGCGCGCACCGCGCGCACCCGGCCGTCGCCGAGGAACGCCTCCGGCGCCGCGAGCCAGACGAACTCCACGCCCTCCTCCTCGGCATGCTTCACCTCGCGCATCGAGCCCGGCATGTTCGCGCGGTCGCGGCGGTAGAGGCACTGCACCGAACGGGCGCCCTGGCGGATGGCGGTGCGCACGCAGTCCATCGCCGTGTCGCCGCCGCCGATCACCACCACGCGCTTGCCGGCCGCGTCCAGCGTGCCGTCGTCGAAGGCTGCGACGCGGTCGCCGAGCCCCTTGCGGTTGGAGGCGGTGAGGTAGTCGAGTGCGGGCACGATGCCGGCCAGTCCCGCGCCCGGACCGCCGATCTCGCGCGGCTTGTAGACGCCCGTGGCGATCAGCACCGCGTCGTGGCGCGCGCGCAGCTCGTCGAGCCCGACATCCCGGCCGACCGCGCAGTTCTGGTGGAAGACGATGCCGGCGGCGGCGAACTGCTCCGAACGGCGCAGCACCACCGGCTTCTCGAGCTTGAAGTTGGGAATGCCGTAGATCAGCAGCCCGCCGGCACGGTCGTAGCGGTCGTAGATGTGCACGGCGTAGCCCTTGCGGCGCAGCCATTCGGCCGCGGCCATGCCGGCCGGCCCGGCGCCGACGATGCCGACGCTGAAGGGAAGCTCGTGCCGGGGCTTCGGGGGCACGATCCAGCCGCGCTCCCAGGCGGTATCCGTGATGTACTTCTCGACCGCGCCGATGGTGACGCTGTCGTAGCCCTTCTCGATGACGCAGTTGCCCTCGCAGAGCCGGTCCTGCGGGCAGACGCGGCCGCAGATCTCGGGGAAGGTGTTGGTGGCCGCGGCGACCTCGTAGGCCTCCTCGAGCCGACCCTCGGCGGTCAGCTTCAGCCAGTCGGGGATGTTGTTGCCGAGCGGGCAGTGGACCTGGCAGAAGGGGACGCCGCACTGGCTGCACCGCGCGGCCTGCTCGGCGGCCCGTTCGGCCGAGAAGGCGCGGTAGATCTCGTCCCAGTCGCGGCGTCGCGCGGCGGCGTCACGCTTGTCGGGCGTGCGCTGGGGGACGGAGACGAATTTCAGCATCCGCTCGGCCATGGCGTTCCCTGAGATGTCCGCTGGGCATCCCGGCACCGGCCCGCGTGACGAGGGGGGTTATACGCGCGACCGTGCTGTCTGGCGAGGCGGAATCGCCCGACTAGGTCCGAATCGGATCGAAAAAAGGGCCTTTCCCACGTCGGGCTGGCCTCTCTGCCCTCTCCCTTCGGATCGTCGGCAGAGGAAGGTCCGGAGCGGACCCTTCAGGCCGCGGCCACACGCGAGGTGCCGCGGCGCCGGAACCGTGCCAGATAGCCGGGCACGATCGCCTCCAGGGCCTTGGGGCGGATACCGAGCTCGGCGAGCGTGAGCGCCCCCGGCGCCACCACATTGTCGCGCTGCAGCAGCAGAAGCTGGTCGCGCGTGAGCGGCGGGTTCGGCAGCAGTTCGAACAGCCGCGCCTGCAGCCGGCCGACCGACCAGGGCAGCGGCAGCAGCAGGCGCCGCCGTCCCGTCACCTCAAGGATGTAGGCCAGCAGTTCGCGGAAGCGGTACACGCGCGGCCCGCCGAGCTCGTAGGTCCGCCCTGCCGCCTCCGGACGGTCGAGCGCCGCCATCACCGCATCGGCCACGTCGCCGACATGGACCGGCTGGAACCTGGTCTCGCCGCCGCCGTAGAGCGGCAGGGCGGGCAGGAACTGGGCGAGGGCGGCGAAGCGGTTGAAGAACCCGTCCTCGGGCCCGAACACGATCGAGGGGCGCAGGATGGTCGCGCCCGGGAAGGCGGCGCGCACGGCCTCCTCCCCCTCCGCCTTGCTGCGCGCATAGGCGGATGGGCTCGCGGGATCGGCACCGATCGCCGAGAGGTGCACCACGGCGCGCGCGCCGGCCGCCGCCGCGGCGCGACCGATCCGCCCCGGCGCCTCGCCCTGGATCGCCTTGAACGTCGCCGTGCGGGTCTCGTGCAGGATGCCGACCAGATTCACCACGACCTCCGCGCCCGACACCACCGCGGCGACGCCCGCATCGTCGGTCACCGAGACGCCCACCGGCACGATCTGGCCCGGGACGCCCATCGGCTTCAGGAACAGCGCGGCCTCCGGGTCGCGCACCGCGGCGCGCACGACATGGCCGCGCTCCGCGAGGCGCTTGACCACGTAGCGCCCGATGAAGCCCGATCCGCCGAATACCGTTGCGACCTTGCGTCCGCCCGCCTGCATCGCCCGCTCCCGCCGTGCTGGTTGCGCCCCTGCATTAGGGGCTGGCGAGACGCGCCACAAGCGCGCGGCGGCGTTGACGGGCCCCGTGGCGGGCGCTAATCCTCCGCGCCTCGCCGCGCCCGATGCCCAGGTGGCGGAATTGGTAGACGCGCAGGTTTCAGGTACCTGTGGCCGCAAGGCCGTGGAAGTTCGAGTCTTCTCCTGGGCACCAAGCGGCCGGCGCGTGCATCGGCCGCGAGGGGCTGCGGCCGTGTGCGGCCGCAAGCGTCGGCCGCGCCGCCGCGGAAGCCGGCCACGCGAGGGCTGAGGGACGGGGCCGGCCGAGTCGCCCGGTGCCCGCGGCTCGCGTCCGGCCCGTTCAATCCCCCGTCTGGATCCGCTCGACGAGCTGCTTCACCGTCGGGATGAACCCGTTCGAGTAGAACGGATCGGTCGCGAAGCGGTAGGCGTTGTGGCCCGAGAACATCAGGTTCCGGTCCACGTCCTCGCCGTGCGCGATGTCCTGCAGCGTCTTCTGGATGCAGAAGCTGCGCGGATCGGCCTTCTTGCCGGTCGAGTAGTCGGGCCCGTGCTGCGCCCAGTTCGAGAACCGGCATGCGCTCAGGCAGCCCATGCACTCGATCTGGTCGCGCCGGATCTCGGCCGCCTTCTCGGGGGTGACGAAGATCAGCGTGCCGTCGGGCGTGCGCATCGCCTCGGTGAAGCCGGCCGCGGTCCAGGCGCGTGCGCGCGCGGCATCCTTCGGCGTCAGGTAGACGAGCCGCCCGCGCGGCCCGGTGGGGAAGCCTTCCGTGTGCTCGCCCATCGCCTCGGCGGTGTAGGCGACCTGGCGCTCGTTCCGCTCGCGCAGCTCGTTGATGAAGCCGTTGTTGACCGCCGAGGAGTAGAACCCGGTCGGCGAGAAGCGGTTGAGGAAGACGTCGCCCTTCTTCAGCGTCAGGAGACGGCGCTTCCAGGCATCCGAGATCGGACTCTCCTTGGTGAGCAGCGGGCGGGTGCCGAACTGGAACGCCACCGGGCCGATCTCGGGGTTGTCGAGCCAGTCCTCCCACTCGCGCAGGCACCACACCCCGCCCGCCATCACCACCGGCGTGTCGTTGAGGCCGAACTCGTTCATGGTCCGGCGCAGCGCGACCACGCGCGGATAGGGAGGCTCGGGCTTCTCCGGGTTCTCGCTGTTCGAGAGCCCGTTATGTCCGCCGGCGAGCCACGGGTCCTCGTACACCACGCCGCCCAGCCACTCGCGCGTCTTGTGGTAGGCGCGCTTCCAGAGGGCGTTGAAGGCGCGCGCCGAGGAGACGATCGGGTAGTAGTAGACCCGGAAGCGCGCGGCGATGTCGGACAGGCGATAGGGCATGCCGGCGCCGCAGGTGATGCCGTGGATCAGGCCCTTCGCCCCCTCCAGGATGCCGGTGATGACGCGCTCGGCCCCGCCCATCTCCCAGAGGATGTTGGCGTGGATGCGCCCCCGGCCGCCCGACATCTCGTAGGCCGTGCGCGCCTGCTGGATGCCGCCCTGGATGCCGAAGGCGACCAGCTCCTCGTGGCGTTCGCGCCGCGTCCTGCCCTCGTAGACCTGCCGCACCAGCCGCCCGTCCGGCGTGTAGCTGTCGGCGTTCACGGCCGAGAACGTGCCGATCCCGCCCGAGGCCGCCCAGGCGCCCGACGAGATCCCGTTCGAGATCGAGATTCCCTTGCCGCCCTCGATCAGCGGCAGGACCTCCGCTCCGCTCATGCGGATCGCATTCAGCGCCTTCACGGCACCTCCCGTCCGGCGTCGTTCATTCCGACGTCACGCCCAGCATGGGTTGCAGTATAGGTCAGAGGGGCGGGCGCCGATGCAAGCCCCCGCCCGTGCGCGCCCCGCTACTGGGCCGCCGGCGCCTCGGCCTCGGCCTTCTCGTCGCGCCGGCGCCCGCCCTTCGGCCCGACCTTGTCGGTGATGTCCTCGCCGGTCTGCTGATCGACCACGCGCATGGAGAGCTTCACCTTGCCGCGCTCGTCGAAGCCGATCACCTTCACCTTCACGGCGTCGCCCACGTTCACGACATCGGTGGTCTTCGCCACTCGGCCCTGGGCGAGCTCGCTGATGTGCACGAGCCCGTCGCGCGAGCCGAGGAAGTTCACGAAGGCGCCGAAATCCGCCGTCTTCACCACCTTGCCGTCGTAGATCACGCCGAGCTCGGGCTCGGCGACGATGCCACGGATCCAGTCGATCGCGGCCTTGGCGGCGCGCTCGTCGGTCGCGGCCACCTTGATCGTGCCGTCGTCCTCGATGTCGATCTTGGTGCCGGTCACCTCGGTGATCTCGCGGATCACCTTGCCGCCCGAGCCGATCACGTCGCGGATCTTGTCGCGCGGGATGTGGATCACGGTGATGCGCGGGGCGTTCTGGCTGACGCTCTCGCGCGGCCGGTTCAGCCCCTTCGCCATCTCGCCCAGGATGTGCATCCGTCCCTCGCGCGCCTGGTCGAGCGCGATCTTCATGATCTCGGGCGTGATCGAGGTGATCTTCAGGTCCATCTGCAGCGAGGTGACGCCCTTCTCGGTGCCGGCCACCTTGAAGTCCATGTCGCCGAGATGGTCCTCGTCGCCGAGGATGTCCGAGAGCACCGCGAAGCCGCGCTCCTCCTTGATCAGCCCCATGGCGATGCCGGCCACGGGCCGCGGCAGCGGCACGCCCGCGTCCATCAGCGCGAGCGAGGATCCGCACACGGTCGCCATCGAGGACGAGCCGTTGCTCTCGGTGATCTCGCTCACCACGCGCAGCGTGTAGGGGAACTGCTCCTTGGTCGGCAGGAGCGGGCGGAGCGCGCGCCAGGCGAGCTTGCCGTGGCCGATCTCGCGCCGTCCCGGCGAGCCCATGCGCCCGGTCTCGCCCACCGAAAAGGGCGGGAAGTTGTAGTGCAGCAGGAACCGCTCGCGATACTCGCCCTCGAGCGCATCGATGATCTGCTCGTCGTCCCCGGTCCCGAGCGTGGCCACGCAGAGCGCCTGGGTCTCGCCGCGGGTGAACAGCGCGCTGCCGTGCGTGCGCGGCAGCAGCCCCACCTCGACATAGATCGGCCGCACCGTCTTCGTGTCGCGGCCGTCGATGCGCAGGCCGGTGTCGAGGATCGCGTTGCGCACGATGTCGGCCTCGAGCGCCTTGAGGAGCTCCTTCGCCTTGCCGGCATCGAGCCCCTCGGCGGTCACCGCCTCGATCGCGGCCTGCTTCGCCGCCGCCACCTTCTCGTGGCGCGCCTGCTTCACCGTCTCCCGGTACGCCTCGGCGAGCGGGCCGCGCGCCAGCGCCTCGAGGCGCGCCTTCAAGGTCGCGACCGTGGCGTCCTCCTCGGGCAGCGGCCAGGGGTCCTTCGCCGCCACCTCGGCGAGCTGGATGATCGCCTCGATCACCGGCTGCATCGCCTGGTGGCCGAAGGTGACGGCGCCGAGCATCACCTCCTCGGAGAGCTCCTTCGCCTCGCTCTCGACCATCAGCACGCCCTCGCTGGTGCCGGCGACCACTAGGTCGAGCGCGGTCTCCTTCATCTGCTCGGCGGTCGGGTTCAGCACGTAGGCGCCGTCGATGTAGCCGACGCGCGCGCCGGCGATGGGCCCGAGGAAGGGGATCCCGGAGAGGGTGAGCGCCGCCGAGCAGCCGATCATCGCGACGATGTCGGGATCGTTCGTGAGGTCGTGCGACAGCACGGTGGCGATCACCTGGACCTCGTTGCGGAATCCGTCCGGGAAGAGGGGGCGGATCGGCCGGTCGATCAGCCGGCTGGTCAGCACCTCCTTCTCGGTCGGACGGCCCTCGCGCTTGAAGAACCCGCCCGGGATCTTGCCCGCGGCGAAGGTCTTCTCCTGGTAGTGCACGGTGAGGGGGAAGAAGTCCTGCCCGGGCTTGGCCTGCTTCACGCCAACCGCGGTGCAGAGCACCACCGTGTCGCCGTAGCGGGCGACCACCGCGCCGTCGGCCTGGCGCGCCATCTTGCCGGTCTCGAGGACGAGCGTGCGCCCGCCCCAGGTCAGCTCCTTGCGGAAGAACTGGAACATTCGGTCTTCATCTCCATCGCGCGAGCTTGCGGCGGAGCATGCGTCGGGCGACGGCGCCGCCCGTGCGGGGGCAACGGCGTCTCGGGCGGCATGGAGGGGGGCGTGACGCGGCGTGCCGCGTGCCCCGGGCGCCATGTGGCCGGAAACGCCGTCCTTGCACCGTGACGGTCGGGTCGCGACGCCCGGGCGGGAACGTCCCGCCGCGCGCTCGCTGGTGCCCGCGCGCCCTCGCGGCGCGCGCAGCGGGATTGCCGCGCGCCCCCATGGCGCGCGGAAGGCTGGGCAGGGATGGCCGGCTTGGCCAAGGGGGTCCTGCCCCGGTGGGGCCCGCCTAGCGACGCAGCCCCAGGCGCCTGATCAGCGCCTCGTAGCGCGCCGCGTCCTTCCTCTTCATGTAGTCGAGAAGGCGGCGACGCTGGCCGACCAGCATCAGGAGGCCGCGGCGCGAATGGAAGTCCTTCGCATGCGCCTTCAGATGCTCGGTCAGGTTCCTGATCCGCTCCGAGAGGATCGCGACCTGCACCTCGGGCGAGCCCGTGTCGCCTGGATGGGTCGCGAATTCCCGGATCAGCGCCGTGCGGCGCTCGGCCGTGATCGACATCGTGCTGGTCCTTCGTCCTGGCCGTTGCGTTGCCCTCGCCGCAAGGAGGTGTCATCTCGACGGATCCCTCCGGCGTTCGGGGTCTCGGGGCGCCCTTTCAGGCCGTGGCGGCGAGCATGCGCACCGGGTGCAGCATTCCCCCCTCCAGGCGGCCGATCGCGAGCGCCTTGCCTCCCGCCATCACGCGGACGATCCCGCCATCGGGATCGGCCTCGGGCGGAACCCGGCCGAGGAACGCGACAAGCGAGAGCGCCTGCCCGCTCGACAGCCGTGAAGCCTCGCCCCCGGTCAGGGCCAGCGCCGGGATGTCGGCCAGCGCGGTCTCGACCGGGAGGAGAGGGCTTGAGGCAGCGTCCTCTTGCCCCATCGCAACGGCGCTGTCCAGGGAAACCGCCATCGCCTCGGCGAAGGGGCCGACCCGCAGCCGACGCAGGGCGGCGACATGGCCGACCGTTCCGAGGGCCCCGGCGAGGTCGCGCGCGAGGCTGCGCATGTAGACGCCCTTGCCGGAGACCACCCGGAACACCGCCGTATCGGCGTCCGGCCGCGCCTCGAGCGTGAACGCGTCCACCCGCGCCGGCCGCGGCGCGAGCTCGACCGCCTCGCCCGCGCGCGCGAGGTCGTAGGCCCGCTCGCCCGCCACCTTGATCGCCGAGAACCGGGGCGGCACCTGCAGGATGTCGCCGAGGAAGCCCGCCAGCGCCGCGCGGATCTCCGCATCGGTGGGCCGCACCTCCGAGGTCGCCGTCACCACGCCATCCGCGTCGTCCGTGTCGCGCGCCTCGCCGAACCGGAGCGTGAACCGGTACTCCTTGGTGCCGTCCAGCACATAGGGCACCGTCTTGGTGGCCTGGCCGAAGGCGACCGGCAGCACGCCCGTCGCCAGCGGATCGAGCGTGCCGCCATGGCCGACCTTCTGCGCCTGGAAGGCGCGCTTCAGGCGGTTCACCACGTCGGTCGAGGTGAGTCCGGCCGGCTTGTCGATCACCAGCCAGCCATCGATCTTCCGCCCGCGGCGGCGTCTGTCCATGTACCCAGTGTCCCCGATCGCTCTCTCACCGACGTCGTGTACGATGGCGCTGCCTGCCTGGGATCGACAATGCGGATCGGGCAGGGCGGGAATGACCTTCGCGCATCGGGCCGGCGATCCCCGGCTCGATTGTCTGGCCTGTGGTCGTCTCGGGTCGCTGGTCGTGGCGCCTAGAATAGCGTCCAGAAGAGAGCATATCGGATGTTTCTTGTCTCTCGTTGTATCGACGTTGTAGCCAAACGCCTGGGCCCCAAGGCGGAGTTCAGACTCCGGCTATTTCGGGCTCGCAGATACCGAGCCGGCGAACTCGAATGGCATCTGCTCGATCTGCTCTGCGATCGCGCTCGCATCGCCATCGACATCGGCGCAAATCGGGGCATGTTTGCGGGGCGGCTCGCATACTTGTGTCGCGAAGTCCACGCATTTGAACCGCTTCCGGCACTTGCCGCCGCGCTGCGCGGAAATTTGCCATCGAACGTAACGGTTCACGACTCGGCTCTCTCAGATAGGGCGGGCACTGCGATTCTGAAAGTTCCGGCAACGAAATCAGCGGTGTGCGATGGACTGTCATCAATAGAGTCTAAAAACAATGCAGCAAAACTAATCGGTGCTGCCGATGGATTGCGCATAGATGATATAGACATAAAAAACCGCGACTCTAGACAGTATCAATTTGCGTGATGTGGGCTTCATCAGGATCGATGTCGAGGGTCATGAAGAGGCCGTCCTTAAGGGCGGATATAGGACCATTTCCGAATCAAGGCCGGTTTGTCTTGTAGAGTCACAGAAGGCGACAAATCCGTCTGCCCCGCACAATGTGTTCAGGTTCTTTGCGTCTCTGGGATATGAGGGTGGTTCCTGGTCGGCTCGAATCTTCTTCCTGTGTCGCAATTCGACATTTCCGAACACCAGGATTGGAACAACAGGCATAAGCTCTACGTCAACAACTTCCTGTTCTTCCCAGGGCCGTTGCATCAGCCCGGCCGTGATCGACTTGAGCGGCGTGCCAGGGCCGTCCTGCGGCGGCGAGGCGTCTGAACGGATTGGAGGCGCAGCAACGTCATACCCGGAGCACAAGGGTTTGACCTTTGTGCGGAGGGTATGGCGCGCGGGGCTCAAGGGGCGGCCGCGCGCAAAACCAAGGCCTGATGCCCGGCCGGCAAAGGTCGAACCGTTGTCGGCCAGGTATCAGTCGCCCTCGCCGCCCTCCCGCCGGCAGGCGTCGGAGGCTCGATCAAGATCCCGCTGCACCGCGGGTGAATGGAACAGCGCCTCCACCCGCGCCGCGGCCTCGATCGACGTGTCCGCGCGGAAGGCGAGATCGGGGGCGTATTTGGTGCGCACCGCCTTCGCCACCTGGCCACGGAGGAACGGGGTGGCACGCTTCAGCGCTGCCAGCAGCGGGGCCGCGTCGCCGCCGCCCAAGGGCGTGACGAACACCGTCATGTGCCTGAGATCGGGCGAGGCACGGACCTCCGTCACCGTCACATGGGCCGAGGCGAGGGCAGGGTCGCGGAAGTCGCCGCGCTCGAAGATCAGCGCAAGGGCATGACGGACCTCTTCGCCGACGCGGAGCTGACGCTGGGAGGGAGGCTTCATGGCGATATCCTTTCGGGGGCTCCGCCCCCCTTTACCCCCGGCAGGGCTCCGCCCTGCACCCGCCAAGGGCCATTGGCCCTTGGAACCCTTGAACGAAGAGGAGCTGATGGTGGGCGCGGTAGGGATTGAACCTACGACCCCTGCCGTGTGAAGGCAGTGCTCTCCCGCTGAGCTACACGCCCATCCGAAGCGCGCGCTATAGGGCGCGCCGCGCCAGCGCGTCAAGCGACCGACCGGCTTGTCCGCCTGATGCCGCGGGCCTACCTCGCAGGTCATGCGCAGCCTCGCCGTCACGGCCCTGCTGCTCATCGGCTCCGCCGCCCACGCCGCGACGGTGGAGGCGCACTACGTCGCCCGCGTCGCCGGCGTGCGGGTCATGACCGTCGATGTCCGGGCCGCGATCGGCCCCGACCACTACCAGGTCGCCGCGCGGGCGCGCTCCGTCGGCCTTGCCGCCCTCGCCACGCGCTTCGACCAGACCGCCAGCGCCGAGGGCCGCTTGGCGCGCGAGACCGTCCGCCCGATCCTGTTCCGCGCCGAAGGCGACTGGCAGGGCCAGCACCGCCGCGTCGAACTGCTGCTCGCCGACACCCCGCCGCGCATCGCCCTCGACCCGCCGGATTTGCCCGAACGCGAGCCCGTCCCGCCCGCCATGGCGCAGGGCGGCATCGACACCCTGACCGCGCTGGTCGTGCTCTCGCGCCAGGTCGCGCAGCGCGGCGCGGCGGGCTGCAGCCTCGACGTCACCGTGTTCGACGGGCGGCGGCTGAACCGCTTCACCCTCCGTCCGGACGGCGAGGGCGCGGTCCCCGGCCGGTCCGACCTCGCCGCCGTGCGCTGCCGTGTCGAAGGCCGCCAGCTCGCCGGGTTCTGGCGCGGCTGGGACCGCGACCAGGCGGCGCGGCCGCAGTCGGGCACGGTCTGGATCGCCGCCCCGCTGCCCGACGCGCCGCCCATGCCGGTGCGGCTCGAGATGGGAATCGACTGGCTCGGCACGCTCGTGCTGACCCTCGATCACGCGAGGCCGGCCCCGCTCGGTGCGCTCGCCGCCCGTTGACACGGCCGCGGCTTGCGCCGGCTCCGCGCTCTCGCGAAGCCCTCCGCCCGAAGCCGGCGTCCACGCCCCAGGCAACGCCCGATCCCGGCCTCGGGAAAGGGTTCAGGCGATGGCCGAGGCGATCAGCCGCCCTCCGCGGATCGGGTGATCCGCTGCGCAGACCTGCGGCTGCGCCAACCGGCCCCCGTCATCCCGCCGGACGTCACGCCTCACGCATCAGCAGTGCGAGCAGCCCGTCGAGCTGGTCCAGCGTCGCGTAGCGCAGCCTGAGCTCTCCTCCCTCGCCGCGTGGACGGAGCTGCACCCCGAGCCCGAGCCGCTCGCGCAGGTCGCGTTCGAGGCTCGCGAGGTTCGGATCGGTCGCCTGCCGCGGACGGGTGGTCGGCTTCTTCTCCGGGTTCGCCTCGGCCGCGACCAGCGCCTCGGTCTGGCGCACGCTCAAGCCCTGTTCGACCACCCGGGCCGCCAACATCCCCGCATTGCGCGATCCGAGCAGGGCGCGCGCGTGACCCGCCGTCAGCCGTCCCTCCCGCACATGGTGCTGCACGATGATCGGCAGGTTGAGCAGGCGCAGCGTGTTGGCGACGTGGCTCCGGCTCTTGCCGATCATGCGACCGATCTCTTCCTGCGAGAGTCCATGCATCTCAATGAGACGCATCAATCCCTCCGCCTCCTCGATCGGGTCGAGATCCGTCCGCTGCAGGTTCTCCACCAGGGCTGCCGCCGCCGCCTCCATGTCCGGGAGCGCGCGCACCAGCACCGGCACCTCGTGCAGCGGGATCGCTTGAGCTGCGCGCCAGCGCCGTTCGCCGGCGATGATCTGGTAGCGGCCGTGATGCTCGGGGTGCGGACGGACCAACAGGGGCTGGAGGATGCCGCGCTCGCGGATCGAGGCGATCAGGTCGTCCAGGCTCTCCTGCCGCATGCCCTTGCGCGGCTGGAACGGGCTGGGCTCGAGCGCGGCGATCGGGACGGTCTGGATGTCACCTGCGGGGATGGCCGGCGCCTCGGCCGCGGCGGGGGCGGAGGCGGCGTCGCCCAGGAGTGCGGCCAGGCCGCGGCCGAGGCGCTTGGGTGCGTCACGCTTGGGGCTCATGCTCGGGTCTCCTTGGCCTCGCGCTCGCGCCGCATCAGTTCCGCGGCGAGGCGGATATAGGCCTGGCTGCCGGCGGAGCGGACGTCGTAGAGCAGCACCGGCTTGCCGTGCGAGGGCGCCTCGGAGACGCGGATGTTCCGGGGGATCACCGTCTCGTACACCTTGTCGCCGAAGAAGCCGCGCACATCGGCGGCGACGAGATCGGACAGGTTGTTCCGGCGATCGAACATCGTCAGCACGATGCCCTGGAGGGTGAGGCGGGGATTGAGCCCACGCTTCACGACCTCGATGGTGCGCATGAGCTGCGAGATGCCCTCGAGGGCGAAGAACTCGCATTGGAGGGGGACGAGCACGGAATCGGCCGCCACCAGGGCGTTCAGGGTCAGGAGGCCGAGCGAGGGGGGGCAGTCGATCAGCACGAGGCCGGGCGGGGCGGCGGCGAGGGCGTCGCGCAGGCGGAACTCGCGGCGGGTGAGCGCGACGAGCTCGATCTCCGCGCCGGCGAGGTCCTGATCGGAGGGGAGGAGGGAAAGGTGGGGCACGGCGGTGGGGCGGACCAGCTCGGCGAGCGGTCTTCCCTCGATCAGCATCGCATAGGTACCGGCGCCGCGCTCGCCGCGGGCGAGGCCGAGGCCGGTGGAGGCATTGCCCTGCGGGTCGAGGTCGATCAGCAGCACGGGCTGGCCGGTGGCGGCGACGGCGGTGGCGAGGTTCACCGCGGTGGTGGTCTTGCCGACGCCGCCCTTCTGGTTGGCAAGCGCGATGATGCGGGGGCGGCCGGCGGGCGAGGCGTCAGGGGCTGCGTCGGGCACGCGCGACCTCGGTCAGGCGTAGGATGGTGGCGGCGGGATCGGTGCGGCTGGGGAACCGCTCGATCCGCATTGTCCAGAGGGGGGCGGCGGCGGTCAATTCGGCGTCTGCGGCGACGCCCTTTGGCAGCAGAGCGGCACCGCCCGGCGCAAGGTGGCGGGCGACGAGGGGCAGGAGTGCGGGCAGCGGGGCGAGGGCACGGGCGGTGACGAGATCGGCGTGGAGCGGGGAGAGGGTCGCGGCATCGGCGGCGTGGACAGTGGCGGGTGCGGCGGCGGCGCGGATGGCCTCGCGCAGGAAGGCGGCCTTGCGGCGGTCGCGCTCGACGAGGTGGGTCGGCAGGCCGGTGAGGATCGCCAGGACGAGTCCGGGCAGGCCGGCACCGGAGCCGAGATCGGCGATCGATCGGCTGCCCGGCGGGATCAGCGGGACGAGCTGGGCGGCGTCGGCGATGTGGCGTTCCCAGAGCCGGGGCAGGTCGCCGGGCGCGACCAGGTTGATGCGCGGCGACCAGCGGGCGATCAGCGCGGCATAGGCCTTCAGGCGGGTGCGCTGGTCGGCGGTGAGGGCGGGGAGCTCCCGTTTCACGTGAAACGCCGGCCTTCACCTCGGCCGCCGGCCCGCGTGTTCCACGTGAAACACTCTCAGCCGTCGCCGGCGGCGGCCGCGGCCGCTCCGTCCCCACGCGGCTTCGGCGCCTTCTCCACCACGTCGCGCTCCGTCAGCATCAGCGCCGACACCCGCTCGCCGCGCAGCAGGTGCGCCTCCAGCACGGCGTCGACCTCCGCGCGGCTCCGCACCCGGTACCAGACCCCTTCGGGATAGATCACCATGGTCGGCCCGAACTCGCAGCGGTCCAGGCACCCGGCCATGTTCACCCGCACGCCCTTGAGCCCGAGCTCCTTCGCCCGCGCCTTCATGTAGTCGCGCAGGTCCTCCGATCCTTTCGCCGCGCAGCTCCCGCGCCGGTGTCCGTCGGGCCGCCGGTTGCAGCACACGAACACATGCGCCTCGTAGTACGGAGGAGGATCCCCCGGCCGCCGCCGACCATCCGCCATCGCTTTCTCCCGCGCCGTCGGGCCCTATGTAGAGAGGGGACGCCTCCGTCGAAACCCCGCACCCGGGAGGGCCCGATGCCCGACATCCCCGCCGCCACGCTTCCCCCGCGCAACCTGCTGGCCGCGGAGACCAGCCCCTACCTGCTCCAGCATGCCGACAACCCCGTGCACTGGCGACCCTGGTCGGAGGCGGCGCTGGCCGAGGCCCGCACCACCGGCAAACCGATCCTGCTCTCGATCGGCTACGCGGCCTGCCACTGGTGCCACGTCATGGCCCACGAGTCCTTCGAGAACCCGGCGATCGCCGCGCTGATGAACCGCCACTTCGTCAACATCAAGGTGGACCGCGAGGAACGCCCGGACATCGACGCCATCTACATGCAGGCGTTGCATCTGATGGGCGAGCACGGCGGCTGGCCGCTCACCATGTTCCTCACCCCCGACGCCAAGCCCTTCTGGGGCGGCACCTACTTCCCGCCCGAGCCTCGCTTCGGCCGCCCCTCCTTCCCCCAGGTGCTCGAGACCATCGCCCGCATCGTCCACGAGGAGCCCGACAAGGTTGCCCACAATGTGGAGGCGCTGACCCGGGCGCTCGCCGCCATGGCGCGGAGCCGCCCCGGCCCCGGCATCGGCCCCGCGCAGATGGAACAGGCCGCCGCCACGCTGCTGCGCACCATCGACCGGCGCGACGGCGGGCTGCAGGGCGCGCCCAAGTTCCCCCAGTCCGCGCTGTTCCGCTTCCTCTGGGCCGAGCACCGCCGTTCCGGCAACAGGGGGGCTCGCGCAGCCGTCATGCTCACCCTGGAGCGGATGTCCCAGGGCGGCATCTACGACCACCTCGGCGGCGGCTACGCACGCTACTCCACCGATGCGCGCTGGCTCGTCCCCCATTTCGAGAAGATGCTCTACGACAACGCCCAGATCCTCGAGCTCCTCGCCCTGCTCGCCGCCGCCGAGCCCGACGCCGCCGCCTACCCCGCCCCCCTCTGGCGCGCCCGCGCCGAGGAGACCGTCGCCTGGCTCGTCCGCGAGATGCTCGTCACCCCGGCCGAGGACGGCACCGCCGGCTTCACCTCCTCCCTCGACGCCGACAGCGAGGGCGAGGAGGGGAAGTTCTATGTCTGGACCGACGCCCAGGTCCGCTCCGTGCTGAAATCCGCCGGCTTCGACCCGGGCGCGATCGAGCGCTTCTGCCGCGCCTACGACGTCACGCCCGAGGGCAACTGGGAGCACAAGGTCATCCTCAACCGCGCCGCCTCCGCAGAGGCCGACCCGGCCGAGGAGGCGGGTTTCGCCCGCGCCCGCGAGGCCCTGTTCGCCAACCGCGCCGGCCGCATCCCCCCGGGCCGCGACGACAAGGTGCTGGCGGATTGGAACGGGCTGATGATTGCGGCCCTGGCCCGCGCGGGCCACGTCTTCCGCCGCCCCGACTGGCTCGCCCTCGCCGCCCGCGCCTTCGCCTTCGTCGCCCGCCACATGGACGCGGGCGAGGCCCCGGAGGGCGCGATGGGCGGCGGCCGTCGCCTCTGGCACTCCTGGCGCAACGGCGTGGTGCGGGTGCCCGGGCTGCTGACCGACTACGCGTCGATGATCCGTGCCGGGGTGATCCTCGCGGGCGCGACCGCCGACCCGGCGCCGCTGCGTGCCGCCGAGGCCTGGGCCCGTGCCGCCTTCGCCCTCTTCGCTGACGCCGACGGTGCCTTCTTCACCGCGCCCGCGGATGCGGCCGACGTGATCCTCCGCGCCAAGGACGCGACCGACAACGCCGTGCCCTCCGGCAACGGCATGATGGCGGATGCGCTGGTTCGGCTGTTCCTGGTCACCGGGGAGGACCGGTACCGCGCCGCCGCCGCGTCCCTGATCACGGCCTATGCCGGGGGTGCGGTCGAGCAGCCATGGGCTCATCCCTGGCTGCTGGTCGCGGCCGACATGCTCGAGCGCGGGGCGGCGGTGGTCGTGGCCGGCACGCCCGACGATCCGGGCACCCAGGCCCTCCTCGCCGCTGCCCACGCGGTGCCCGAGCTCGGCGTTACGGTGCAACTCGCCGGGGCGGACCTGCCGCCGAGCCACCCGGCCGCGGGCAAGGGACCGCTAGCGGGGCGTGCCGCCGCCTATGTCTGCCGTGCCGGCACCTGCGGCCTGCCGATCACCGAGCCGGACGCCCTGCGCGCCGCGCTAGTGCCCGTCGTTGAGACCTCTCCGTCGCGGTCGGGTTCTCTCTCCCAGGACCGTGGGGGAATGTCAGGGTGAGGGCACGACGGCGGCGGGCTGCGTCCACCCGCCGCTGCGCCGCCACGATCCCCGCGCCTTGCCGCCTTGATCGCGTGGTCACCTCCCCGCAACGAAGGGAGGGACAGCATGCGCAGATACCTCGTGCCTGTGGCTCTGCTGGTCTGCGGCTGCGCGACCTACGCCGAGCCTCATCCGGACTACGGCTATCCCGCCTATCCGGCCTATTCCTACGGCTATGCGACCTACGCCTATCCGGGCCACGTCCACTACCCGCGCGTCTATCGCCCGCCGCGCTACCGGACGGTAACCCCGCCATACTGGTACGGTCGGGACCGCGAGTATGACGCAAGAAGGCGCTGGCACGATCGCGATCGCCGCTGGGAGCCCGGCGAGCGACACTGGCATCGCGGCCACCGGCGCACGGATGAGCGTGGGCGGCGCTGGCGGGAGGAGTGATGGCCCGCCGCGGAAGTTCCGATCCCGGCCGCAAGAGGACCCGTATCGCCTGCAAGGGGGCAAGGCACATACACCCCGCTGGCGGCCGGCCAGCGGAGCATGGACCCTCCCGCGGACGATCGAGAGGCGCGCCCTTGGGGCGCGCAAGCCGCTGCGCGGGAGACTCGCCACCCGCTCGAAACGATACCACAGCACTATAGTAGTCACTGCGTATCCTGGCACATATATTTACCTTGTTCTTGTGGATATCGATGGTTTCATGCGTAGATACGTAAGTCTGTTCCGGCATCCCGCACCAGGACGATGGCGCCCGGGCGGGAGGTTGCGGCGGGCGCCGACGCGGTTGCGGCCGGCCGGTGAGCATGGGGTGAATGGTCGCGATGCGCAGGACGGCGCCAGCGATCCTGCTCTCCGCGCGCGGGAACCCGTGCCCCCGCTGATCGCGGTCGCGGCGGCGGTCACGGCCGATCCATCCGATGGCGCGCTGCACGACGCTTGACCGGCACGCCGTCGCGCAGCCGCGCCCGAGGGCGCCCGAGGGCGAGGCGCCCGTCACCGCCGCCAACACCGGCAAGTCCTCGGCGGCCCCGCGTGGACGCCGCCCCGCCCCTTCGCTAGAACGCCCGCATGACCTCCATGCGCCGCGCCTCCATCCGCCGCGAGACGAGCGAGACGCGCATCTCGGCCACTGTCGATCTCGACGGCACCGGCGCCGCCAAGGTCACGACCGGCATCGGCTTCCTCGACCACATGCTCACCGCCCTCGCCCGGCATGGCATGCTCGACCTCGAGCTCGCGGCCGAGGGTGACCTGCACGTGGACGCGCACCACACCACCGAGGACACGGGCATCGTGCTCGGCCAGGCGGTCGCCAAGGCGCTCGGCGAGAAGCGCGGCATCCGCCGCTACGGCGCGGCGACTATCCCGATGGACGAGGCGCTCGCCGAGGCGGCGGTCGATGTCTCCGGCCGGCCGTTCCTCGCCTGGGACGTGCGCTTCCCGACCATGACGGTCGGCGGGATGGACACGGAGCTGTTCGTCGAGTGGTTCCGCGCCTTCACGACCAACGCCGGCATCACCCTGCACGTCACGCTGCGCGCCGGGGCGAACAGCCATCACATCGCCGAGGCCTGCTTCAAGGCGCTCGCCCGCGCGCTGCGCCAGGCGGTCGAGGCCGATCCGCGCGCGGCCGGCAGCATCCCCTCCACCAAGGGACGGCTGGTCGGCTGATGCGGGTCTGGACCGTGCATGTCCGCCCGGGCCACGAGACCATCCTCGTGCGCGAGGGCTTCGCCTGGCTCGCCTTCCTGTTCCCGGCCCTCTGGTTCCTGGCGAACCGGATGTGGCTGGTGGTGGTGCTCTACCTCGCCGGGGCGGCGATCCTCGGCGCCGCGATGCGCGACCTGCCGGAGGCGCTGATCGCGCTCGCCGGCCTCGCCGCGCAGCTCCTGATCGGCTTCCACGCGCGCGACCTGCGCCGCTGGACGCTCGCGCGCCGCGGCTGGCGTCTCCTCGGCGTGGTCGCGGCCAGGGGCGGCGAGGATGCGGCCCTCGCCCGGCTCTACACCGGCCGGCCGGACCTGCTCGCCTGGGGGTCGGCGCGGGCGTGACCGGCACCGTCGCGATCGTCGATTACGGCTCGGGCAATCTCCGCTCGGCGGCCAAGGCGTTCGAGCGCGTCGCGGCCGAGGCGGCGCGGGGCGCGCGGGTCGTGGTCACCGGCGAGGCCGAGGTGGTGGCGCGCGCCGACCGGATCGTGCTTCCGGGCCAGGGCGCCTTCGCCGACTGCCTCGCCGGGCTCTCGGCCGTGCCGGGGATGCTCGAGGTGCTCGGGGATGCGGTGCGAAGGCGCGGCGTGCCCTTCCTCGGCATCTGCGTCGGCCTGCAGCTCCTCGCCGATCGCGGCCTCGAGCACGGCGTGCACCAGGGATTCGGCTGGATCCCGGGCGAGGTCGTGCATCTCCGCGACCTGCCGGGCCACGATCCGGCGGCGCGCCTGCCCTATCCGCAGATGGGATGGAACGCCCTCTCCTGGCGTGAGCCGGGTCACGCGCTCCTGGCAGGACTCCGTCAAGGATCCCATGTGTATTTCGTGCACTCCTATGCGCTGTCGGCGGGGGACCAGGGTGACGTGATGGCGGTGACCGACTACGGCGGCCCGGTGGTCGCGGCGGTGGCGCGCGGCAACATCGCCGGCGTGCAGTTCCACCCCGAGAAGAGCCAGGCGGCGGGGCTACGGATCCTGGCCAATTTCCTCGCCTGGGATCCGTGAGGAGAAGGGGCGCGATGGAGCGCAACGAGCGGGAGGCGCGCGAGCCCGGGCTGCACACCGAGGCGGCGCCCGATCGGCGCGGCGGGACCGCGCCGCAGCTTGCGGTGGAGCGTGTCCAGGCGCTCGGCGACAGCGAGGTCGCCGAGCTCGCCGAGGCGGCGGCCGCGGCGATCATGGATGGCGGCGGCTTCGGCTGGGTGAAGCCGCAGCCGCGCGACACGCTGGCGCGCTACTTCCGCGGCGTGCTGCTGGTGCCCGAGCGCAGCCTGTTCGTCGCGCGGCTGGACGGCACCATCGTCGGCGCGGCGCAGCTCGTCCGTCCGCCGCGCAACAACGAGGCGCAGGCCTTCTCGGCGCAGCTCATGCACTTCTTCATCGCGCCCTATGCGCGCGGCCACGGGCTCGCGCGGCTTCTGGTCCGTCGGGTCGAGGACTACGCGGCGGCGATCGGCGTGCGCGTGCTCAACCTCGACGTGCGCGAGACGCAGGCGAGCGCGATCCATCTGTTCGAGGCCGCGGGGTTCCTCCGCTGGGGCACGCATCCGGCCTATGCGCAGGTCGGCGGCAAGGTGATCGCCGGACACTTCTACTACAAGCGGCTGGCCCCGGCGCCGCGCCGGGGCAGGGGCGCGTGAGGCCGATCACCGTCTATCCGGCGATCGACCTGAAGGACGGCGTCTGCGTCCGGCTGCGCCGCGGCGCGATGAGCGAGGCGACGGTCTATGCCGAGGATCCGGCGGCCCAGGCACGCGCCTGGGCCGAGGCCGGCTTCGACTGGCTGCACGTGGTCGATCTGAACGGCGCCTTCGCGGGCCGCAGCGTCAACGCCGAGGCGGTGGCCGCGATCCTGCAGGCGGTGACGATCCCGGTGCAGCTCGGCGGCGGCATCCGCGACATGGCCGGGATCGAGCGCTGGCTCGCCGCCGGGGTGCGGCGGGTGATCCTGGGCAGTGCCGCGGCCAAGGATCCGGGCCTGGTGCGCGAGGCGTGCAGGGCGTTCCCGGGCCGCATCGTGGTCGGCATCGACGCGCGCGACGGCTTCGTCGCGACCGAAGGCTGGGCCGAGACCACCGCGATGCGCGCGCTCGATCTTGCCCTCGCGTTCGAGAACGCCGGCGTGGCGGCGATCGTGTTCACCGACATCTCGCGCGACGGGATGCTGGCGGGGCTCAACCTCGAGCAGACCGAGGATCTGGCCTGGGCGCTCACCACGCCGGTGATCGCCTCGGGCGGGGTGGCGCGGGTCGAGGACATCGCCGCCGTGCGCGCGCGCGCCGAGGCCGGGATCGAGGGCGTGATCGTCGGCCGGGCGCTCTATGATGGCCGGATCAGCCCGGCGGAGGCGCTGCGGGCGGCGCGGGGCTGAGCGGTGGGGAGGACGATGATCGACGTTTATGTCTGGAACCCGATCGGTGCGGCTGGCGGGGTGTTCGGCAGATCGGTCGGCCACGGGGCGATGCTCGTGCTGCCCGATCCGGCAAGGCCGGAGCGTGGGCGCTACATCTCGTGGTGGCCCTTGGCAGTCGGGGCCTTGGAGGCGAGCTTGAACGTCGGCGTCAGACCCTATCCGAACACCTGGAGCGAGGATCTGCGCGATATGGGGCGCCCGCCCGATTTCTGCTGGATGCTGAACCGGACCGGCACGGATTTCGACGAGACGGCGATCATGCGCGCCTGGGACGCAGAGGCCTCGCGGGTTCCCCTGTGGTCGGCGGGAAACCGCGCGAACCCGGAATACCGGGCGCTCGACCGCAACTGCTGTTCGACGGTGATGAACCTGCTCTTCGGCCCCGGCGGTGGCGCGCGGTACCGCACCTACGGCCCCATTCCGCTCACGTGGTGGAACCCCAATGACGTCAACGCTTGGATGGAAGGCGCCGTAACCCGCGGGCTTGCTCTGGGCATCTCGCCCGCTCCCCCTCCGCCCGGCGGCGTGCCCGCCTTCGGCAGGAGCCACCTCGAGGGGCCGGAGGCCGATCGGCTGACCGAGCTCGGCCGTCGCCTCGCCACGAGGGCGCCGCCGCGGCCCCGGCGCTGAGCGTCGCGCGAGGCGGTCCGTCGATCCCGGCCTACCGGCGCTCAAGCCTCCGGAAGCCGGGCCTGGGGTCCCCCGTCGCCGCGTCCCGATCCGCCGCTACAGCGGGCACCGCAGCTTCGCCTGCAGCTCGCCGATGATGCCGCGGCGGAACGCCAGCACGCAGGCGACGAAGATCGCCCCCTGCACCACCGTCACCCAGGCGCCGATCTGCGCGAGCTCGTTCTGCATCGTGATGATCACCAGCGCCCCGACCGAGGGGCCGAACATCGTGCCGATCCCGCCGAGCAGCGTCATCAGCACCGCCTCGCCGCTCATCGGCCAGTTCACGTCGGTCAGCGTGGCGATCTGGAACACGATCGCCTTGGTGCCGCCGGCGATCCCGGCCAGCGCCGCGGAGAGCACGAAGGCGATCAGCTTGTAGGTCTCGACCCGGTAGCCGAGCGAGACGGCGCGCGGCTCGTTGTCGCGGATCGCCTTCAGCACCTGGCCGAAGGGGCTGTGCACCACGCGCCAGACGAACAGGAAGCCGGCGAGGAAGATCGCCGCCACCACCCAGTAGAGGACGAAATCGTTGCCGACGTCGATCAGCCCGAACAGCCGCCCGCGCGGTACCGCCTGGATGCCGTCCTCGCCGCCGGTGAACGGCGCCTGCACGCAGAAGAAATAGACCATCTGCGCCAGCGCCAGCGTGATCATCGCGAAGTAGATGCCCGCGCGCCGGATCGCGAGCCAGCCGAACGCCGTGCCCAGACCCGCCGCCACCAGCCCGCCCGCGAGGATCGCGAGCTCCGGCGTCAATCCCCACACCTTCGCCGCGTGCGCCGAGATGTAGGAACCCATGCCGAAATACGCCGCATGGCCGAAGCTCAGCAGCCCGACGAAGCCGAGCAGCAGGTTGAAGGCGGTCGCGAACAGCGCGAAGCACAGCACCTTCATCAGGAACACGGGGTAGAGCAGGAACGGCGCGGTCGCGATCAGCGCCGCCATGACCAGGAAGGCAATCCGCTGCGAGCGTGCCATGCGTCAGGCCCGACCGAACAGGCCCGCAGGCCGCACCAGCAGCACGATCGCCATGATGATGAAGATCACGGTGGCGGAGGCCTCCGGCCAGAACACCTTGGTCAGCCCCTCGATCAGGCCGAGCCCGAACCCGGTCACCACCGAGCCGAGGATCGATCCCATGCCGCCGATCACGACCACGGCGAAGACGACGATGATGAGGTTCGAGCCCATGTTCGGATTGACGCTGTAGATCGGCGCCGCCAGCACGCCGGCGAGGGCGGCGAGCCCGACGCCGAAGCCGTAGGTCAGGGTGATCATGCGCGGCACGTTCACGCCGAAGGCGCGCACCAGCTCCGGCCGCTCCACCGCGGCGCGCAGATAGGCGCCGAGCTTGGTCTTCTCGATCACGAACCAGGTGAGCAGGCAGAGCGCGAGCGAGGCGACGATCACCCAGCCGCGGTAGTTCGGCAGGAACATGAAGCCGAGATTCATCGCCCCCTGGAGTTCGTGCGGGATCTGGTAGGGCAGCCCGGAGGAGCCGAAGAAGTTGCGGAACGTTCCCTCGATCACCAGCGCGAGCCCGAAGGTCAGCAGCAGCCCGTAGAGGTGGTCGAGCTTGTAGAGCTTCGAGATCATCAACCGCTCGAGCACGATGCCGAGGGCGCCGACCGCGAGGGGGGCGAGCAGCAGCGCCGCCCAGTAGCCGATCCCCGCCCAGTTCAGCAGCATCCAGGCGACGAAGGCGCCCATCATGAACTGCGCGCCGTGCGCGAAGTTGATGACGTTCATCATCCCGAAGATCACCGCGAGACCGAGCGAGAGCATCGCGTAGAACGCGCCGTTCACCAGCCCGAGCATGAGCTGGCCGTAGAGCGCGACGGTCGGGACGCCGAGGATCGTGGTCATGGGATGGCGGGCGGGGGAGGGGCCCGCGGGCCCTTCCCCCGCCGTTCCGTGTCAGGTGCGCACGAGCGGGCAGTTGCCCGCGGTGATCGGGCGGAACGCCTCGTTCGCGGGGATGGTGTTGAGCAGCTTGTAGTAGTCCCACGGCCCCTTGCTCTCGGCCGGAGCCTTCACCTGGAACAGATAGGCCGGGTGGATCTTCCGCCCGTCGGGGCGGATCGTCCCCTCGCCGAAGCAGTCGTCGCTGGTCGGCATCGCCTTCATCTGCTCGACCGCCTTGCTGCCCGAGGCCTTGGCGGCGGCCACACCCATCGCCTCGACCGCCTTCAGGTAGTGGAGGACCGCGGCGTAGCAGCCGGCATGCGCCATGGTCGGGCGGACATCGTTCGGCATCCGGCCGAGCCGGCGCGTGAAGTCGCGCGTGCGGTCGTTCAGGTCCCAGTAGAAGCTCTCCGTCAGCACCAGGCCCTGGGCGGTCTGCAGGCCGAGCGCGTGCACGTCGGTGAGGAACACGAGCAGTCCGGCGAGCCGCTGCCCGCTGCGGGTGATGCCGAACTCGGCCGCCTGCTTGATGCAGTTGATGGTGTCGCCGCCGGCATTGGCGAGGCCGATCACCTGCGCGCCCGAGGCCTGGGCCTGCAGCAGGAACGAGGAGAAGTCGGTGGTGCCGGGGAAGGGCGTGCGCACGCTGCCGACCACGCGCCCGCCGGCCTTGCGCACGAACTCGGCGGTGTCGCGCTCGAGCGCGTGGCCGAAGGCGTAGTCGGCGGTGATGAAGAACCAGCTCCGGCCGCCGGACTGGACGAGCGCCGCACCGGTGCCGTGCGCCAGCATCCAGGTGTCGTAGGTCCAGTGCACCGTGGTCGGCGCGCAGGCCGGGCCCGTCAGGTCCGAGGTCGCGGCGGTGGAGTTGAGGAACACCTTGTCGCGCTCGCGGCAGAGCGTGTTGACGGCGAGCGCCACCGACGAGGTCGGCACGTCCACCACCACATCGACGCCGTCGCGGTCGAGCCACTGGCGCACGATGGTGGAGCCGACATCCGGCTTGTTCTGGTGGTCGGCCTCGATCACCTCGACGTTCACGCCCTTGGTGGTGATGCCGCTCTCGCGCACCGCGAGCCGCACCGCCTGGGTGGAGCCCGGGCCGGCGAGGTCGCGGTAGAGTCCGGACTGGTCGTTCAGCACGCCGATCCGGATGGTGTTCGCGGCCTGCGCGCGCGCATGGCGCAGCGGCGCGACCAGCGGCAGGGCCGCCCCGGCGGCGGCGCCTGCGAGCAGCGTGCGTCGGTTGAATGCCATCGGTCGTCTCTCCCTGTATCGGCCGCGCTACACGCCGAGATAGGCGTGCAGGCGGTCCATGCTGGACCCGAGCTGGGCGCGGGGGATCATGTCGACGATCCGCCCATGCTCCATCACATAGTGCCGATCCGCGACCTTCTGGGCGAATCGGAAATTCTGCTCCACCAGCAGCACGGTCAGGCCGATCTCCTTCAGCGCCTGCACGGTGCGGCCGATCTGCTGGATGATCACCGGTGCCAGCCCCTCGGTCGGTTCGTCGAGCAGCAGCAGCCTGGCGCCGGTGCGCATGATGCGCGCGATCGCCAGCATCTGCTGCTCGCCGCCCGAGAGCTTGGTGCCCTGGCTGCCGAGCCGCTCCCTGAGATTGGGGAACAGCGCGTAGATGCGGTCGAGATCGACCTGGCTCGGCGCGATCTCGGGCGGCAGCAGCAGGTTCTCCTTCACGGTCAGCGACGCGAAGATGCCGCGCTCCTCCGGGCACCAGGCGAGCCCGAGCCGGGCGATCCGGTCGGGCGGAAGGCCGACCGTCTCGGTGCCGTTGAAGCGCACCGAGCCGCGGCGGTTCTCCACCACCCCCATGATCGCCTTGATGGTGGTGGACTTGCCGGCGCCGTTGCGGCCGAGCAGCGTCACGACCTCGCCGTCGGCGACCTCGAGGTCCACGCCGTGCAGGACGTGGCTCTCGCCGTACCAGGCCTCCAGCCCCCGCACCTCAAGCATCGTCGGATCCGATATAGGCGGCCTTCACGTCCGGATTCGTGCTGATCGCGGCGTAGTCGCCTTCCGCCAGCACCTGCCCGCGCGTCAGCACGGTGATGGTGTCGGACAGGCCGGCGACCACCTTCAGGTTGTGCTCGACCAGCAGGATGGTGCGTCCGGCGCGCACGCGCCGGATCAGCGCGACGACGCGATCGACATCCTCGTGCGTCATCCCCGCGGTCGGCTCGTCGAGCAGCATCATCGGCGGGTCGAGCGCGAGCGTGGTGGCGATCTCGAGCGCGCGCTTGCGGCCGTAGGGCAGAAGCCCCGCCGGCACGTCCTCGTACCCGGCGAGCCCGACATCGGCGAGCAGCGCGCGCGCGCGCTCCTCGTAGCCGGCGAGCAGGCGTTCGGAGCGCCAGAAGTCGTAGGACGAGCCGCGCGCGCGCTGCAGTGCGACGCGCACGTTCTCGAGCGCGGTCAGGTGCGGGAACACCGCCGAGATCTGGAAGCTCCGCACCATGCCGAGCCGGGCCACCTCGGCCGGCTTGAGGCGGGTGATCTCCCGCCCCTCGAAGCGGATCGTGCCTGCCGTCGGCTCCAGGAACTTGGTCAGCAGGTTGAAGCAGGTGGTCTTGCCGGCACCGTTGGGGCCGATCAGCGCATGGATGCTGCCGCGCCGGACGCGCAGGGCGACATCCTTCACGGCCACGAAACCGCGGAACTCCTTCGTCAGCCCTTCGGTTTCGAGAACGACGTCGCTGTCCAAGGCCCCCCCCTTGCGAGACGCAGCCTGCCAGCTTGTCATGCTGCGGCGCAAGGGCAGCGTTGCGGCAGGGGCGCGGCTGGCTACCCCTGCGATTGTGTGTTCACGCTTCGTTCAGGCGTTTCTGGTTCCATGGCGTCCTGTTCGCCCGCACGAGGATCGCCCTGATGCGCTGCCCCCTGTCCGCCCTGCTGCTCGCCCTGACGGCCGCCTGCGCCGCCGTGCCCGGCCCCGCCACCATCGGCACGCCGGTCGAGCCGGTCGCACGGCAGAGCTATGCCGCGGTCGTGATCGGCGCGCCGCCGCTGATGGAGGGGATCGGTTCCGCCGTCGCGATCGATGCGCGCCATGTGCTCACCAACAGCCACGTCATGCGCCTCGCCGGCATGGCGGTCGAGCGCGCGACGCTGGTGCGCGACGACGGCGGCCGCGCCGAGGCCACGCTGGTCGCCCGCTCCGAGGCGATGGATCTCGCCGTCCTGCGCATGCCCGAGGGCTTCCTCGCGCCGGCGCGGACCGCCAAGGCCGGGCCCTTGCCCGCGCAGCCGGTCTGGGCGGCCGGCACGACCGCGGCCGGTCCCGCCCTCGCCCAGGGCTGGGTGATGGAGCATGACGCCGCGATCGAGGGCCTGGGCGAGGGGTTCATCGCCCGCCTGGGCGCGCGGATGGGCTATTCCGGCGGTCCCGTGATCGGCCCCGACGGGGCGGTGCTGGGCCTGACCACCGCGCTGGTCTCGCCCGACGCGGCACCGCCGATCGGCCTGCTCGCGGGCGCCGAGGTGGACGCCCGGCCGGGCGGCGGGGCCGGCGAGGTGTTCGTGCTCGGCATCGGCCCGGCGCTCGACGAGGCGCGGCGGCTGATCGCCGCCTCCGACCGCGTCGCCGAGGCCTCACGCCGCTGACGGCGCGGTCGGGATCGGCTCGAGCCCGAGCCAGCGGCGCAGCAGCACGTAGCCGACGCCGAGGATGGTGGGGCCGAGGAACACCCCGATCAGCCCCATCGACAGGAGCCCGCCCAGCACACCCACCAGCATCAGCAGCAGCGGCAGCCGCGCGCCGCGGCTGATCAGGATCGGCCGCAGCACGTTGTCCACCGTCTGCACCACGCCGGCGCACCAGACCGCCAGCAGCACCGCCGCGAGCGTGCTCTCCGCGGTCGCGAACATCCAGGCCACGACCGGCAGCCAGACCGGCAGCGGCCCGACCTGCACGATCCCCAGCACCAGGATCCCGACCGCGAGCGGCAGGGCGGCCGGCACGCCGGCGACCGCGAAGCCGATCCAGGCCAGCACGGCCTGCACCGCCGCCGTGCCGATCACCCCGGCCGAGACCGCGCGGATCGCCCGCACCGCCACCTCCAGCGTCTCGATCCCGTCCGTCCCGCCGACCCGCTCGGCCAGGCGGAGCGCCACGCGCGCCCCTGCCGGGCCCTGGGCGTAGAGCACTCCGGTCGCCAGCGCGACCAGCAGGAGCTGGATCAGCGTCGCCCCGAGCGCCAGCGTCTGGCGCGCGAGCCAGGCGCCGATCTCCGGTGCCACGCCGCTCACCGTGTCGATCAGCGCGCCGGCGTCGCCCACCATCATGCGCCAGGTCGCGGCCAGCCGGTCGCCGATCATCGGAACGCCGGCAAGCCAGAGCGGTGCGCGTTCGGCCGCGACCGCGCCGAGCGCCTGCGCCATCGCCTGCACCTGCGGAAAGGCCGCGACCGCCGCATCGCCGAGCGCGATCGCCGGCCCGACGAGGAGCGCCAGCATCGCGAGCGCGAGCAGGGTGCCGACCGCCGCGCGTCGCCCGCCCAGGCGTGCGGTCAGCCACTCGAGCGGGCGCCAGAGCGAGACCACGATCACCGCCGCCCAGAGCAGCGCCGCGGCGAAGGGCGCGATCACCACCAGACAGGCGACCAGCAGCAGGCCGGGCAGCGCCAGCGCGAGCAGCCGTTCGAACTGGACGTAGCCGGCGGGGGGATCTGTCGGCACGGGGCGACTCCGAAAGCCGGGGGCTTGGCGAAGCATAGCGCTCCGCCACATGCTGTGGCGCGGAACGATGCAACCCCCGGGAGAGAGCGCATGAAGTTCGGGCTCAGCCAGCCGATGCGTCGCGTCGAGGATCCGCGCCTGCTGCGCGGTGCGGGGCGCTACACCGACGACCTCTCCCTGCCGGGCCAGAGCTACGGCGTGGTGGCGCGCAGCCCCCATGCGCATGCGGTGATCCGGGCGATCGACCCGGCGCCGGCGCTGGCCGTCCCGGGCGTGCTCGGCGTCTTCACCGGCGCGGATCTGAAGAAGGCGGGACTCGGCGACGTCCCCTGCATGATCCCGCTCAAGAGCCGCGACGGCTCCCCGCGCGCCGAGACGCCGCGGCCGGCGCTGGCGGTCGGGCGCGTCCGCCATGTCGGCGACCCGGTCGCCTTCGTGGTGGGCGAGACGCCGCAGGCCGCGCGCGACGGTGCCGAGGCGCTGGCGGTGACGTACGAGGAGCTGCCGTCGGTGACCGATCTCGCGCGCGCGCACGACCCCGACGCGCCGCTGGTGTGGGAGACGGCCGAGCGCAATCTCTGCTTCGACTGGGAGACCGGCGACCGGGCCGAGACCGACCGGCTGTTCCGCGAGGCCGCCCATGTCACGAAGTTGACGGTGGTGAACAACCGCATCGTCGTCGCCTCGATCGAGGCGCGCGCTGCCCTCGCCGCCTACGACGTCGCCACCGGCCGCTTCACGCTCTACGCCAACACCCAGGGCTCCTGGCAGCTCAAGGAGATGCTGGCGAAGTTCGTGTTCAACCTGCCGCCCGAGCAGTTCCGCGTGATCACGCCGGATGTCGGCGGCGGATTCGGGATGAAGCTGTTCCTCTACCCCGAGCACGTGATGGTCTGCTTCGCCGCGCGCGCCCTCGGCCGGCCGGTGAAGTGGGTTTCCGACCGGTCGGAGGCGTTCCTCTCCGACACGCATGGGCGCGACAACATCACCACCGGCGAGCTCGCCCTCGACAGGGACGGGCGGTTCCTCGCCCTGCGCACGAAGACGCTCGCCAACATGGGCGCCTATCTCTCGAACTACGCGCCCTTCATCCCGACCGGCGCCGGTTCGAAGGTGCTGGCGAGCGTCTACGGGTTCAAGGCCGTGCATGTGAACGTGCTCGGCCTGCTCACGAACACGACCCCCGTCGATGCCTATCGCGGCGCGGGCCGGCCGGAGGCGAACTACGTGGTCGAGCGGCTGATCGACACGGCCGCGCGCGAGATGGGGATCGACCGCGTCGAGATCCGCCGGCGCAACATGGTCCCGCCCTCGGCGATGCCGTGGAGGACGCCGATGGGCGCCACCTATGACAGCGGCGACTTCGTCGCCGTGCTGGATGCGGCGTTGAAGCGGATCGACTGGGCCGGCTTCCCGCAGCGCCGGCAGGAGGCGGCGCGGCGCGGCCGCCGGCGCGGCATCGGACTCGCCTACTATCTCGAGGCCACGGGCGGGGCGCCGACCGAGCGCGCCGAGATCCGCTTCGCCGAGGACGGCATGGTGGACGTGCTGGTCGGCACGCAGTCGACCGGCCAGGGCCACGAGACCGCCTACATCATGCTCACCGCGCACGAGCTCGGCATCCCGCCCGAGAAGATCCGCGTGGTGCAGGGCGATTCGGACGTGATCCCGACCGGCGGCGGCACCGGCGGGGCGCGCAGCCTCTACTCCGAGGGCCAAGCGATCCTCGCCACCACCGCGACCGTGATCGAGAAGGGCAAGCGCGCCGCCGGCGAGGCGCTGGAGGTCGCACCCGCCGACATCGTGTTCGAGGGCGGCCGGTTCAGCGTGGTCGGCACGGACCGCGCGATCGGCATCATCGAGCTCGCGCTCGCGCAGCGGCGGAAGGCCGCGGCCGGGCAGGACGTGACCACGCTCGATGCGGCGGAGGTGGCCGAGATCAAGGCACACACCTTCCCGAATGGCTGCCACATCGCCGAGGTGGAGATCGATCCGGCGACCGGCGAGGTGGACGTGGTGCGCTACATCGTCTGCGACGACGTCGGCCATGCGATCAACCCGCTGATCGTGCGCGGCCAGGTGCATGGCGGGGTGGCGCAGGGGATCGGCCAGGCGGTGCTCGAGCACACGGTCTATGACCCGTCGAGCGGCCAACTCGTCTCGGGCACCTTCATGGACTACGGCATCCCGCGCGCCGACGACCTGCCGGACATCGACGTCGACCTGATCGAGATCCCCTGCGAGACCAACCCGCTCGGGGTGAAGGGGGCGGGTGAGGCGGGCGCGGTGGGCAGTCCGCCGGCGGTGGTGAACGCGATCGTCGACGCGCTCGCCGAGGACGGCGTGCGGCACGTGGACATGCCGGCCACGCCGGAGCGGCTCTGGCGCACGATCGCGGCGGCCAGGGCAGCCTGACCGGGGGGGCGTCCGCCCTCCCGCCCGGGCTTCTGCCCCCTTCGGACGGGACGAGAAGGGGCGCGGACAGCGCGCGGGCGGCCGCAGGGCCGTGTCGGCCGCCATGATTGACGCGCCCCGCTCGGGCTGCTGCGATGCGCCCATCCTGCCGGAGTCCCCCATGGCCACGCACCGTCTCGCCGCCTCGCCCGCGACCGTCCACTGGGGGTATTTCGACGCGGCCCTGCCGCCGGTGCTGACGGTGAACTCGGGCGACACGGTCGAGGTGCAGTGCGTCTCCGGTCGCGAGGGCGTGATGCCGCCGCCCGAGTCCGGCCTCGCCATCCCGCCCGCGCTCGCCGAGATCGTCGCGCGCGTCACGCCGGAACTCGGCGCGCACATCCTGACCGGGCCGATCGCGGTCGCGGGGGCGGAGCCGGGCGACATGCTCGAGGTGCGGATCGAGCGGATCACCCCGGGGGCGGACTGGGGCTACAACATGGTGCGTCCCCTGGTCGGCACGCTGCCCGAGGACTTCCCCACCACGCGCGTGCTGCACATCCCGGTCGATCGCGACCGGCTCACCTGCCGCCTGCCCTGGGGAACGGAGCTCGCGCTCAGCCCCTTCTTCGGCGTGATGGGCGTGGCCCCGCCGCCGGCCTATGGCCGGATCGCCTCCAACCCGCCGCGCGAGCACGCCGGCAATCTCGACAACAAGGAGCTGGTCGCCGGCACGACGCTCTATCTGCCGGTGCATGTCGCCGGGGCGAAGTTCTCGGTCGGCGACGGGCACGGCGTGCAGGGCGACGGCGAGGTCTGCATCACTGCGCTCGAGATGTGCCTCGACGGCGTGCTCACCCTCGTGCTGCACAAGAAGCGCGGCGCAGCACCACTCCTGGCCTTTCCCCGCGCCGAGACCCCGACGCACTACATCTCGATGGGGCTGAACGAGGACCTCGACTTGGCGATGAAGCAGGCGCTGCGCGAGATGATCGCCTTCATCTGTGCCCGCACCAATCTCGCCCCGATCGACGCCTACCAGTTCTGCTCGCTGGCGGCCGATTTCCGCGTCACCCAGACCGTGAACGGGGTGAAGGGGGTGCATGGGATGCTGCGCAAGGATCTCCTCTGAAGGCGCGCCGATCCCTGCGCGTTCCGGTTGTCCACAACTTTCTGGTGCTGCGCGACCTCTATCCGTTGTGTTTCTTCCGCGGTCTCTGATACCGTATGTGGTAGAGGAAGGACCCTACAGGTCGAGGGCACGCGGGATGGAGTGGACCGAGGACGCGATCGCCACGCTGCGGCAGTTGTGGGCGGAGGGCCTCTCGACCGCCGAGATCGGCCGGCGCATGGGAATCTCCAAGAACGCGGTGGTGGGCAAGGCGCATCGGCTCAACCTCGCCGCGCGACCTTCGCCGATCCGGCGCACCCCTGGGGTCGCCCCCGCGCCGCGGCCCCCGCGCCGCGCGGCGCGGCCGGCGATGCCGCGACCCTCGCCGATGATGGCGGGTGCGGTCGTCGCGGCGCGGCCGCCGGCGGAACGCCCGGCCGCTCCGGTCGTGGCGATGCGCCCATCGCCGCCTCTCAGGCTCGGCAACAGCGCCTGCTGTTGGCCGATCGGCGATCCCGGCACCCCCGGCTTCCGCTTCTGCGGCGCCCAGGCGCTGCTCGGCAAGCCCTACTGTGCCGAGCACGCCTCGGTCGCCTATGTGCGGGTGAAGGACCGGCGCGAGGACGCGGCCTGAGGGCGGTTCCCGACGTCCGGGAGCGGATCGGCGCCTCCGGCGCGCCAGCGGGCTGGCGATGGGCCGACGCGGCGACGCCGTCGCCGGCCCGTTCCCTATTCACACCCGCAGGACGCCCCCCTTATACGGAGGCATGCGCACGCTGATCGCCGCCGCGGCTGCCGCCGCGCTCGCTCCGGCCGCCCGTGCCGGCGAACCCGTGCTCGCCTCCTACACGGCCTATTTCAGCGGCTTCTCGGTCGCCGCGCTCGACGCCTCCTTCGCCCTCGACGACCGTCGCTACCGCATGGTCGCACGCATGCGCACGATCGGCATCCTCGCCGCCTTCGTCACCGGCGAGCAGACCACCGAGGTCGAGGGCACGATCCGGTCCGGCCATGCGCTCGGCCTCGCTCCGGCGCGCTACGCCATGGACGGGCGCTGGCGCGACCGGCCAAGACGCATCGCCATGACCTGGCCCGACGGCCGGCCGGAGGTGCTGGCGCTGATCCCCGCCAACACCGAGGAGCGCGAACCCGTGCCGCCCGAACTCCAGCACGGCACGGTGGACACGCTGACCGCGATCGCCGCGCTGCTCCGCAGCCTCGCCGCCACCGGCCGCTGCGAGGGCGAGGCCGCGCTGTTCGACGGCCGCCGCCGCACCGACGTCGTTGTCCGCACCGAAGGCGAGGACACGCTGGAGCCACACCGCTGGGGCGTCTTCGCCGGTCCTGCCCTCAGGTGCAGCGTCGAGGGGCGCCAAGTCGCCGGCTTCCGCACCGACCAGGACCGCGCGGAGGCGGGCAGGCCGCGCAGCGCCACGGCCTGGTTCGCCCGTCCCGCGCCCGACCTGCCGCCCATCCCCGTACGCATCGAGGCCGAGACCGGCTGGGGGCCCGTCTATCTCCACCTGACCCGGATCGGCCGCGGCGACCTGCCGGTGCCGACCCGGCAGACGCGCAACTGACGGCGCGCAACGCCGTTGCATCGCGAAACGCGAAGTGACTGCGGGCGCCTTTGACAGCACCGTCTCGCCTGCGGCACAACCTGCGCCGCCGTGACGCATCCAGATCCCCTCCCTGATGCGCTCGCCGTGATCCTGGCCGCAGGTCTTGGGACGCGGATGCGCTCCGCCATCCCCAAGCCCCTGCACCGTCTCGCCGGCCGGCCGATGGTGGCGCACCTGATCGCGGCCTGCGCGGAGGCAGGCTTCGGCCACGCCGCGGTGGTCGTCGGTCCCGAACCCGCCTTCGGCCCGCTGCGCGAGGCGGTGGCGCCCCATCCCTGCTTCGTGCAGCGGGACCGGCTCGGCACCGCGCACGCGACCCTCGCCGCCGCCGAGGCGCTCGCCGCCACCGCGGGAGAGGCGATGGTGCTCTATGGCGACGTGCCGCTGGTGCGTCCCGCGACCATGCGGGCCCTCGCCGCGCGGCGGCGCGAGACCGGGGCCGGCCTCGCCCTGCTCGCCTTCCGCCCGGCGGACCCGGCGCAGTACGGCCGCGTGATCCTGGGCGAGGACGGGTTCGTGACCCGCATCGTCGAATGGCGTGACGCGGATGCGGCCGAGCGCGCGGTCGGGCTCTGCAATGCCGGCCTGTTCTGCGCTCCGGCGGCCGACCTCCTGCGCTGGCTGCGCCGGGTCGGCAACGACAACGCCAAGGGCGAGTACTACCTGACCGACGTCGTCGCGATCGCGCGCGCCGAGGGCGCCCGGGTCGCGCATGCGGAGGCGCCGCCCGGGGAGCTGCTCGGCATCAATTCCCGCGCCGAGCTGGCCGCTGCCGAGGCGGCGCTCCAGCAGCGCCTGCGCGCCGCGGCGATGGAGGGCGGGGCCACGCTGGTCGCGCCCGAGACCGTGTTCCTCGCCTGGGACACGCGGCTCGGCGCCGACGTGACCGTGCACCCGCACGTGGTGTTCGGCCCCGGCGTGACGGTGGAGGAGGGAGCCGAGATCCGGGCCTTCTCGCATCTCGAGGCCTGCCGGGTCGGCCCGGGCGCGACCGTCGGGCCGTTCGCCCGGCTGCGCCCAGGTGCGGAGATCGGCGCGGGCGCGCATGTCGGCAACTTCGTCGAGCTGAAGAACGCCTCGCTCGGCGCGGGGGCGAAGGCGAACCATCTCGCCTATCTCGGCGATGCGACGATCGGCGCGGGCGCCAACATCGGTGCCGGCACCATCACCTGCAACTACGACGGTGTCACCAAGCACCGCACCACGATCGGCGAGCGCGTCTTCGTCGGCTCCAATGCCACGCTGGTGGCGCCCGTCACGCTCGGTGACGGTTCCTTCATCGCCGCCGGATCTACCATCACCTCGGATGTCGCGCCGGACGCGATGGCCTTCGGCCGCGCGCGCCAGAGCGACAAGCCGAATCGCGCGGCCGAGTTCCGCGCGCGCTGCAGGGAGAAGGGCTGATGTGCGGCATCGTCGGCGTGGTCGGGCGCAACCCCGCCTCCCCGCTCCTGGTCGAGGCGCTGCGCCGGCTCGAGTACCGCGGCTACGACAGCGCCGGCATCGCCACCCTCGTCAACGGCCACATCGAGCGCCGCCGCGCCGAGGGCAAGCTCGCCCGGCTCGCGGCACTGCTCGACCAGCGGCCGCTGCCCGGCACCACCGGCATCGGACACACGCGCTGGGCGACGCACGGACGGCCGTCGGAGACCAATGCGCACCCGATCGCGACCGACCGCGTCGCGGTGGTGCACAACGGCATCATCGAGAACCACGCCGAGCTGAAGGCGCGGCTCGCCGCCGCGGGCGCCACCTTCGAGACCGAGACCGACACCGAGACGGTGGCGCGGCTGCTCGACCGCGATCTCGCCGCCGGCGCCACCCCCGAGGAGGCGATGGCGGCGACGCTGAAGCGGATCGAGGGCGCCTTCGCGCTCGCCGTGCTGTTCGCCGGCCGGCACGACATGATCATGGCCGCGCGCCGCGGCTCGCCGCTCGCGATCGGCTACGGCGACGGCGAGATGTACGTGGGCTCGGATGCGCTCGCCCTCGCCCCGCTGACCGAGCGGATCAGCTACCTCGAGGAGGGCGACTGGGCGATCGTCACCCAGCAGGGGGCGGAGATCTTCGACCATGCGGATCGGCCGGTGGTGCGGCCGATCAGGCGCACCGCGGTCTCCGGCGCGATGGTGGGCAAGGGCAATTTCCGCCACTTCATGCAGAAGGAGATCCACGAGCAGCCGGCGGTGATCGGCGACACGCTCAAGACCTATCTCGACCCGGCGACGCGCCAGATCACGCTGCCCGACCTGCCGGTCGACCTCGCGCGCATCCCGCGCGTCTCGATCGTCGCCTGCGGCACCTCGCTCTATGCCGGCCAGGTGGCGCGCGACTGGTTCGAGCAGGTCGCGCGCCTGCCCGCCACCGCCGAGATCGCCTCGGAGTTCCGCTACCGCGAGCCGGTGCTCGATCCGGGCGCGCTCGTGCTCTGCATCAGCCAGTCCGGCGAGACGGTCGACACCCTTGCCGCGCTGCGCTGGGCCAAGGGCCAGGACCAGCGCGTGCTCTCGGTGGTGAACGTGCGCGAGAGCGCGATGGAGCGCGAGAGCGACGGCACGCTGCTCACGCTCGCAGGCCCTGAGATCGGCGTCGCCTCGACCAAGGCCTTCACCACCCAGCTCGCCGCCCTCGCCTGCCTCGTGGTCGCCACCGCGCGCGCGCGGGGCACGCTCTCGGCGGTGGATGCGGCCGCGCTCGCCCAGGCGCTGATCGAGACCCCGGGCAAGACGGCCGAGGCGCTCGAGCTCGACGAACGCATCGCGGCGGTCGCGGCCGAGATCGCCGAGGCGCGCGACGTGCTCTATCTGGGGCGCGGCACGGCCTGGACCGTGGCGATGGAGGGCGCGCTCAAGCTCAAGGAGATCAGCTACATCCACGCCGAGGGCTACCCCGCCGGCGAGATGAAGCACGGGCCGATCGCGCTGATCGACGAGCACGTGCCGGTGGTGGTGGTCGCGCCGCCGGGGCGGCTGTTCGAGAAGACGGCCTCCAACGTGCAGGAGGTGCATGCCCGGGGCGGCCGGGTGGTGCTGCTCTCCGACCGGGCGGGGTGCGAGAAGCTCGCCCATCTCTGCGCCCACACGATCGCCCTGCCGGAGACGCACCCCTTCACCGCGCCGATCGTCTATTCCATCCCGGTCCAGTTGCTGGCCTATCATGCGGCCGTGCTGAAGGGGACGGATGTCGACCAGCCGCGCAACCTGGCCAAGAGCGTGACGGTGGAGTGACGGCGGAGCGGGGATCGAGGCTGCGGCGGCCGGGGAGAGCGTTCGCGGCGCTGCTTTTGGTGCTGGCTCTGGCCGTCCGTCCGGCGCTGGCCGAGTGGCGTGTCGTGCCCGACCGCGTCGAGGCCGGGAGCGGTGCGGCGCTGCGCTACAACGTCTTCCTGCCCGACGGCTGCGATCCCGCCCGCGGCCCCTATCCGCTGCTGGTGCTGCTGCACGGCGCGGGCGGCGACGAGCAGTCCTGGGCCGGGCGGATCCGGCTCTGGCAGGCGGTGGAGGAGGGCATCCGCGCCGGGCGGCTGCCGAAGCTGATCGCGGTGATGCCGGGGGCGAGGGACACCTGGTGGATCGACAGCGCCTTCGCGCGCGCCGAGACGGCCGTCGTCTCCGACCTGCTCGCCGATGTCGCGCGCAAGTATCCCGTGATGACGACCCGCGAGGGCCGGGCGATCGCCGGGTTCTCGGCCGGCGCCTATGGCGCGCTCCGGATCGTGCTGAAGCATCCGGAGCTGTTCGGCGCCGCCGCGCTCTGGGCGCCGGCGATCTACGCCGAGAGCCCGCCGCCGCTCTCCGCCGCACGGCGGTCGCCCGCCTTCGCCGGCGCCGATGGCGGCTTCGATCAGGAGGCCTGGACCCGCAACGCCTGGCCGGCGCTGCTGCCCGCCTATCTGGTCCAGCCGCTGCGCGTTCCGCTCTTCATCGCGGCGGGCGACGACGACCGGCTCGAGATCGCCTTCGAGGCGGCCCGGCTCGCCAAGGCGCTGTTCCGCCATCAGCCCGAGGCGTTGGAACTGCGCATCGTCGATGCCGGCCACACCATGCGCGTCTGGGAGGTGACGGCCGACGAGGCGCTGACCTTCCTGTTCGCCCATCTCGCGCGGATCGGGCTGGCGCGGCTCGCGGAATAGCCGTCCGGTTGGACCCGGCCCCGGCCCGGGGCTATGGTCCGCCCCGAACCTCCGGGGAGGACCATCCGATGTTGAACCCAGCCGCCCCCCTGCCGCTCAAGGACCCGAGCCTGTTCCGCCAGGCCTGCCTGGTCGACGGCAAGTGGATCGAGGCCGACAGCGGCAGGACGATGCCCGTGCCGAACCCCGCCACCGGCGAGACGCTCGGCGTCGTGCCCGCCTTCGGCGCCGCCGAGACGCGCCGCGCCATCGAGGCCGCGCACCGCGCCTATCCCGCCTGGCGCGCGCTGACCGCGAAGGAGCGCAGCGCGATCCTGCGCCGGCTCTACGAACTGATGCTCGCGCATGCCGACGACCTCGCGCTGCTGATGACCTCCGAGCAGGGCAAGCCGCTCGCCGAGGCGAAGGGCGAGGTGCTCTATGCGGCCTCCTTCGTCGAGTGGTTCGCCGAGGAGGGCAAGCGCGCCTACGGCGACATGATCCCGACCAACCAGAAGGGCCGGCGCATCCTGGTGATGAAGGAGCCGGTCGGCGTCTTCGCCGCGATCACGCCGTGGAACTTTCCCGCCGCGATGATCACGCGCAAATGCGCGCCCGGCCTCGCGGTCGGCTGCACCGGCGTGGTGCGGCCGGCGAGCCAGACGCCCTTCACCGCGCTCGCGATCGGCGTGCTGGCGGAGCGCGCCGGGATGCCGCCCGGCGTCCTGAACATCATCACCGGCCCGTCGTCCGAGACGGGCAGGGAGCTCACCGGCAATCCGCTGGTGCGCAAGCTCTCCTTCACCGGCTCGACCGAGGTGGGCAAGGTGCTGATCGCGCAGTGCGCGCAGACGGTGAAGAGGATCAGCATGGAACTCGGCGGAAATGCGCCCTTCATCGTCTTCGACGACGCCGATCTGGACGCCGCCGTCGCGGGCGCGATGGCGAGCAAGTTCCGCAACACCGGCCAGACCTGCGTCTGCGCGAACCGCATCCTGGTGCAGGACGGGATCCACGACGCCTTCGCGGAGAGGCTCGCGGCGGCGGCGAGGGCGATGAAGGTCGGTCCCGGCACCGAGGAGGGGGTGACGCAGGGGCCGCTGATCAACGCCGCTGCCGTCGCCAAGGTCGAGGAGCACATCGAGGATGCCGTGAGGCAGGGCGCGAGGATCCTCGCCGGCGGGCGGCGGCATCCGCGCGGCGGCACGTTCTTCGAGCCGACCGTGCTCGCGGATGTGCCGGTGGGGGCGAAGATCTTCCGCGAGGAGACCTTCGGTCCGGTGGCGCCGCTGTTCCGCTTCAAGACCGAGGAGGAGGCGGTGCGGCTGGCCAACGACACCCCCTTCGGGCTGGCGGCGTACTTCTATGCGCGCGATGTCGGCCGGATCATGCGCGTGAGCGAGGCCCTGGAATACGGGATCGTCGGCGTGAACGAGGGGGTGATCTCGACCGAGATCGCGCCCTTCGGCGGGTTCAAGGAGAGCGGGCTCGGCCGCGAGGGATCGAAGTACGGGATCGAGGAGTATCTGGAGATCAAGTACGTGGCCCTGGGCGGGATCGGAACGTAAGGCCCGGGGGAGGACGGCCGCCCCCCGGGTCCCTTCCGGAGAGCGGCCCTCCCCTCGGTCGGGCCGCGGCCCCCCGCGCGGGTTCCAGGAGACCTTCATGGACTTCGACCTCTTCGTGATCGGCGGCGGCAGCGCGGGCGTGCGCTGCGGACGCATCGCCGCGGGCCACGGCGCGCGCGTCGGCATCGCCGAAGCGCGCTTCTGGGGCGGCACCTGCGTCAATGTCGGCTGCGTGCCCAAGAAGCTGATGGTGCAGGCCGCCGAGTACGGTACGCTCGCCGAGGACGCGCGCGGCTTCGGCTGGGACGTCGCGGTGCACGGCCACGACTGGAGCAGGCTCGCGCGCGCGCGCGACGGCGAGGTCGCCCGCCTCTCCGGCATCTACCGCAAGCTGCTCGAGGGCGCGGGCGCGGCCGTGTTCGAGGCGCGCGCGCGCCTGCTCGACGCCCACACGGTGGAGGTGGACGGCCGGCGCGTCACCGCGAAGCATATCGTCATCGCCACCGGCGGCGCGCCGGTGCGCCCGACCTTCCCCGGCGCCGAGCACTGCCTGGTCAGCGACGACCTCTTCACCCTGCCGCGGCGGCCCGATCGGGTGGTGCTGCTCGGCGGCGGCTACATCGCCTGCGAGTTCGCCTCCATCCTGCACGGCCTGGGCGCCAAGGTGCACCAGCTCTATCGCGGGCCCTTGTTCCTGCGCGGCTTCGACGACGACATCCGCGAGGGACTGGCGGAGGAGATGCGCGCCGCCGGCATCGATCTGCGCTTCGACTGCGACGCGCTGCGGGTCGAGAAGGCGCATGACGGGTTCATCGTCCACACCACGGACGGGCGGATGCTGGAGGCGGATGCCGTGTTCGCCGCTGTGGGGCGGCGGCCGAACATCGCCGGGCTCGGGCTCGAGGACGCCGGCGTGCGGGTGACCGGGCGCGGCGCGATCGCGGTGGACGAGGCGGGCCGCACCTCGGTGCCGCACATCTACGCGCTCGGCGACGTCACCGACCGGCTGAACCTCACCCCGGTGGCGACCGCCCAGGGCCATGCGCTGGCCGATACCCTGTTCGGCGGCAATCCGCGGACGGTCAGCCTGGAGAACGTGCCGACCGGAATCTTCACCATCCCGCCGATCGGCACCGTGGGTCTGTCGGAGGCGCAGGCGGCGAAACGCGGACCGGTCGATGTCTACCTCGCCCGCTTCCGCCCGCTGCGCCACGCGATCACGGGACGCGACCGCAAGACCCTGATGAAGCTGGTGGTCGAGCGCCAGACGCAGCGCGTGCTCGGCGCCCACATGCTGGGCGAGGACGCGCCCGAGATCATCCAGGGCATCGCCATCGCCGTGGTGATGGGCGCGACCAAGCAGGATTTCGACCGCACGATCGGGGTCCACCCCTCGGCGGCCGAGGAGTTCGTCACCATGCGCCAGAAGCGGCCCGACCCGCTGGCCGAGGCGGCGGAGTAGCGCGCGCGGCCCGGCTGTGGGAGAATTCTGCCGCACTGCAACGAAGTCATCCGAGGATCACGCCATGTCTCCGTCCTGGACCCCCGATTCCTGGCGGGCCAAGCCGATCAGGCAGATGCCGGTCTATCCCGACCAGGCTGCGCTGGCGGCCGTGGAGGAGCGCGTGCGGCGATTTCCCCCGCTGGTCTTCGCGGGCGAGGCACGCCGGCTCAAGGCGGCGCTGGCCGCCGCATCGGAAGGCCGCGCCTTCGTCCTGCAGGGCGGGGACTGCGCCGAGAGCTTCAACGACCTGAACGCCAACATCATCCGCGACAGCTTCCGCGTGCTCCTGCAGATGGCGGTGGTGCTCACCTATGGCGGCCAGGTGCCGGTGGTGAAGATGGGCCGCATGGCCGGCCAGTTCGCGAAGCCGCGCAGCGCCGAGACCGAGACGGTGGACGGCGTCACCCTGCCCTCCTACCGCGGCGACAACATCAACGGGCCGGAGTTCACGCCCGAGGCGCGCACGCCCGACCCGACGCGGATGGAGCGCGGCTACTTCCACGCTGCCTCGACGCTGAACCTGCTGCGCGCCTTCGCCCAGGGCGGCTATGCCGACCTGCACGAGGTGCACCGCTGGAACCTGGGCTTCGTCGAGCGCAGCCCGGCCGCCGAACGCTACCGGGATCTCGCCGACCGGCTGGACCAGACGCTCTCGTTCATGGCGGCCTGCGGGCTGACCAGCGAGACCACGCCGCAGATCCGCGAGACCGACTTCTACGTCTCGCACGAGGCGCTGCTCCTGCCCTTCGAGCAGGCGATGACGCGCATCGATTCCACCTCGGGCGACTGGTACTGCACCTCGGCGCATCTGCTCTGGATCGGCGACCGCACGCGCCAGGCCGACGGCGCGCATGTCGAGTTCCTGCGCGGGGTGAAGAACCCGATCGGGCTGAAATGCGGGCCGAGCCTCGAGCCCGACGACCTCTTGCGCCTGATCGACATCCTCAACCCGGCGAACGAGCCCGGGCGGCTGACCCTGATCGCGCGCATGGGCGCGGACAAGGTCGAGGCCAGGCTCGCCCCGCTCGTGCGCGCGGTGAAGCGCGAGGGCCGCAAGGTGGTGTGGCTGACCGACCCGATGCACGGCAACACCGTGAAGGCGGCGAACGACTACAAGACGCGCAGCTTCGATGCGATCCTGTCGGAGGTGACGCGCTTCTTCGACGTGCACGAGGCGGAAGGGACCTGGGCGGGCGGCGTGCACGTGGAGATGACGGGGCAGGACGTCACCGAGTGCCTGGGCGGGTCGCGCGCGGTGACCGAGGCCTCGCTCGCCTCGCGCTACCACACCTTCTGCGACCCGCGGCTGAACGCCGAGCAGTCTCTCGAGCTCGCCTTCCTGGTCGCGGCGGAGCTGAAGGAGCGCCGCCAGCCGGCCGATCGGCGGCGCGTCGCGGCCCAGTAGCCCGGGCCGCGCCGTGCTCGGCCCGCCCTCGCCGCCGCCCGAGGAGATCGCGCGCCGCACCGACAGCTATTTCAGCCGCACGCGCGCGATCGTCGAGCGGTTCGGCGACATCGAGGTCACCTATGCGGTGTTCATGCGCCGTCCGGTGATCTCGGCGCCGCGCTTCGCGATCGAGTGGATCCGCGGCGTGCGGGGCGAGGACGTCACGATCGAGGTGATGCACCCGGAAGGGGCGGCGGTCGGCGCGGGCGACCCGATCCTCTACATCACGGGCTCCTTCGCCGCGCTCGCCGAACTGGAGACGCTCTACCTCCAGAAGCTCGGCGCCCCCTGCGTCGCGGCCTGGAACGCCTGGGCGATGTGCCTGGAGCTGCCGCAGGTGGGGTTCCTGGCGATGGATGCGCGCCACTGCGCCGGCACCGAGATGGCCGAGATGATGGCCTATGCCGCCTCGGTCGGCTCGCGCGCGGCGCAGAAGCAGGGGGCGAAGGGCTTCATCGGCAACGCCACGGACGCGACCGCGCATTGGTTCGGTCTCAACCGCGGCCGCGGCACGATGCCGCATGCCTTGATCGGCTATGCCGGCTCGACCGTGCGGGCCGCCGAGATGTTCAGGGAAACCTTTCCGGACGAGGATCTGACGGTGCTGGTGGATTACTTCGGTCACGAGATCACCGACGCGATCGCGGTGGCGCGCCGCTTCCCCGATCTCGCCGCGGCCGGGCGGCTCGCGGTGCGGCTCGACACCCATGGCGGACGGTTCATGGAGGGGCTCGATCCGCCCTCCTCCTATGCCGTGCTGGAACGGCACGCCCCGGATGCGATCCGCCGCTACCGCACCCATGACGAGCTGCGCTGGCTGGTCGGGACCGGCGTCTCCGCCGCCGCGGTCTGGCGCATGCGCGAGGCGCTCGACGAGGCCGGGTTCCCGCGCGTGCGGATCGTCGGCTCCTCGGGCTTCTCGGTGGAGAAGTGCCGCGTGATGGCGGATGCGAAGGCCCCGCTCGACGTGGTCGGCACCGGCTCCTTCCTGCCCGAGGCCTGGTCCGAGACCTATGCGACCGCCGACGTGATCGCCTATGGCGGCGAGAAGCGGGTGAAGGTCGGGCGGGAGTTCCTGTTCCGCAAGAACGGCGCCGCACGGTCGTGATCGCGACGGTGCTGGCGGCGTCGCGGGATCCCGCGCGCGAGCGGCGGATCGGCTTCGCCTGCGCCTTCGCGATCCTGTTCGTCTGGACGGGGTTCATCCTGGCCAGCCGCGCCGGCGCGCGCGGCGTGCTGACGCCGTGGGACCTCGCCGGCCTGCGCTTCGGGGTCGCGCTGGTCGCGCTGATGCCGCTCGTGCTGCGCGGCGTGCTGAGGCGGATCGCCCTCTGGCGCATCCTGGTGATGGGGGCGACGGCCGGGCTGGGCTTCGCGCTGTTCGCCTACAACGCCTTCGCGCTCGCCCCGGCCGCGCACGGCGCGGTGCTGCTGCCGGGCGCCTTGCCGTTCGTCACCGCTCTCCTCGCGTGGAGCTGGCTGGGCGAGGCGCCGACGGCGCGGCGCGCGGTCTCGCTCGCGGTGGTGGCATTCGGCATCGCGCTGCTGGCGGGCGCGGAGTTCTTCGCCACCCCCGGCGCCTGGCGGGGCGACATCCTGTTCTTCATCGCGACCTCGAGCTACGCCGTCTTCATCGTGCTGGTGCAGCGCTGGCGCATCACCGCGATCGAGGCCACCGCCGCGGTCGCCGTCGGCGCGGCGCCGTTCTACCTGCCGGTCTGGTGGCTGGCGCTGCCCTCGGCGATGGCGGAGGCCGCCTGGCAGGAGGTCGTGTTCCAGGGCGTCTATCAGGGCTTGGTGGCGATGGTGCTGGCCTCGCTGCTCTACACGCGTGCGCTGGTGGCGTTGGGATCCACCACCGTCTCCCTCTTCACCGCGGTGGTGCCGGCGCTCGCCGCGCTCGCCGCCTGGCCGGTGCTGGGCGAGCCGCTGGGCCTGGGCGCGCTGGCCGGCGTGCTGCTGGTGACGGGCGGGATGATCCTCGGCGTGCGCGCCGGTCGCGTTGACGTGCCCCTGGCGCGACCATAGCGTGCCGGCCATGACCGAGAGGCTCCGCATCGCGCTCGCGCAGCTCAACCCGCACGAGGGCGCGCTGGAGGCGAACGCGGCGAAGATCCTTGCCGCGCGGCAGCGCGCGGCCGGGCTCGGTGCCGATCTGGTGCTCACCCCGGAGCTCTCGATCGCCGGCTACCCGCCCGAGGATCTGGTGATGAAGCCGGCCTTCATCGCCGCCTGCCGGGCGGGGATCGAGCGGCTCGCCGCCGCCACGGCGGACGGCGGCCCCGGCATGGTGGTCGGCGGGCCGTGGGTGAACGACGGCAAGCTGCACAACGCCGCCTTCCTGCTCGACGGCGGCAGGATCACCGCCGTGCGCGCCAAGCACGAGCTGCCGAACTACGGCGTGTTCGACGACAAGCGCCACTTCGTCGCGGGCCCGGCACCCGGTCCGGTGTCGTTCCGCGGCTTCCGTCTCGGGCTGATGGTGTGCGAGGACTGGTGGCTGCCGGACGTGTCCGAGACCCTTGCCGAAAGCGGCGCCGAGGTGCTGCTCTCGATCAACGGCAGCCCGTATGAGTCCGGCAAGCAGGATCGCCGCATCGGGCTCGCGGTCGCGCGCGTGGTGGAGAACGGGCTCGGCTTCGTCTTCCTCAACCAGGTCGGCGGACAGGACGAGCTGGTGTTCGACGGCGCCTCCTTCGTGCTGAATCCGGACCGGTCGGTCGCGGCGCGGCTGCCGGAGTTCGACGAGGAGATCGCGCTCACCGAGTGGACCCGCGAGGGCGACCGGCTGGTCTGCGCGCCGGGGGCCATCGCGGCCGAGGACAGCCGCGAGGAGAGCATCTGGCGCGCGATGATGCTGGGGCTCGCCGACTACGTGGACAAGAACGGCTTTCCCGGCGTGGTGCTGGGGCTCTCGGGCGGGATCGACAGCGCGGTCTCGGCCGCGGTCGCGGTCGATGCGCTGGGGCCCGAGCGCGTGCGCGCGGTGATGCTGCCCTCGCCCTACACCAGCCGGGAGAGTCTCGAGGACGCCGCGGACTGCGCGCGGCGCCTGGGCATCCGCTACGACACGATCCCGATCACGCCGGCGATGGAGGCGTTCCACCAGGTGCTCGCGCCCGTGTTCGGCAACCGCGCGCCTGACATCACCGAGGAGAACATCCAGTCGCGCTCGCGCGGTCTGATCCTGATGGCGCTCTCCAACAAGTTCGGCGACATGCTGCTGACCACGGGCAACAAGAGCGAGATGTCGGTCGGCTACGCGACGCTCTACGGCGACATGTGCGGCGGGTTCAGCGTGCTGAAGGATGTCTACAAGACCACCGTGTTCGCGCTCGCGCGCTGGCGCAACGCGCATCGTCCGCGCGGGGCGAAGGGGCCGGCGGGGTTGGTGATGCCGGAGCGCGTGATCACCAAGGCCCCCTCGGCCGAGCTGAAGCCCAACCAGACCGACCAGGACTCCTTGCCGCCCTACGACGTGCTCGATGCGATCCTGGAAGGGCTGGTCGAGGGCGAACAGAGCGTCGATGCGCTGGTGGCGCGGGGGCATGACCGGGCGACGGTGCTGCGCGTCTGGCGCATGCTCGACCGCGCCGAGTACAAGCGCCGCCAGGCGCCGCCCGGGGTGAAGATCTCCCCGCGCGCCTTCGGGCGCGACCGGCGCTATCCGATCACCAACGGCTTCACGGCGCTCGTCTCGTGATCGGCGACCTGTTCGCTCCGCCGGGCGGCTGGGTGGTGCGCATCCGCGACCACTCGGCGGAGACGGAGGAGGAGGCGTTCGAGGACGTGCGCGGTTTCGCGAGCCTGATGCACGCCAATGCCTTCGCGCGCGCCTATGTGCGCGACAGCGTCGAGCGCTGCCGTGTGCCCGATGCGACGCCCGAGGAGGTGGTGGGCGACTGGCACGCCTTCGGCGAGGATGCCGAGGTGCTGGAAGCGGGGGCGCAGGGCTGGTCGAGCGCGGCGGAGCTTGCGTTCTTCGCGCGCCATCCCGCGCCGGCGGGCAGCATCGAGCGCGACTGGCGCGGGCTCGATCCGCGGCGCGACGAGCCGGACGACGGCGACAACGATGAGTGAGAGGGGGCGCGTGACGGCGCACCCGACCGCATCGGGGGCATGGCGGTCTCACCGGGCGGTCATCGCCTTCGACGGCGTCGGCCGCGCCTGAACGCCTCCGCCCGACATGTCCGTCCGCGTCCGCTTCGCGCCCTCGCCCACCGGCCATCTGCACGTCGGCAATGCGCGCGTGGCGCTCGCCAACTTCCTGTTCGCGCGCCGGCACGGTGGCGCGTTCGTGCTGCGCCTCGACGACACCGACACCACGCGCTGCAAGCCGGAGTACGAGACCGCGATCGAGGACGATCTGCGCTGGCTCGGCCTCGCCTGGGACGAAGGGCCGATCCGCCAGCGCGACCGCCTCGCCGCCTACGCCGCGGCGGCCGAGAGACTGAAGAACGCCGGCCGCCTCTACCCGTGCTGGGAGAGCGAGGAGGAGCTGGAGGCGAAGCGCCGCCACCGCCTCAAGCGGGGCCTGGCGCCGATCTACGACCGCGCCGCGCTCGCCATGACCGAGGACCAGAAGGCGCGCGCCTTCGCCTCCGGCCGTCCGCCCTACTGGCGCTTCCGCCTCTCCGACGGCGAGACCGCCTGGGACGACCTCGTGCTCGGCCGGCGCGCGGTCAAGCTCCCCGCCGTCTCCGACCCGGTGCTGATCCGCGCGGACGGGACGCCGCTCTACACCTTCGCCTCGGTGGTGGACGACCTGGAGATGGGGATCACCCACGTGATCCGCGGCGAGGACCACGTCACCAACTCGGGCGTGCAGCGCGACATCATGGTCGCGCTCGGCGCCGAGCCGGACGCGATCCGGCTGGCGCATCTGCCGCTTCTGGTGGGCGGCGGGGGCGAGCCGCTCTCCAAGCGCCTGGGCTCGCTGTCGCTTCGCGCGCTGCGCGCCGACGGCATCGAGCCCGCGGCGCTCGCCGCCTATCTCGCCCGGCTCGGCACGCCCGACGATCTCGCCCCGGCCGATCTCGCCACGCTGGCGGCCGGCTTCGACCTCGGGCGGATCAGCCGCAGCCCCGCGCGCTTCGACCCGACCCAGCTCCTCGCCCTCAACCGCAAGGTGCTGCACACGACGCCGTTCGCGGCCGTGCGCGACCGGCTGCCCGCGGGCGCGACGGAAGCGTTCTGGCTGGCGGTGCGCGGCAATCTCGACCTCGCCACCGAGGCGCGGCACTGGTGGGAGGTCGTCGCCGGGTCGATCGTGCCGCCGCCGCTCGAGGGCGAGGCCGCGTTCCTGCGCGCGGCTCTCGCCCGGCTTCCACCCGAGCCCTGGGACGGCACCACGGCCAAGGCCTGGGCCGCGGCGGTCAGTGCCGCCACCGGCCGCAGGGGCCGTGCGCTCTGGCGCCCGCTCCGCCTCGCCCTGACGGGCGAGGACCACGGCCCGGACATGGCGTCCTTGCTTCCCCTGATCGGCCGGGATCGCGTAGTCTCGCGGCTCAGCATGGCCGCAGGAGCCGCCCCGTGATCTGTCCCCGCGCGATTTGACCGAACCTCGCGCCTGACCCATACCCCGGGCATCGCCCCGCACGGACCGGACGGATGACGGATCTCACGCTCTACAACTCCGCGACGCGGCGGAAGGAACGCTTCGAGCCGATCGACCCGGCGCATGTGCGCCTCTATGTCTGCGGCCCCACCGTCTATGACCGCGCGCATATCGGCAACGCGCGCCCCGTGGTGGTGTTCGACGTGCTCACGCGGCTGCTGCGGCGGCTCTATCCGCGCGTGACCTATGTTCGCAACGTCACCGACGTGGACGACAAGATCATGGCGGCGGCGCGCGAGCGGGGCGAGCCGATCGAGGCGGTGACGGAACGGACGCTCCGCTGGTTCCACGAGGACATGGCCGCCCTCGGCGCCCTGCCGCCGGACGTGGAGCCGCGCGCGACCGAGACGATCGCCGAGATGATCGTGCTGATCGAGCGGCTGATCGCGAACGGCCACGCCTATGTCGCCGACGGGCATGTGCTGTTCGATGTGCCCTCCTACCCGCGCTACGGCGCGCTCTCCAACCGCACGCCGGAGGAGATGGAGGCGGGCGCGCGCGTGGACGTCGCCCCCTACAAGCGCTCGCCCTACGACTTCGTGCTGTGGAAACCCTCGGCGCCGGACCAGCCGGGCTGGGCGAGCCCCTGGGGCCGCGGCCGCCCCGGCTGGCACATCGAGTGCAGCGCGATGTCGTGGCGCCATCTCGGCCCCGAGTTCGACATCCATGGCGGCGGGCTCGACCTGATCTTCCCGCACCACGAGAACGAGATCGCGCAGTCGGTCTGCGCCTTCCCGGGCAGCCGTTTCGCGCGGCTCTGGATGCACAACGGCATGCTGCTGGTGGACGGCGAGAAGATGTCGAAGAGCCTCGGCAACTTCGTCACGGTGGCCGACGTGCTGCGGCACGGGCCTTGGGCGGGCGAGGCGTTCCGGCTGCTGCTGCTGAAGACGCATTACCGCATGCCGCTCGACTACTCCGAGGCTGCGCTTGCGGAGGCGCGGCGCGAGCTCGACCGGTTCTATCGCGCGCTGGAGCACGCCGGCGAGCCGGCCGCGGCGGAGATGCTGCCGGCCGATGTGCTGGCGGCACTGCTCGACGACCTGAACACCCCGGCCGCGCTTGCGGCGATGCATGGCCTCGCCGACCGCGCGCTCGCCCGCGATGCGCGCGCGGGCGCGGATCTGCGCGCCGCCGCCGACGTGCTCGGGCTGTTGCCACGCACGGCCGAGGCGTGGTTCCGCGGCGAGGGCGATGCGGCCTCGATCGAGGCGGCAATCGCGAGGCGCCTGGCGGCGCGCCGCGCGCGCGACTTCGCCACCGCGGATGCGATCCGCGCCGAATTGCTGGCGCAGGGGATCGTGCTCGAGGACGGGCCGCAGGGCACGACCTGGAGGCGCGCGTCGTGAGCGGTGAGCGCATCCACATCTACGACTGCACGCTGCGCGACGGCCAGCAGATGCAGGGCATCGACTGGGGGGTCGCCGACAAGCAGGCGATCGCGCGCGCACTCGATGCGTTCGGCGTCGATACCGTCGAAGGCGGCTGGCCGGGCGCCAACCCGATCGACGACGCGTTCTTCGCCGACCCGCCGCCGCTGCGCACCGCCCGCCTCGCCGCCTTCGGCATGACGCGCCGGGCCGGCCGTTCCGCCGCCAACGATCCCGGCCTCGCCGCGGTGTTCGGCGCGCGCACCCCCGTCGTCACCCTGGTCGGCAAGACCTGGGACTACCACGCCGAGGTGGCGCTCGGCGTCTCCCTCGACGAGAACCTCGCCATGATCGCCGACAGCGTCGCCGAGGCCGCGCGCCGCGGCGAGGCGATGTTCGACGCCGAGCACTTCTTCGACGGCTACAAGCGCAACCGCGCCTACGCGCTCGCCGCGATCAGGGCCGCGCACGAGGCCGGCGCGCGCTGGATCGTGCTCTGCGACACCAACGGCGGCACCCTGCCGCACGAGGTGGAGGCGATCGTCGCCGAGGTCGCGAAGGTCATCCCCGGCGAGCAGCTCGGCTTCCACGGCCATGACGACACCGGCAACGGGGTCGCGAACACGCTCGCGGCCGTGCGCGCCGGCTGCCGCCAGGTGCAGGGCACGATCAACGGCATCGGCGAACGCTGCGGCAACGCCAACCTGATCAGCATCATCCCGACCCTGATGCTGAAGATGGGCTACGCGACGGGCATCACGCCGGAGGGGCTGCGCGGCCTGACCAAGCTCTCCCGCGCGCTCGACGAGCGGCTGAACCGCGCCCCCAACCGCGGCGCGCCCTATGTCGGCGAATCGGCCTTCGCCCACAAGGGCGGCCTGCACGTCTCGGCCGTGCAGCGCGATCCCGCGACCTACGAGCACATCCCGCCCGAGACGGTCGGCAACCGCCGCCACATCGTCGTCTCCGACCAGTCGGGGAAGTCGAACATCCTCTCGCGTCTCACCGAGGTCGGGATCGAGATCGACCCGGACGACGCGCGCATCCGGCGCATCCTCGAGGAGGTGAAGGCGAAGGAGTTCGCCGGCTACGCCTACGACGCGGCCGAGGCCTCCTTCGAGCTGCTCGCGCGGCGCGTGCTGGGGACCGTGCCGGAGTATTTCCGCCTGGAATCGTTCCGGACGCTCGTCGAGCGCCGGGCCGAGCACGAGGAGCCGCTCTCCGAGGCGACGCTGAAGCTGGTGGTGAAGGGCGAGCGCGTGCTGACCGTGGCCGAGGGCAACGGGCCGGTGAACGCGCTTGATGCGGCACTGCGCAAGGCGCTCGTGCCGCACTATCCGGCGGTCGCGCGCCTGCGGCTCGTGGACTACAAGGTGCGCATCCTCACCCCCGACCAGGCGACGGCGGCGACCACGCGCGTGATCATCGAGAGCGAGGGCGATGGCGGCGGTCGCTGGAGCACCGTGGGCGTCTCGGGCAACGTGATCGAGGCCTCGTTCGGCGCGCTGGCCGATGCCGTGACCTATCTGCTGATGCGCGAGGGCGTGGCGGCGTAGCGTCCTCGCCCCGCCCCTTCCCGGCGGGAGGGGCGGCGCGCGAGGGCCTTCCCACATCCCATCCCCCTGGATACCATCATCCGCATGGCCCATGGCATCCGTCACGCCGCCCATGCCGATGTCGTGAAGCGGCTGAAGCGCGTCTCGGGGCACCTGACCGCCACGATCGGCATGATCGAGAGCGGCCGGCCCTGCCTCGACCTCGCCCAGCAGCTCCGCGCCGTCGAGCGGGGGCTGGCGGAGGCGAAGCGCGTGCTGATCGAGACCCATATCGACCACTGCCTCGACCGGGCGGTGAGCGAGGGCAAGGCCGAGGCGGCGCTCGCCGAGGTCCGCGAGCTCACCAAGTATCTCTGAGGGAGAGGCGCATGAAGACCATCCTGCTCGCCGGCGCGCTGCTGACCGGAGCGCTGCCTGCGGCCGCACATCACCACGATGCCCGTTCGCCCGTCATCGCGCAGATGCAGCACGGGCCGCATGGCGCGCATGGCGGCCCGGCACGGGCCGAGGAGCCTGCCAGCACGCGCGCCTTCCGCGAGGCCAATGCGCGGATGCACCGCGAGATGGACATCCGCTACTCCGGCAACGCCGACATCGACTTCGTCCGCGGCATGATCCCGCACCACCAGGGCGCGATCGACATGGCGCGCATCGCGCTGGAACACGGGCGCGATCCGGAGGTGCGCCGGCTCGCCGAGGAGATCATCAGGGCGCAGGAGGCCGAGATCGCCCAGATGCGCGCGATCCTGCGCCGCCTGGGCGGTTGACCGGCCGGGCCCGGCGGGACTACCCCGCCGCGCCATGACGGGACGCGAGGGCGGGGCGGCGATCGGCCCGGTGGGCGAGCATTCGCCCGTCGTCATCCTGGTGCGTCCGCAGCTCGCCGAGAACATCGGCGCGGCGGCGCGCGCGATGGCGAATGGCGGGCTCTTCCATCTCCGCCTGGTCGCCCCGCGCGACGGCTGGCCGCAGGAGAAGGCGTGGCGCACCGCCTCGGGCGCGGATGCGATCCTGGAGGCGGCGACGCTGCACCCGACGGTCGCGGATGCGGTCGCCGACCTCCAGCGCGTGTTCGCCACCTGCCCGCGGCCGCGCCACGTGATCGTCAACACGGCGACCGCGCGCGGGGCGGCGGGGATGCTGCGCGGGATCGCCGCGCGCGGCCTCGCCTCCGGCATCCTGTTCGGCCCGGAGCGCGCCGGCCTCACCGCCGAGGATCTCGCCCATGCCGACACGCTGGTGCGGATCCCGCTCAATCCCGCCTTCAACTCGATGAACCTCGCCCAGGCGGTGATGGTGATGGCCTACGAGTGGTGGATCGCCGCCGACACCACCCCGCCCGTGCGCCTCGTCACCAACGAGACGCGCATCGCCACCAAGGACCAGCTCGAGAACTTCCTGCGCCATCTGGTCGCGGAGCTCGACGCCTGCGGCTTCCTGCGCAACCAGGCGAAGCGGCCGAGCATGGTGCGCAACATCCGCCACCTGTTCGAGCGCGGCGAGGTGACCGAGCAGGAGCTGCGCACGCTGCACGGCATCGTCACCGAGCTCGCGCGCGGGCGGCGCGTGCGCGGCCGCATCGAGCCCGACATGGAGGTCGAGCCCGACGAGGCCGTGTAGCGCTACCCGGGCAGGCGCCGCGCGAGGCGACGGGCCAGCAGCAGCCCGATCAGCCCGCCCGCCGGGGCGCCGGGCAGGGCGAGCAACCAGCCGATATGCGCACCCTGGCTGATCAGACCCATCCCGACCCCGAGCATCATGCCGCCGACCAGGGAGCCGATGACGCCGGCTGTGAGGCCGAGGACCAGGATCTCGGAGCGCGTGACCATGCGCCGGGATAAGGGCCGGGGTGGCGGTTTGACAAGCCGGGCCTCCCCCCGTATCACCCGCCGCTCATTCCCGGGAATGCGAACGGCCGTTCCGCCCGCAAGGGACTACCGGGACAGGAGGGGCGCGGCGGTCGCTGCCCCGCAGAATGAAGGAAAGGGCCGCGCGCCATGACGAAGCGCGTCGAGAGCAAGTACAAGGTCAATCGTCGGCTGGGCCAGAACCTCTGGGGCCGGCCGAAATCCCCGGTCAACAAGCGCGACTACGGGCCGGGCCAGCACGGCCAGCGGCGCAAGAAGCCGACCGACTTCGGCATGCAGCTCGCGGCCAAGCAGCGGCTGAAGTTCTACTACGGCAACATCGGCGAACGTCAGTTCCGCCGCTACTACGAGGAGGCCGTGCGCCGGAAGGGCGACACCTCGGAGAACCTGATCGAGCTCCTCGAGCGGCGGCTCGACACGGTGGTGTATCGCCTCAAGTTCGCGATCACGCCCTTCGCGGCGCGCCAGCTCGTCAACCACGGCCACATCATGGTGAACGGCCGCCGGGTGAACATTCCCTCCTTCCTCGTGCGCGACGGCGACCAGATCGAGGTGAAGGAGAAGTCGAAGCAGTTGGCGTCGGTGCTCGACGCCGCGCAATCGGCCGAGCGCGACGTGCCCGAGTACCTGGAGGTGGACCACCGCGCGATGCGCGGGCGGTTCCTGCGCGCGCCGAAGCTGATGGACGTGCCCTATCCGGTGCAGATGGAGCCGGCGCAGGTCGTCGAGTTCTACTCGCGCTAAACGCGGTCAAGGGGCCAATGGCCCCTTGCGGGGGGCGGGGGGCAAGGGGGCAGGGCCCCTGCATCGCGTCAGCGCGCTACCCCTCGCGTTCCAGCCGGGTGATCTCCTCGTCGGAGAAGCCGAAATGGTGTGCGATCTCGTGGATCAGGACATTGCGCACCAGGCTGCGCAGGTCCTCGCCGGTCTCGATCCATTCGGCGAGGATCGGCAGCCGATAGAGATGGACCATCTCGGGCTGATCGGGCGTCTGCAGCACGCTGCGCTGGGTGAGCGGCACACCGCGCCAGAGCCCGGTGAGCTCCCACGGGCTGTCGAACCCCATCTCCTCCACGGTCTCGTCGTCGGGCAGGTCGTCGACGACGATCGCCACGCCTTCGAGCAGCTTCGCGAGGTCGCGCGGGAAGTGCCGCTGCGCCCAGGCGAGCGCCTCGTCGGCAAGGGCGACGATCTCCTCCGTGGTCGGGGCTGTGGTGAAGCTGCGCATGTGCCCTACATGGGGTGGGCGCGGACGAGGAGGCAAGCATGGTGGCGACGCTGAGCGAGGCGGAGCGGGCGGGGCTGGGACAGGCGCTGCCCGGGTGGTCGATGGTCGAGGGGCGCGATGCGATCCGGCGCGTGTTCCGCTTCCGGGACTTCTCCGAGGCCTGGGCCTTCATGAGCCGGGTCGCGCTGCTGGCCGAGAAGCACGACCACCACCCCGAGTGGTCCAATGTCTGGAACCGGGTGGAGATCGTGCTGTCCACGCACGACGCCGGCGGGCTGTCGATGCGCGACGTGACGCTCGCGCGGGCCATCGACGCGATCGCGCCGGCGACCTAGAGGCCTATTCCGGCCGGCCGGAACAGGCTGCTAGGCTCGCATCATGCCAGCACCCACCGAGGATCCCTTCACCCGCGCCGGCCTCCCGCTCGACGCGGCGGAGCGCACCCGCCTCGGCGAGCCCGCGCGCCTGCTCGAGGCCCTGCTCGCGCGCGTGCGCGACGGCGCGGGGCAGGGCGAGCCGGCCGTGATCTTCGTGCCCCCCGCGGCGAAGCGGCCGTGAGCGCGATCCCGACCATCGCCGCGGCGGCGCGCGCGATCGCCGCGCGCCGCCTCTCGCCCGTGGAACTGATCCGCGCGTGCATCGGCCGGATCGAGAAGCACCAGGAGGTGCTTCACGCCTTCGTCGCGCTGGACCTCGAGCGCGCGATCGCGGCTGCGCGCGCCGCCGAGGCGCGCATCCTGCGCGACGGGCCGCGCGGACCGCTGGACGGCATCCCGATCGCGCACAAGGACATCGTCGACGTCGCCGGGCTGCCGACCACCGCGTGCTCGCGCATCCTGGCCGGCAATGTCGCCACGCGCGACGCGGCGGTGGTGCGGCGCTGGGCCGAGGCGGGTGCGATCTCCCTCGGCAAGCTCACCACGCACGAGTTCGCCTGGGGCGGGCCGTCCTTCGATCTGCCCACGCCGCCGGCGCGCAACCCCTGGAACCCGGATCATTTCACGGCCGGCTCGTCCTCGGGCACGGGCGCGGCGGTCGCCTCCGGCATGATCCTGGGCGGCACCGGGTCGGACACCGGCGGGTCGATCCGCGGCCCCGCGGCGCTGTGCGGTCTCGCCGGCATCAAGCCGACCTACGGGCTGGTGCCCCGCACCGGCGTGATCCCGCTCGCTTGGTCGATGGACCATGTCGGCCCGCTCGCCTGGACGGCGGAGGACTGCGCCCTCCTGCTGCAGGCGGCGGCCGGGCACGATCCCGAGGATCCCGGCTCCGCGGCGCGGCCTGCGCCCGACCTCGTCTCCGGGCTCGGCGACGGGGTGAAGGGGCTGCGCGTCGGCGTGGTGCGGCATTTCCACGAGGCCGACGTGCAGGTGAGCCCGGCGACGCGGCAGGGCATCGACGCGGCGGCGCGGATCTTCGCCGACCTCGGCGCCGAGCTGCGCGACGTGACGCTGCCGCCGCTCGCCGAGTTCTGGGCGCCGGGGATGACGCTGCTCTTGGGCGAGGCCTTCGCGGTGCACGGCCCCTGGCTGCGCGCGCAGCGCGCGGCCTATGGCGAGATCCTGCGCGAGCGGCTGCTGCTCGGCGCGCTGGTCACCGGCGAGCACATCATCGCCGCGCAGCGGCTCCGCCGCCGTCTGGCCGGAGAGGTCGCGGCGGCGATGCGCGAGGTCGATCTCCTGCTGACCGCCGCCGCCATGGGCGAGGCGCCGCGGATCGACGCGGTGGATCCGTGGATCGGCTTCAGGACGCCGAGCCTGACGCTGCCGTTCAACCTGACCGGCCAGCCGGCGATGACGGTGTGCGCGGGTCTCGGCGAGGGCGGATTGCCGGTGGCGATCCAGCTCGCCGGTCGTCCCTGGGAGGATGCGACGGTGCTGCGCGCCGCCCACGCCTACGAACAGGCGCGCGGGCCGCTGAAGCGCCCGGGGGCATAGCCGCGGGAGGCGCGGCGGAGCGGGCTTCCGTGGCGGCTTGCCGCGACGGGACCCGGCAGCCTCATCCCCCCGGGGTCTTCCTCAGACCTGGCTGGTCCAGGGGATCGGCACGAGGTCATAGCCCGTGCCGTTCTTGCGCACGTACCCGACGGCCGGGAACGGCCAGTGATAGCCGACGATCGGCGTGCGGTCCGCCGCGGCACGATCGAAGAAGCGCCGCCGCGTCTCCTCGGCCATCGCGGCGTCCATGTCGAACACGGCGTGCCAGCCGGGATTGCGCAGGTTGATCGTCGGATGGTTGGTGACGTCGCCCAGCACGATCAGCGTGCCGTTGCCGGACTGCACCGACCAGGTCGTGTGCCCGGGCGTGTGGCCGAAGGTCGGGATGCCGCGGATGCCGGGGGCGACCTCGGCGTCGCTCGCCACCCGCCTGATCCGCTCGGCCGGGTAGGGGCCGAACCGGCCCTTCACCATTGCCGCCGGCTGCTGCGGCGCGCGCTCCCCCATCCAGAACGTCCATTCCGCCTCGGGCACGATCAGCTCGGCGTTCGGGAAGCGCGGCTGCCCCTCGCGGCTGACCAGCCCGGAGACGTGGTCGCCGTGGAAGTGGCTGAACACGATCTTGTCCACCTGCGCGGGTGCGATGCCGGCGGCCTGCATGTTGTCCCACATCGTGCCCGCGGTCGCCGCGAGATTGCCCCCCGTGCCGGTGTCGAACAGGATCAGCTCGCGGCCGGTGTTGACGAAGGTGATGTTGAAGGTGATGTCGAGATGGCCGGTCGGCAGGAAGTCGCGCGCGAGGGCGGCTTCGACGGCGGCCTTGTCGGCATTGCGCACGAAGCCCTCGCCCGGGTTCGGGCGGCGGTTGATCCCGTCGTTGACGATGGTCACCTCGTAGTCCCCGACCTTCAGCCGGTAGAAGCCGGGCGCCTGGCGTCCCGCCTGCGGGGCGGCGGCGCGCAGCGGCGCGGCGGAGACGAGTGCCGGTGCCGCGAGCGCGGCGGCAAGCGCGTGGCGGCGGTCGAGACGCATGGGTTCCTCCCCCGGATCGTTGCCCTGGGGACGAATCGATAGGCCAAGTTCACCGCCGGCGCTGCGCACGGCCGCGTGATCCGCGATCTTGCCGTGCCGGCGTGGGCGGACCATCTCCCCGGCGGAGGAGCGGGCGATGCCGCGCGACGGCGAGGACAGGCGGGCGAGGAACGTGCTGGGCGGGCCGCTCAGGGCCTGCTCGCACGATCCGCTGACGGGCTGGTTCCGCGACGGCTGCTGCAACACCGACGAGCGCGATCTCGGCCTGCACACGGTCTGCGCGGTGATGACCGAGGCGTTCCTTGCCTTCAGCAGGTTGCGCGGCAACGATCTCGTCACGCCGCGGCCGGAACTCGGCTTCCCCGGGCTCAAGCCGGGCGACCGCTGGTGCCTCTGCGCAGCGCGCTGGCAGGAGGCGCTGGAGGCCGGTTGCGCGCCGCGCGTGGTGCTCGCCGCGACCCATGCCGACACGCTGGCGGTCTGTTCGCTCGCCGATCTGAAGGCCCACGCCGCCGACCAGGCGTGAGCCGGGCGGCCATATCCGGCGCGGAGGCGGAGGCCTGCCCTGCGCGCGTCCGGCCCTCTCGAGGGTCGCGCCCTGCCGGGGCGCGGCTCAGGCGCCGGCGGCGGCGATCCGGCGCACCCCGGCCGCTTCCATCTCTGCCCAGGCCCTCGCCAGGCTGCCGTCGAGATCGATGCCGCGGCAGGCCTCCTCGATCACCGCCGCCGCGAGGCCGAAGCGGCGCGCATCGAGCGCGGTCCAGGCGACGCAGAAATCGGTCGCCAGACCGCAGAGGTGCACCGTCCGGATGCCGCGGCTGGCGAGATAGCCGTCGAGCCCGGTGCGCGTCGTACGGTCCGCCTCCAGGAAGCCCGAGTAGCTGTCCACGGCGCGGCGGCAGCCCTTGCGGATGACCGCCTGGGCATGCGGGATGTCGAGCCCGGGCGCGAAGGCGGCGTCGGGCGTGCCCATCACGCAGTGGTCGGGCCAGAGCACCTGCGGGCCGTAGGGCTGCGCGATCGTCTCGAACGGCGCGCGGCCGGGATGCGCGCTGGCGAAGGAGAGGTGATCGGGCGGATGCCAGTCCTGCGTGAGCACGACGGTCGCGTAGCGGCGCGCGAGCGCGTTGATGATCGGTACCACGTCGTCGCCTTCGGGCACGGGCAGGCTGCCGCCGGGCAGGAATCCGACCTGCACGTCGACGACGATCAGTGCGGTATCGTCGTCAGGTGGCTCGACGGGGGGCATGGGCCGTTCTCCTTCGCGGCGGCTGGCGCAGGCCGGCGCCGGCCGAGGCCGGACGACCTATCGGCCCTCGATCTGGTGCGCCGGCGCGTCGGCGGAACCCCTGAGCGCCGCCCGGACCCGCGAGAGCAGGGCGGCGCGCGCCCGGTCGTCGCCCGCCTCCTCGAGACGCCGGCGCAGTTCCAGCAGGAGCGCTGCCCGCTCGTTGTGCCAGTCGAAGGCCGCATGCGTCGCCTCCGGCGGCAGCCGTGCCGCCGCCCCGCGCGGCCGCGCCGGCCCCTCCACCGGCAGGGCGTAGCGGGAGTCCATCTCGGGCAGGTCCACCGCGAGGCCGCGCTGCCGCAGCGCGCCGGCGAGTGCTGCGCGCGCCTCGGGCTCGCCGTGGACCAGGAACACGCCGCGCCGGACGCTGCCGCGCGCCGCCACCCAGTCCAGCAGGCCCTGGCGGTCGGCATGGCCGGAGTAGACATCGAGCCGGCGGATGCGCGCGCGCACCGCCACCTCCTGGCCCATGATCGAGACCTCGCTCGCCCCGTCCACCAGCAGCCGCCCGAGCGTGCCGGGCGCCTGGTAGCCGACGAACAGCACCGTCGCCTCCGGCCGCCAGAGGTTGTTCAGCAGGTGGTGGCGGATCCGGCCCGCCTCGGCCATGCCCGAGGCGGAGATCACGATCATCCCGCCGGCGACCTGATTGAGCTTCTTGCTCTCCTCGACCGAGGCGGTGATGCGGATGTTCGGCCCGGCGAGGAAGGTCTCGGCCGGCTCGGTCTCCTCCGGCAGGTCCTTCAGGTGGGCGCGGAAGGTGCGGGTCGCCTCGGCCGCGAGCGGGGAATCGATCACCACCGGCACCGCCGGCAGTTCGCCCCGCTCCATCAGGAGGTCGAGATCGTGCAACAGCTCCTGCGTGCGCTCGACCGCGAAGGCCGGGATCAGCAGGTTGCCGCCCGCCTTCAGCGCCGCCTGCACCTCGGCGCGCAGGAGCGCGCGGCGCCCGGCCGGCGGCGGGTCGTCGCGCTCGCGGTCGCCATAGGTGGATTCCAGCACCAGCCAGTCGGGATCGTGCGGCGCCTCGGCGTCCTCGACGAAGGGCTTGGCGCCGGGGCCGAGATCGCCGGAGACGAGCAGCGTGGCGCCGCCGGGCAGGACGAGCTCGACCGAGGCCGAGCCCAGGAGGTGGCCCGCGTTCCAGAGCCGCGCGCGCGTCCCGCCGGGCAGGTCGAGCCAGCGGCGGAGCGGCAGCGGGCGGAAGTGCTGGAGCGCGGCCTCGGCGTCGGCGCGGGTGTAGATCGGCGTCACCGCCGCACGGCCGCGCGCGCGGTTGCGCCGGTTCAGCCGCTCCACCTCGCCCTCCTGGATGAAGCCCGAGTCGGGCAGCATGAAGCGGCAGAGATCGATCGTCGCCGGCGTGGCGTGCACCGCGCCGCGGAAGCCCTCGCGGGTGAGGCGGGGGATCAGCCCGGCATGGTCGATATGCGCGTGGGTGAGCAGCACGGCGTCGATCGTGCGCGGGTCGAAGGGCAGCGGGCGCCAGTTCAGCTCCTTCACCGTCTTCGGGCCCTGGAACAGGCCGCAATCGACCAGGAGGCGGGCCCCGCCCGCCTCGATCAGCAGGCAGGAGCCGGTGACGGTGCCGGCGGCGCCGTGGAAGGTGAGGGCTTGGTCCATGCGACTATCCTGGGGCCGGGACGGAGGGACGCGATGGAGACCTGGCAGATCGTCGGGCTGGTCTGGGTGGCGGGTGCGCTGGCGCTGCTGCTGCCGGGGATGCGGGCGCGGCTCGCGGGCCAGCCGGCGCTGCGCTGGGCGGCGCTGTGGCTGGCGGCGCTCGCCGCGCTCGTGCTCGCCTACGAACTCCTGCTCGCGGTCGGGATCGACCTGACGCCGGCGCGGCGCGGCCCCTGACCACCGACCGGCTACTGGCGGAGCTGCACCGGGGTGGTCGGCGCGGCCGCGCCCGCCGGTGCCTGCGCGGGCGAGGCGCGGCCGAGGCATTCGCGATAGATCCGGTCGCGGTCGAGGATCTCGGTGGTGCGGATGCGCTGCGCCTGGAACCCCTCGGCGCCGAAGCGCGACTCCATGTCGTCGAGCCGGTCGCGGTTGGCACGCGAGCGCTCCCGCATCACCCGCTCGGCCTCGGCGCGGCAGGCATTCTCCACCGAGGCGCTGACGCGCTGCTCCGGCGGCGGCGGCCCGGCGCAGGCGGCGAGCGCGGCGCAGGCGGCGAGGGCGAGGGTGCGGATCATCGGACGGACCCTGTCAGTCGGGTGGCGAGGGCGCGACGGATGCCGGCCTGGTCGAACCGGCCGTCCGCGGCGAGCGGCGCGCGCGCGGCGGCGGCGAGCAGCGCCGGGTGGAGCGTGGTGCCCTCGGGCGCGACATCGAACAGCCCGCGCGCCCATGGCGCGGTGGCGAGCAGCTCGATCAGCCCGAGCAGGCGGAAGCAGAGCGCCAGCCCGTAGAGCGAGTCGAGCCCGACCGCCTGGTCGACGGCCGCCGCCCAGCAGCGCGCATCGGCATCGGCGATCACGAGCTCGGTCGCCTCGCCGCCGGCGCGGCGGAACAGCACGGCGCGGGCCTCGCCCCAGCGCTCGCGCTCGGCGGCCGCG
>NZ_VIKA01000069.1 GCF_006704265.1 Elioraea sp. Yellowstone | reverse complement strand
CGGCGGTCCTGCTCCGCCACGCGATCGCACCCGGCACCGGCGACCCGCCCGGCTTCCGGCCCGGCGACTGCGCGACCCAGCGCCCCCTGTCGGAGGCGGGCCGCGCCCAGGCGCGCGCGATCGGCGCGGCCTTGCGCGCCCGCGGGATCGATCAGGCCCGCGTGCTCTCCTCGGCCTGGTGCCGGGCGCACGAGACCGCCGAACTGCTCGGCCTGGGCCCGGTCGGTCACGCGCCGGAGCTGGACAGCTTCTTCGCCGACCGCGCCGCCGGGCCCGCGCGCACCGAGGCGCTGCGCGGCCTGCTCGCGGCCTGGGCGGGTCCGGGGACGCTCGTGCTCGTCACCCACCAGGTGAACATCACCGCGCTCACCGGGGTGTTTCCCGCCTCCGGCGAGGCGCTCCTGGTGTATACGGGCGCGCGCGCCGGCGCGGTCGCGCTGCGCGTCCCGCCGCCTTCCCCCTGAACGGACCCTGCCGATCCATGGACCTCACCTCCGCGCTCCAGGCGCTGCTGCTCGGCGTCGTCGAGGGCGCGACCGAGTTCATCCCGGTCTCCTCGACCGGGCACCTGATCCTGGTGATCGACCTGCTCGGCTTCGCCGCCCCGCCCGGGCGCAGCTTCGAGATCGTGATCCAGCTCGGCGCGATCCTGGCGGTGGTGGCGATCTACTTCGGCAAGCTCTGGCGGCTCGCCTTCGGGATGTTCACCGACCGCGAGGCGCGGCTCTACGTGCGCAACCTGCTGCTCGCCTTCCTGCCGGCGCTGGTGATCGGCGCCACCCTCTACGGCCCGATCACGCGGCTGCTGTTCGACCCCTTCGTGGTCTGCGCCGCGCTGATCCTGGGCGGGATCGCGATCATCCTGATCGAGCGGCTGCGCGGTGCCGCGCGCATCGGGCGCATCGAGGCGATCACGCCGCGGATGGCGGTCGCGATCGGCCTCTTCCAGGCGCTGGCGATGATTCCCGGCACCTCGCGTTCGGGGGCGACGATCATCGGCGCGCTGCTGCTCGGCGTCGCCCGCCCCGCCGCGGCCGAGTTCAGCTTCGTGCTCGCGATCCCGACCATGCTCGCGGCCACGGCCTACAGCCTCTACCGGAACTGGAGCGTGCTGACCTGGGACGGGGCGGGGCTGATCGCGATCGGCTTCGCCTCGGCCTTCGTCGTCGCCTTCCTGGTCGTGCGCGCGGTGCTGGCGGTGATCGCGCGCATCGGCTTCACGCCCTTCGGCTACTACCGGATCGCCGTCGGGCTTGTCATGCTGGCGATCCTGGCCACGCGCTGAGGGAGCGACGATGAAGCTGTTCATGGCGGGACTGGCGACCGAGACCAACACCTGGGCGCCGATCCCCACGGGGCGCGAGGCCTTCATGGGCCACCGCTATTTCCGCCATGACGCCTCGCGCCAGCCGCCGGGCTGGGGCAATCTCGCCATGCGCGTCTGGCGCAGCCGCGCCGAGGCCGACGGGGTCGAGGTCGCCGAGAGCCTCTCCGCGGCCGCGCAGCCCGCCGGCATCACCGTGCGCGCGGTCTACGAGGAGCTGCGCGACACGATCCTCGCCGATCTGCGCGCCGCCCTGCCGGTCGACATCGTGCTCTTGTCGATGCACGGCGCGATGGTGGCCGACGGCTACGACGACTGCGAGGGCGACACGCTCGCGCGCGTGCGCGCGATCGTCGGGCCCGACGTGGTGGTGGGGATCGAGCTCGACCTCCACTGCCACCTGAGCGAGACGATGCGCCGCGCGGCCGACCTGATCGTGCTGTTCAAGGAGTATCCGCACACCGACATCGCCGACCGCGCGCACGATCTCTACGACCTCGCGCGGCGCGCGGCGCGGGGCGAGATCCGCCCGCGCATCGCCTATCACGACCTGCGCATGATCTCGATGTGGCGCACGCCGGTCGAGCCGATGAGGTCCTTCGTCGCCGAGATGGCGGCGGCGGAGGGGAAGGAGGGCATCCTCTCGGTCTCCTTCGGCCACGGCTTCCCCTGGGCGGACGTGCCGGATGTCGGCGCGAAGATGGTGGTGATCGCCGACGGCGACGAGGCGAAGGCCGCGGCGGCGGCACGCGCGTTCGGCGCGCGGATCTGGGCGATGCGCCACGAGACGCATCCGCGGCTCGACGACGCCGATGCGGCGATCGCGGCGGCGCTCGGCGCGGATGGCGGCAAGCCCGTGGTGATCGCCGACGTGACCGACAATGCCGGCGGCGGCGCGCCCTCCGACAGCACCTTCCTGATCCACCGCCTGGTCGGGCACCGGGCGAAGGGCGCCGCGGTGGGCCCGGTGTGGGACCCGGTCGCGGTGTCGTTCTGCCGCGAGGCGGGCGCAGGCGCGCGGCTCAGGCTGCGGGTGGGCGGCAAGTGCGGCGCGATGTCCGGACCGCCGGCGGATCTCGACGTGGTCGTGCGCGCGGTCGCCGAGGCGCACGAGCAGACCGGGCTCTCGGGCAGCCGCGCCTCCTTCGGCCCATCGGCCTGGGTGGAGGCGGACGGTATCCACCTCCTGCTCGTCACCAACCGCCAGCAGGGCTTCCATCCGGACGCCTTCGAGGGGCTCGGCCTGGCGCTGGGCGGGCTGAAGGCGGTGGTGGTGAAGTCGTCGCAGCACTTCTATGCCGGATTTGCGCCGATCGCCGCCGCCGTGCGCTATGTCGGCGCGCCCGGAGCGATGGACCACGACTTCGCCGCGCTGCCCTACACGAAGCTGGCGACGCCCTACTGGCCGCGGGTGGAGGATCCGTACCGGTAGCGGCGGCCGTGCGGGCGGCGCGAGGGCGGACGGGCGGTGTCCGGTCGGGCGGAGGCGCGCGGCGACCGCGGAGGCTTGTTGCCGGCACGCCCGCACCGCACGTAAGGTGATGCCGACGGACCGGGCGGGAACAGCCGGCAAGGACAGGTCCGGGGCAGGGAGAGCCGTCCGGGTGAAGCAGGACACGCCGATCCTCGAAGCAGCGCAGGTGTCACTCCGCTTCGGCGGCGTGCGCGCGCTGAGCGACGTCTCCTTCGCGGTCGAGCGGGGCGAGCTCTTCTCGATCATCGGCCCGAACGGTGCGGGCAAGACCTCGATGGTGAACTGCATCTCGGGCCGCTACCGGCCGACCGAGGGCCGCATCCTGTTCGAGGGCCGCGACATCACCGGGCTGAAGCCGAACCACCGCGCAGGCCTGGGCATTGGCCGGACCTTCCAGAACCTCGCCCTGTTCGGCCACATGACCGTGCTCGACAACATCATGGTCGGCAGACACCATCTGCTGCGCAACAACTTCCTCACCGGCATGGTCTACTGGCTCGGCGGCGCGCAGAGGGAGGAGCTCGCGCACCGCCGCGAGGTCGAGGACATCATCGACTTCCTCGAGATCCAGCACATCCGCAAGGCGGTCGCCGGCACGCTGCCCTACGGGTTGCGCAAGCGCGTCGAGCTCGCCCGCGCGATCGCGCTGAAGCCCAAGCTGATCCTGCTCGACGAGCCGATGGCGGGGATGAACCTCGAGGAGAAGGAGGACATGGCCCGCTACATCGTCGACCTCAACGAGGAGTGGGGGATGACGGTGATCATGATCGAGCACGACATGGGCGTGGTGATGGACATCAGCCATCGCGTGATCGTGCTGGATTTCGGGCGCAAGATCGCCGAGGGCACGCCCGACCAGGTGCTGGCCGATCCGCTGGTCAAGCGTGCCTATCTCGGCGAGGCCGACGACGTGCCGGCGGGCAGCGAGGCCGAGACGGGCGCGGTCGCCTGAGCGTCATGGCGCTGCCCGATCTCGCCCGCCACGACACGCTGCCCAAGCTCCTCGCCCTGCACGCGCGCGAGCACGGGGGCGAGACGGCGCTGCGCGAGAAGGAGTTCGGCATCTGGCGCTCGATCACCTGGGCCGAGTACCACGAGCGGGTGCGCTCCTTCGCGCTCGGCCTCGCCGCCCTGGGCGTCGGCCGCGGCGACGTGGTGGCGCTGATCGGCGACAACCGGCCCGACTGGGTGATGGGCGAGGTCGCGACGCACGCCGCGGGCGCGATGTCGCTCGGCATCTATCGCGACGCGCTCGACGACGAGATCGCCTATCTCCTCTCCCATGCGGAGGCGAAGCTCGTCTTCGCCGAGGACGAGGAGCAGGTGGACAAGCTGCTCTCCCTGGGCGACCGCGCGCCGTCCTTGCGCCACATCGTCTATTCCGATCCACGCGGCATGCGGAAGTACGACGATCCGCGGCTGATGCCGGTCTCGGCGCTGATCCGGCGCGGCGAGGACCTGCGCCTCGCCGAGCCCGACCGCTACGAGCGCATGGTGGAGGCGACGAGGGGCGAGGACGTCGCGATCCTCTGCACCACCTCGGGCACGACCGCGCGGCCCAAGCTCGCCATGCTGACCGCGAAGGCGCTGCTCAACCACTGCGCCTGCTATCTCGGCGCCGATCCGAAGGGGCCGGACGACGAGTACGTCTCGGTGCTGCCGCTGCCCTGGATCATGGAGCAGGTCTACGTGATGGGCTGGGGGCTCATCACCCGCATGAAGGTGAACTTCGTCGAGGAGCCCGACACGATGATGGCCGATTTCCGCGAGATCGGCCCGACCTTCGTCCTGTTCGCGCCCAGGCTCTGGGAGGCGATCGCGGCGGATGTGCGCGCGCGGGTGATGGACTCCACGCCCCTGAAGCAGCGCCTGTACGAGTTCGGCATGCGGCAGGGGCTCGCCGCCCTCGACAGGGGGCGCCGGTCGGCCGTCGCCGATGCCCTGCTGTTCCGCGCGCTGCGCGACCGGCTGGGCTTCTCGCGCCTGAAGTCGGCCGCCACCGGCGGCGCGGCGCTCGGCCCCGACACGTTCCGCTTCTTCCAGGCGATGGGCGTGCCGCTGCGCCAGCTCTACGGCCAGACCGAACTGCTCGGCGCCTACACGATCCACCGCGCCGACGAGGTGGACTTCAACACCGTGGGCGTCCCGTTCGACAGCACGGTGGAGGTGCGGATCGACAACCCGGATGCCAACGGCGTGGGCGAGATCGTCACGCGCCACCCGAACATGTTCGCGGGCTACTTCAGGAACGAGGAGGCGACGCGGGCGGACCTGCGCGACGGCTGGATGCACACGGGCGATGCCGGCTACTTCGACCGCAAGGGCCATCTCGTGGTGATCGACCGCATCAAGGACATCGCCACGACCGCGCGCGGCGACCGCTTCAGCCCGATGTTCATCGAGAACAAGCTGAAGTTCAGCCCCTATGTCGCCGAGGCCGTGATCCTGGGCGACCGGCGCGACTACCTCGCCGCGATCATCTGCATCCGCTACCCGATCGTCTCCAAATGGGCCGAGCGCAACCGCATCGCCTTCACCACCTACAGCGACCTCGCCGCCAAGCCGCAGGTGGCGGAGATCCTGAAACGCGAGATCGAGGCGGTGAACGCGCAGCTGCCCGAGGCGCAACGCATCCGCAAGGCCGTGCTGCTCTACAAGGAGCTGGATGCCGACGACGACGAGCTCACGCGCACGCGCAAGGTGCGCCGCGGCGTGATCGCGCAGAAATACGGCGACATCATCGAGGCGATCTACGGCGGCCGCACGGAGATCCCCGTGGATGCCGTGATCAAGTTCCAGGACGGCACGACGCAGCGCATCCGCACCACGCTGCGCGTGATCGAGCTCGCCCCGGCGCCCGCACCCGCCCGCGCGCCGGCACGCGCCGCATGAGGCCCCGATGAACTGGGAACTGCTGCTGCAGCTCGCGCTCAACGGACTGATCGTCGGCACGCTCTACGGCGTCGTCGCGATGAGCTTCGTGCTGATCTACAAGGCCTCCCAGGTGGTGAACTTCGCCCAGGGCGAGTTCCTGTTGGTCGGTGCCTGGGTGTGCTGGTGGCTGCTCACCCACTTCCAGATCCCCTTCGTCTGGGGCTTCCTCGTGACGCTCGCCTTCATGACGCTGTTCGGCATCCTGATCCAGGTGGTGGTGCTGCGGCCGCTGATCGGCGAGCCGGTGATCAGCGTCATCATGGTGACGATCGGGCTGTCGATCTTCTTCCAGGCGCTGATGAAGTGGATGTTCGGCGTGTTCGCCCAGCCCTTCCCGCCGATCTTCGCGACCCAGGCCGTGCGCGTGCTGGGGCTCGAGGTGCAGACCGTCTACCTGATGAGCCTGGCGATCAGCCTCGCGATCATGGGCGCCTTCGCCTGGTTCTTCACCGCCTCGAAATACGGGCTCGCCATGCGCGCGACCGCCTTCGACCAGCAGGTGGCGCAGTCGCTCGGGATCTCGGTGCGCCAGGTCTTCGCGATGTCCTGGGCGATCTCGGCGGTGGTCTCGGCGGTCGCCGGCGTGGTGGTGGGCGTGGTGAACGGGGTCAGCTCGGCGCTCTCGTTCTACGGCATCAAGGTGTTCCCGGCGGTGATCCTGGGCGGGCTCGACTCGATCCTCGGCGCGGTGCTGGGTGGGATCATCGTCGGCGTGCTCGAGAACGTCGCCCACTTCTTCGACAGCACGCTGCTGAACTGGGGCAACATGTACCAGATCGCGCCGTTCTACGTGCTGATCATCATCCTGATGATCAAGCCCTACGGCCTGTTCGGCACCAAGAACATCGAGCGGGTCTGAGGACGCACCATGGCCGCGATCGCGATGACCCCGTGCGGCGACTTCCGCGAGTCCTACCGCGCGGACACCACGATCTTCCCGACCCGGCTGTCGCGCGCCTTCGCGATCGCCGGCATCGCCGCACTCTGCCTCGTGCCGCTCACCGGCGACCGCTACGTGCTGAGCCTGATGATCCAGATCGGCTATCTCGGCATCGCCGCTCTGGGGCTGAACATCCTGGTCGGCTTCACCGGCCAGATCTCGATCGGCCATGCGGCGTTCTTCGGCGTCGGCGCCTTCGCCTCGGCCTGGTTCGTCGAGCATGGGGCACCGGTGCTCGCCGCGATCCCGCTCGCCGGCCTCGCCACCACCGCGGTCGGCATGGTCTTCGGCATCCCGGCGGCGCGGCTGAAGGGGCTCTACCTCGCCATCGCCACGCTGGCCGCGCAGTTCATCCTCGAGGACTTCTTCGCGCGCGCCCAGTGGTTCACCGGCGGCGTGGCCGGACGCGTGACGCTGCGGCCGAGCCTGTTCGGCTACTCCTTCGACACCGACGAGGCCTATTTCTACGTCGTGCTGGCCTGGGTGGCGCTGAGCTTCCTGGCCGCGGCCAACCTGATGCGCACCCGCGACGGCCGGGCGCTGGTGGCGGTGCGCGACCACTACCTCTCGGCCGAGATCATGGGGATCAACCTGACCTACTACCGCACGCTCTCCTTCGGCATCTCCTCCTTCTTCGCCGGCATCGGCGGCGCGCTCTACGCCCACTACCTGCTGTTCGTCTCGGTCGAGGCCTTCACGATCCTGTTCTCGATCCAGTTCCTCGGCATGATCATCATCGGCGGCTTGGGCAGCGTGATGGGCTCGATGATGGGATCGGCGTTCATGGTGCTGCTGCCGGAGGTGGTGCAGGGCTTCGCCGATGCGCTCGCCGGAGGCATGATCGACCGCGCGCTCGGCCTGGGCAATGCGGTGAGCTTCCTGCGCGAGATGGCGATCGGTGCGGCGATCATCCTGTTCCTGATCTTCGAGCCCGACGGGCTCGCGCATCGCTGGAGGCTGATCAAGGCGTACTGGAAACTGTATCCTTTCGCGCACTAGGGGCGGCAGGGCGCCCCGTGAGGAACGTCCAGGAGGGAAACATGCACGTCCGAGCCATGCTTCTTGCCGCCGCGGCCGCGGTCGGCTTCGCCGCCGCCGCGGAGGCGCAGAACCGCATTCCCGTCGGCCACCTGATGGACAATTCCGGCGCCACCTCGGATGTCGGCGTGCCCTACGGCCAGGGGGTCGCGGATGCGCTCGCCTGGGTGAACCGCCGCGGCGGCGTGGCCGGCCGCCAGCTCGCCGTCTCCGGCTTCGACTACGGCTACCAGGCGCCGCGCGCGATCGCGCAGTACCAATCCTGGGCCCAGCGCGAGCGCGTGGTCGCGATCCAGGGCTGGGGCACGGCGGATACCGAGGCGCTGATCACCTTCGTCACGCGCGACCGCATCCCCTACATCTCGGCGTCCTACTCCGCCGCGCTGACCGACCCGACCGGCAAGGCACCGCGGGCCGACAAGGCCGCGCCCTTCAACTTCTTCTACGGCCCGTCCTACTCGGATGCCTTGCGCGCGATGATCACCTGGGCGGCCGAGGACTGGAAGAGGCGCGGCGGCCAGGGCAGGCCGAAATACGTCCACATGGGCGCGAACCATCCCTATCCGAACTCGCCCAAGGCGGCCGGCGAGGCGCTGGCGGCCGAGCTCGGCTTCGAGGTGCTGCCCGCGATCCAGTTCGCGCTCACCCCGGGCGACTACACCGCGCAGTGCCTGTCGCTGAAGAACGCGGGCGCGAACTACGCCTATCTCGGCAACACCGCGGGCTCGAACATCTCCGTGCTGCGCGCCTGCCAGACCGCCGGCGTGCAGGTGCAGTTCCTCGGCAATGTCTGGGGCATGGACGAGAACGCGATGAAGGCGGCCGGCACGGCGGCGAACGGCGTCGTGTTTCCCGTGCGCACTGGCATCACCTGGGGCGGTGACGCGCCGGGCATGGCCGCCCTGCGCGAGATCAGCCAGGGCGGTGCGACGCCGCAGGCCGAGTACCGCCCGGTGCACTACCTCGCCGGCGTCTGCTCGGCGATGCTGATGGTCGAGGCGATGGAGACCGCCGCGGCCAATGGCGGCGAGATCACCGGCCCGCGCATCCGCGACGGGTTCTACGCCCGCAAGGACTGGGTTCCGAAGGGGTTCGAGGGCGTGTGCACGCCGTCCAACTTCACCGCCGAGGACCATCGCGGCCAGATGCGCGTCGCGCTCTATCGTGCCGTCGTCGCCGGCGACACCACCCAGGGTTCGGTCGCCGAGCTGATGCGCGCCGGCACGATGAGGCTCGAGCCGGTGACCACCATCACCCTCGAGCGCCGCGCCGACTGGCTCGGCTGGTGAGGCGCACGGGCGGGCGGCCGCGGGCCGCCCGCCCCCTGGAACGGGACGGGCATGGACGCAACCGCTGCCGCCAAGGGAGCGAGGCGCTGGGTCGATGCGCTGCCGGCGCTGCTCGAGGTGAACAACGTCGAGGTCGTCTACAGCGACGTCATCCTGGTGCTGCGCGGCCTGTCGCTGAAGGTGCCGCAAGGCCACATCGTCGCGCTGCTGGGTGCGAACGGCGCCGGCAAGTCCACCACGCTGAAGGCGATCTCGGGCCTCCTGAAGACCGAGGAGGGCGAGATCACGCGCGGCGACATCATCTTCGCCGGCGAGCGGCTGAACGGCATCGACCCCGACCGGATCGTGCGCAAGGGCATCTTCCAGGTGATGGAGGGGCGGCGCATCGTCGCCGACATGACGGTGCACGAGAACCTCCGCCTCGGCGCCTTCACGCGCACGGACGGCGAGGTGCAGCAGGACATCGAGCGCGTCTACGCCTATTTCCCGCGCCTGAAGGAGCGCACCGGGCTCGCGGGCTACCTCTCGGGCGGCGAGCAGCAGATGCTGGCGATCGGACGCGCGCTGATGGCGCGGCCGAAGCTGATCCTGATGGACGAGCCCTCGATGGGACTCTCCCCCCTTCTCGTGAGGGAGGTGTTCGGCATCATCCGCCGCCTCAACCGGGAGCTCGGCATCACCGTCCTGCTGGTCGAGCAGAACGCGCGCATGGCGCTCTCGGTCGCCTCCTACGGCTACGTGATGGAGCAGGGGAAGATCGTGCTCGACGGCACCGCCGAGGAGCTGGCGAACAACGAGGACGTGAAGGAATTCTACCTCGGCGGCCACGGCGCCGAGCGCAAGAGCTTCCGGAACCTGAAATCCTACAAGCGCCGCAAGCGCTGGCTCTGACGCGGACTCCCATGCCCAACAGCGAGTTCTTCGACGTTCTCGAGGTGCGCGACCCGGAGGCGCGCGAGGATGCGCTGATGGGCGCGCTCGCGGCGCACGTGGCGCAGGCCAAGGCCTCGGCGCCGTACTACGCGCGGCTGCTCGCGGATGTCGCGCCCGACGCGATCTGCACGCGCGCCGCCCTCGCCTCGCTGCCGCTGACGCGCAAGTCGGACCTGAGCGCGATCCAGGCCGAGCATCCGCCCTTCGGCGGGCTGACCACCATCCCCGCCGGCCGTCTCGCGCGCATCTTCGTCTCGCCCGGGCCGATCTACGATCCGGAGGCGGGCGGGCGCGACTATTTCCGCTTCGCCCGCGCGCTCTATGCCACCGGCCTGCGCTCGGGGCAGATCCTGCACAACACCTTCTCCTATCATCTCACCCCCGCCGGCGTGATGCTGGAGTGCGGCGCGCGCGCGCTCGGCTGCGCCGTGGTCCCGGCCGGGCCCGGCAACACCGAGCTGCAGGCGCGCGCGATCGCGCATCTCCGCCCGCAGGCCTATGCCGGCACGCCCGACTTCCTCAAGACGATCCTGGAGAAGGGCGACGAGCTCGGCCTCGACCTCTCCTCGATCCGGCGCGGCCACGTCACCGCGGGCCCCTACTTCCCGGCGCTCCGCCAGTACTACGCCGAGCGCGGGCTGACCGTGCTGCAGTCCTACGGCACGGCCGATCTCGGCCTGATCGCCTACGAGAGCGAGGCGCGCGAGGGCATGATCCTCGACGAGCACGTGATCGTCGAGATCGTCCGACCCGGCACGGGCGAGGTCCTTCCGGACGGCGAGGTCGGCGAGGTCGTGGTCACCCTGCTGAGCCCGGAGTATCCGCTGATCCGCTTCGCCACCGGCGACCTCTCCGCGGTGCTGCCCGGGCGCTCGCCCTGCGGCCGCACCAACACGCGCATCAGGGGCTGGCTCGGCCGCGCCGACCAGGCGACCAAGGTGAAGGGCATGTTCGTGCGCCCCGAGCAGGTCGCCGAGATCGCGCGCCGCTTCCCCGCGCTCGGCCGCCTGCGCCTGGTGGTCGAGCGCGCCGGCGATGCCGACGCGATGACGCTGCACGCCGAGGCGGCCGAGCCCGCGCCCGGGCTCGCCGAACGCCTGGCGGAGGCGCTGCGCGAGGTCACCAAGCTGCGCGGCGCGGTGGCGCTCGCCTCACCCGGCAGCCTGCCGAACGACGGCAAGGTGATCGACGATCGCCGGCCGGTGGGCTGAGCGCCGTCCTCTTGCGGCCGGATCGACCGGCCGCGCATGATCCTCACCGCCAGTCCGCGGGGATGCCAGACCCATGCTGCCGAACCGCCTGACCACGCTCGAGTTCGACCACGGCGACGACATCGCGATGCTGCGCGCCTCCGTGCGCCAGTTCGCCGCCGAGAAGATCGCGCCGCTCGCCGCCGAGATCGACCGCACCGACGAGTTCCCGCGCCATCTCTGGCCGGAGATGGGGGCGCTCGGCCTGCACGGCATCACCGTCGAGGAGGCCTATGGCGGCGCCAACATGGGCTATCTCGCCCACTGCGTCGCCATGGAGGAGGTGAGCCGGGCCTCCGCCTCGGTCGGGCTCTCCTACGGCGCGCATTCCAATCTCTGCGTGAACCAGATCAGGCTGAACGGCACCGAGGAGCAGAAGCGGCGCTACCTGCCGAAGCTGATCTCCGGCGAGCATCTCGGGGCGCTCGCGATGAGCGAGCCGGGGGCCGGCTCGGACGTGGTCTCGATGCGGCTGCGCGCCGAGAAGCGCGGCGACCGCTACGTGCTGAACGGCACGAAGATGTGGATCACCAATGCGCACTACGCCGAGACGCTGGTGGTCTATGCCAAGACCGACCCGGCGGCGGGCAAGGACGGCATCACGGCCTTCATCGTCGAGCGCGGCTTCAGGGGGTTCCGCCCGGCACAGAAGCTCGACAAGCTCGGCATGCGCGGCTCGCCCACCAGCGAACTGGTGTTCGAGGACTGCGAGGTGCCGGAGGAGAACGTGCTCGGCCGGGTGGGCGGCGGCGTGCGCGTGCTGATGAGCGGGCTCGACTACGAGCGCGCGGTGCTGGCCGCGGGCCCGCTCGGCATCATGCAGGCCTGCCTCGACGTCGTGCTGCCCTACGTGCACGAGCGGCGGCAGTTCGGCCAGCCGATCGGCGAGTTCCAGCTCATCCAGGCCAAGCTCGCCGACATGTACACGAGCTTCAACGCCTGCCGCGCCTATGTCTACGCGGTGGCGCAGGCCTGCGACCGCGGCCGCGTGACGCGCAAGGACGCCGCCGGCGCGATCCTCTACGCCGCCGAGGCGGCGACGCGGATGGCGCTGGATGCGATCCAGATCCTCGGCGGCAACGGCTACATCAACGACTACCCCGCCGGCCGCCTGCTGCGCGACGCCAAGCTCTACGAGATCGGCGCCGGCACCTCCGAGATCCGGCGCATGCTGATCGGCCGCGAACTGTTCCGCGAGACCGCGTGACGCTGATCCCGACCTCGGTCGATCCGCGCGCGGAGGCGTTCCGCGCCAACGCGGCGGTCAACCGCGCGCTCGTCGCCACCCTGCGCGAGCGTCTCGCCGCCGCCGCCGCGGGCGGCCCGCCGGAAGCGCGCGAACGCCACCTCGCGCGCGGCAAGCTCCTGCCGCGCGAGCGGGTGGAGCGGCTGATCGATCCCGGCGCGCCGTTCCTCGAACTCTCGCCGCTCGCCGCCTACGGGCTCTACGGCGGCGGGATCAGCGCCGCGGGCATCATCACGGGCATCGGGCGGGTCGCCGGCCGGGAATGCGTGATCGTCGCGAACGACGCGACCGTGCAGGGCGGCACCTACTTCCCCGTCACGGTCAAGAAGCACCTGCGCGCGCAGGAGATCGCCGAGGCGAACCGCCTGCCCTGCCTCTATCTCGTGGACAGCGGCGGGGCGAACCTGCCGAACCAGGACGAGATCTTCCCGGATCGCGACCATTTCGGCCGCATCTTCTACAACCAGGCGCGGATGTCGGCGCAGGGCATCCCGCAGATCGCCGTGGTGATGGGAAGCTGCACCGCCGGCGGCGCCTATGTGCCGGCAATGAGCGACGAGAGCGTGATCGTCAAGGAGCAGGGCACGATCTTCCTCGGCGGGCCGCCGCTCGTGAAGGCCGCGACCGGCGAGGTGGTGACGGCGGAGGAGCTGGGCGGCGCGGACGTGCACACGCGCCTCTCCGGGGTGGCCGACCACATGGCGAACGACGACGCGCATGCCCTCGCCCTCGCGCGGCGCATCGTCTCGCGCACCAACACGCGCAAGGTCCTGCCGGTGGCGGCGCGCGAGCCCGAACCGCCGCGCTACGACCCCGAGGAGCTCTACGGCATCATCCCGCAGGACGTGCGCACGCCCTATGAGGTGCGCGAGGTGATCGCGCGCATCGTCGATGCCTCGGAGCTCGACGAGTTCAAGCCGCGCTACGGCACCACCATCGTCTGCGGGTTCGCGCGCATCTGGGGCTATCCCGTCGGCGTCGTCGCCAACAACGGCATCCTGTTCTCGGAATCCGCGCTCAAGGCCGCGCATTTCGTCGAGCTCTGCAGCCAGCGGAACATTCCTCTTGTGTTCCTGCAGAACATCGCCGGCTTCATGGTCGGCAGGACCTACGAGAACCGCGGCATCGCCAAGGACGGCGCGAAGCTGGTCACGGCCGTCGCCACCACCTCCGTGCCGAAGTTCACCGTGCTGATCGGTGGATCGTTCGGCGCCGGCAACTACGGCATGTGCGGCCGCGCCTACTCCCCCCGCTTCCTGTTCACCTGGCCGAACAGCCGCATCTCGGTGATGGGCGGCGAGCAGGCGGCGACCGTGCTCGCCACCATCCGCCGCGACAACCTCGCCCGCCAGGGCAGGGAGTGGTCCGCCGAGGAGGAGGAGGCGTTCAAGGCCCCGATCCGCGAGAAGTACGAGCGCGAGGGCGATCCCTACTACGCCACCGCGCGGCTCTGGGACGACGGCATCATCGAGCCCGCGCGCACGCGCGACGTGCTCGGGCTCGCGATCTCCGCCGCCCTGAACGCGCCGATCCCGCCGACGCGTTTCGGCGTGTTCCGGATGTGAGCGCGATGTTCCGCTCGGTCCTCGTCGCCAACCGGGGCGAGATCGCCTGTCGCATCGTCCGCACCGCGCGGCGCATGGGGCTGCGCTGCATCGCCGTCTACTCGGAGGCGGACGCGCACGCGCTGCATGTCGAGCTCGCCGACGAGGCCTATCCGATCGGCCCGCCGCCGGCGGCGTCGAGCTATCTCCGCATCGACCGGATCATCGAGGCCGCACGCCGGGCGGGTGCGGAGGCGATCCATCCCGGCTACGGCTTCCTCGCCGAGAACGCGGACTTCGCCGAGGCGTGCGCGCAGGCCGGCATCGTCTTCGTCGGCCCCCCCGCCTCGGCGATCCGCGCCATGGGCTCGAAGGCCGCCGCCAAGGCGCTGATGGCCGAGGCCGGCGTGCCGCTGGTGCCCGGCTATCACGGCGCGGACCAGTCCGACGCGCGTCTCGCCGCCGAGGCCGAGCGCATCGGATATCCGGTGCTGATCAAGGCCTCCGCCGGCGGCGGCGGGCGCGGCATGCACATCGTCGAGCGCGCTGCCGACTTCGCCGATGCGCTCGCCGCCGCGCGCCGCGTCGCCAAGGCCGCCTTCGGCGACGACCGCGTGCTGCTCGAGCGCTATCTGCGCCGGCCGCGCCACATCGAGGTGCAGGTGCTGGGTGACGCGCACGGCACCATCCTCGACCTGCACACGCGCGACTGCTCGGTGCAGCGCCGCTACCAGAAGGTGGTGGAGGAGGCGCCCGCCCCCGGCCTGCCCCACCCGGTGCGCGCGGGCCTCGCGCGCGCCGCGGTCGAGGCGGCGCGCGCCGTGGGCTACCGCAATGCCGGCACGGTGGAGTTCATCGCCGAGGGCGACGCCTTCTACTTCATGGAGATGAACACCCGGCTGCAGGTCGAGCATCCGGTCACCGAGCTGATCACCGGCCTCGACCTCGTGGAGTGGCAGATCCGCATCGCCGCCGGCGAGGCGCTGCCGTTCCGCGAACCGCCGCCGGCGACCGGCCATGCGGTCGAGGTGCGGCTCTGCGCGGAGGATCCCACGCTCGACTGGCGCCCGGCGGTCGGCCGGCTCGACCGTTTCCTGCTGCCCGAGGACATGACCGGCGTGCGCATCGACACCGGCGTGCGCGAGGGCGACGCGATCACGCCGTTCTACGACTCGATGATCGCCAAGGTGATCGCGCATGGCGCCGACCGCGCCGCCGCGCTGCGCCGGCTCGCCGCCGCGCTCGCCGAGATCCGCATCGACGGCATCGCCACCAATCTCGACCTCCTGCGCCGCGTCGTCGGCCATCCGGCCTTCCACGCCGGCGACCTCTCCACCGGCTTCATCGCCGCGCATGCCGACGACCTGCTCGCCGCGCCGCGGCCGGTCCCCGACCGCGCGCTGATCGCCGCTGCGGCGGCGCTGCTGCTCGACGAGCAGGACCGCGCCGAGCGCTTCGCGCGCGACTCGGGCGATCCGCACTCGCCCTGGAACCGGCGCGACGGCTGGCGCCTGCACGGCGTGGCCTCGGCCGAGACCGAGCTGATCCAGGACGGTGTGGCGCGCCGCGTGCGGGCCGAGTACGGACCGGGATGCTGGACGCTGCGCTTCACCGCCGCATCGGGCGAGCCGGTCGCGCTGAGCTTGCGCGCGCGCCGCGGCCTCGACCGCGATTCCCTGCTGCTCGACCTCGACGGCGTGCGCACGCGCGCGACCGTCAGGCGCTACGGCGACGACATCGTCGTCACCCTCGCCGGCGCCGAGCCGGCCAGCGCCACCCTGACCGTGCGCCAGACCCTCGGCACGGCGGCCGCCGCGCTCGCCGTCTCCGGCTCGGTCGCGGCGCCGATCCCCGGACGCGTCGTCAAGGTCCTGGTCGAGCCGGGACAGGTGGTCGCGCGCGGCGAGACGCTGGTGATCCTCGAGGCGATGAAGACGGAGCTGCGCATCGCCGCGCCCGCCGACGGCACGGTCCTGCGCATCGGCGTGCAGGCCGGCGACCTGGTGGCGGAAGGAACCGAACTCGCCTTCGTCGAGGCGCAGGCCTCGGCCTGATACCCGGCCGACAAAGGTTCGACCTTTGCCGGCCGGGCATCAGGCCTTGGCTTTGCGCGGCCGCCCCTTGAGCCCCGCGCGCCATACCCTCCGCACAAAGGTCAAACCCTCGTGCTCCGGGTGTGAGGGCACCCGCGCGGGATCGCCGACGCGCCGATCGCATCCGGATCGGCGCCGGTCGGGTCACTCCGCCGCGACCGCCGTCGGCAGCATCGCCTCCGCCGCCTGGAGATCGACCGAGACGAGCTTGGACACGCCCCGCTCCGGCATGGTCACGCCGTAGAGCCGGTGCATCCGCGCCATCGTCAGCCGGTGGTGCGTGACGATCAGGAACCGCGTCTCCGTCGCCCGCGCGATCTCCTCCAGCATGGTGCAGAAGCGATCGACGTTCGCATCGTCGAGCGGCGCGTCCACCTCGTCCAGCACGCAGATCGGCGCCGGGTTGGTCATGAACACCGCGAAGATCAGCGAGAGCGCCGTCAGCGCCTGCTCGCCGCCCGAGAGCAGGGAGAGCGTGGTCAGCTTCTTGCCCGGCGGCTGGGCCATGATCTCCAGCCCCGCCTCCAGCGGATCGTCGCTGTCGGTGAGCTTGAGGTGGGCGCTGCCGCCGCCGAACAGGCGCGTGAACAGCGCCTGGAAGTGCCGGTCCACCTCGGCGAAGCGCGCGGTCAGGCGCTCGCGGCCCTCCCGGTTCAGCGCGGCGATCGCGCCGCGCAGCTTGGCGATCGCCGCGACCAGATCCTCGCGCTCGGCGTTCAGCGTGGCGATGCGCGCCTCGACCTCGCCCATCTCGTGCTCGGCGGCGAGGTTCACCGGCCCCATGGAGTCGCGCTCGCGCGTCAGCCGCTCGAGCTTCCTGGCTGCCGCCTGTTCGGCCTCCTCGTAGGGCGCGGCGACGGCGACCCTGGCGATCAGCGCCTCGGCCTGGACGTTGAGCCGCTCGATCACCTGGTGGGCGAGGTCGAGGGCCGCGATGCGCGCCTGCTTCACCCCCTCCTCGGCGCGCACCAGCGCTTCGCGGCGGGCGACGAGCGCGGCCTCGGCCTCGCGCGCGGCACGGGCGGCGAGGGCCGCCTCGCGCTCGGCGGTGGCGAGCGCGTCGGCCGTGGCGCGGCGGGCGGATTCGGCGGCCGACAACGCCTCGAAGGCAGAGGCGCGCTCGGCGGCGAGCGCGGCGGGAC
>NZ_VIKA01000068.1 GCF_006704265.1 Elioraea sp. Yellowstone | reverse complement strand
GCCAAGTGCCCGGCCTCAATCCGCCCGCATTCGATCCGGACGGCGCCCACCCGCGGCTGGCCGAGGCCGGCTGGCGCGTGCTCTGCCCCGCGGGCAGCGTGGCGGCGGATGCCGATGCAGCCGCGTACGACCGGCACCGGCTGAAGCTCGGCCTGCCCGACGGCTCGCGCGATCTCGAGAGCGGCCGCACCGTGCTGCTCGAGGCCGGGTTCGACGAGCTGCACGGCGTCTCCTGGACCAAGGGCTGCTACATGGGCCAGGAGCTGACCGCGCGCACCAGGTACCGCGGGCTCGTGAAGCGGCGGCTGGTGCCGGTGACGGTGGACGGTGTCTTGCCGGAGCCCGGCACGCCGGTGCTGCTGGACGGCGCCGAGGTCGGGACGATCCGTTCCGGGCGCGGCGAACGGGCGATGGCGCTGCTCCGCATCGAGGCGATCCGGGCGGGCCGTCCGCTCGCCTGCGGCGCGGCGGTGCTGCATCCCGACCCGCCCCCCTGGATGGTGCTGCCGCGGGCCGACGCGGCGTGACCGACGATCCGCCCCCCGTCGCGGTGCATCCGCCGGTGCTCTACGGCGGGGCGTTCCTGCTCGGGGTCGTGCTGGAGCGGCTCGCGCCGCTCGGGACGGAGATCGCCTGGCCGGAGGGGCTGCGCCACGGCGCGGCCTCGATCCTGCTGGTGTCGGGGCTCTCACTCGCGGGCTGGGCGGCGTGGCTGTTCCACCGCGCCGGCACCGGCATCCCGACCTGGCGCGCGGCGCGCCGGCTGGTCACCCACGGCCCTTACGCGATCAGCCGCAACCCGATGTATCTCGGCGTGACCGCGGCCTATGCGGGGCTGAGCCTCGCCTTTGCCAACGCGTGGGCACTGCTCCTGCTCGTGCCGGTGCTCGCGGTGATGGACCGGCTGGTGATCACGCGCGAGGAGCCGTATCTCGAGGCGCGCTTCGGCCGGCCCTATCGCGACTACCGCGCGCGGGTGCGGCGCTGGCTGTAGCCGCGTTGCGGCCGCGCCCGTCCGGATGCCATGTCGGGTCTCGACCGGCAGGGGCGGCGTGATGCGCGCGTCAGGCCGTGCGATCCACCCCGCCCGCGCCCAGCGCCGCCTGCGCCGCGGCGAGCCGCGCCACCGGCACGCGATAGGGGGAGCAGGAGACGTAGTCGAGCCCGACCTGCTGGCAGAACGCGATCGAGGCGGGATCGCCGCCATGCTCGCCGCAGATGCCGAGCTTCAGGTCGGGCTTGGTCCGGCGCCCCTTCTCGGCGGCGATCCGCACCATCTCGCCCACCCCCTCGATGTCGAGGCTGACGAAGGGATCCTTCGGCATGATCCCCTTCTCGACATAGAGCGGCAGGAACTTGCCGGCATCGTCGCGCGAGAGGCCGAACACGGTCTGGGTCAGGTCGTTGGTGCCGAAGCTGAAGAAATCGGCCACCTCGGCGATGCGGTCCGCCGTCAGGGCGGCGCGCGGCAGCTCGATCATCGTGCCGACGAGGTACGCGACGCTCGCCCCCTTCTCCGCGAACACGGCCTTCGCCGTCTCCTCCACCATCGCGCGCGCCAGCTCGAGCTCGCGCCGGAGCCCGACCAGCGGGATCATGATCTCGGGGATCGGCGCCGAGCCCGTCTCGGCCGCCACCTCGAGGGCGGCCTCGAAGATCGCGCGCGCCTGCATCTCGTAGATCTCGGGATAGGAGATGCCGAGCCGGCAGCCGCGATGGCCGAGCATCGGGTTCGCCTCGGAGAGGTCGGCGACGCGCCGCTTCATCGCCTCGATATCGGTGCCGATCGCCTCGGCCACCTCGGCGAGTTCCTGCTCGCCGTGCGGCAGGAACTCGTGCAGCGGCGGATCGAGCAGACGGATCGTCACCGGCAGCCCGGCCATGATGCGGAACAGCGCGACGAAGTCCTTGCGCTGGTGCGGCAGCAGCCTGGCGATCGCGCGCCGCCGCCCCGCCTCGTCGCCGGCCATGATCATCTCGCGCACGGCGAGGATGCGCTCGGGGTCGAAGAACATGTGCTCGGTGCGGCAGAGGCCGATGCCCTCCGCGCCGAAGCGGCGCGCGGTCTCGGCATCCGCCGGCGTCTCGGCGTTGGTGCGCACCTTCAGCCGGCGCACCTGGTCGGCCCACGCCATCAGGGTGGCGAAGTCGCCCGAGAGCTGCGGCTCGATCATCGCCACCGCGCCGACGAAGACCTCGCCCGTGGAGCCGTCGAGCGTGACGGTCTCGCCCGCGCGGATCACGTGCGGGCCCGCGGCGAGGGTCTGCGCGGCGTAGTCCACCACGATGCCGCCGGCGCCGGCCACGCAGGGCCGTCCCATGCCGCGCGCCACCACCGCCGCGTGGCTGGTCATGCCGCCGCGCGTGGTGAGGATCCCCTTGGCGGCGTGCATGCCGTGGATGTCCTCGGGGCTGGTCTCGATCCGCACCAGGATCACGCTCTCGCCCTTCTGCGCGCGCGCCTCGGCCTCGTCGGCCGAGAACACGGCGATGCCCGAGGCCGCTCCCGGCGAGGCGGGCAGCCCCTTGCCGAGCAGGGTGCGCCTCGCCTTCGGATCGAGCATCGGATGCAGGAGCTGGTCGAGCCCCGCGGGGTTGACGCGCTGGATCGCCTCCTCGCGCGTGATCAGCCCCTCGTTCGCCATGTCCACGGCGATCTTCAGGCCGGCCGCCGCAGTGCGCTTTCCGTTGCGCGTCTGCAGCATGTAGAGGGTCTTCTTCTGCACGGTGAACTCGATGTCCTGCATGTCGCGGTAGTGCCGCTCCAGCAGTTCGCAGACGCGCCGGAGTTCCGCATAGACCTCCGGCATCGCCTCCTCCATCGGCGTCTCGCCGGGCTTCGCGGCGGCCTTCGAGAGAGGCTGCGGGGTGCGGATGCCGGCGACCACGTCCTCGCCTTGGGCGTTCACCAGATACTCGCCGTAGAGCAGGTTCTCGCCGGTCGAGGGATTGCGGGTGAAGCAGACGCCGGTGGCGCAGTCCTCGCCCATGTTGCCGAACACCATGGCCTGCACGTTCACCGCCGTCCCCCAGTCGGAGGGGATGTCGTGCAGGCGGCGATAGGTGATCGCGCGCTGGTTCATCCAGGAGCCGAACACGGCGCCGATCGCCGCCCAGAGCTGGTCCATCGGATCCTGCGGGAAGGGCCGGCCCGTCGCCTCCTCCACCATCGCCGTGTAGCCGGCGACCACGCGCTGCCAGTCCTCGGCGGTGAGCGCGGTGTCCTCGGTGACGAGCTTCTCGTGCTTCACCTCCTCGATGATCTCCTCGAAGCGGTGATGATCCACCCCCAGGACGACGCCGCCGAACATCTGGATGAAGCGGCGGTAGGAATCCCAGGCGAAGCGCGCATCGCCGCTCATGCGCGCGAGCCCCTCGACGGTGGCGTCGTTCAGGCCGAGATTGAGCACCGTGTCCATCATCCCGGGCATCGAGACGCGCGCGCCCGAGCGCACCGAGACCAGGAGCGGCGCCTGCGGATCGCCGAACCTGAGCCCGACCGCCTGCTCGACGGCCGCGAGCGCCTCCTTCACCTGCCGCTCGAGCCCGTCCGGATAGCGGCGGTCGTTGGCGTAGAAGGCGGTGCAGACCTCGGTGGTGATGGTGAAGCCGGGGGGGACGGGCAGGCCGATCGCGGCCATCTCGGCGAGATTGGCGCCCTTGCCGCCGAGCAGGTTGCGCAGCTCGGCGCGGCCCTCGTTGCGGCCGGCGCCGAAGGCATAGACCCACTTCGTTTCGGCAACGGTAGCCATGACATTCACCCTTCGAGCTTGGAAAAGTCGGCGACCCGGTCCATGGCGCGGCGCACCCGGGCCAACAGGAACAGACGGTTCTCGCGCAGCGCCGGTTCCGGCGCGTTGACGGTGACGTGGTCGAAGAAGGCGTCGAGGGGGGCGCGGAGGCTCGCGAGGTCGGTCATCGCGGCGACGAAGTCCTCCTGGCCGAGATGGGCGGCGATCGCGGGTTCCGCCGCGTCGAGCGCCGCCGCGAGCGCCCGCTCCTCGGGCTCGCGGTAGCGGGCGGGATCAGGCGTGGCGTCGTAGGCGCGCCCGTCCTTCTTCTCCTCGATGCGCAGGATGTTGGCCGCGCGGGCGTAGGCGGTGCGCAGGTTCGCGCCGTCCTCGGTGCCGAGCAGCGCCTCGATCGCCGCCGCACGCGCGAGCACGCGCATCAGGTCGCCATCGGCCCCGCGCGCGAGCACGGCGGCGACGATGTCGTGCCGCTTGCCCTCGGCGCGGAGCTGGACGCGCAGGCGTTCGGCGAGGAAGTCGAGAAGATCCTCGACAACCTCCACCATCCGGGTAGCCGAACCGACGCCACGCTCACGATGAATAGATGCGGATGCGCCGAAGAGTGATGCGAGATCGATCCTGATGCTGTTGTCCCGCACGATGCGGATGATCCCGAGCGTGGCGCGGCGCAGCGCGAAGGGATCGCCGGACCCGGTCGGCTTCTCGCCGATCGCGAAGAAGCCCGCGAGCGTATCGATCCGGTCGGCGAGCGCCAGCGCCACCGAAACGGGCTCGGCCGGCACGTCGTCGTCGGCGCCGCGCGGCGCGTAGTGGTCGCGGATCGCATTCGCCACCGCTCCGTCCTCGCCGTGCGCGAGCGCGTAGTAGCGGCCCATCACGCCCTGCAGTTCGGGGAACTCGCCGACCATGCCCGTGACGAGATCGGCCTTGCAGAGCAGGGCTGCGCGCTCGGCGAGCCTGCGGTCGGCGCCGACCAGGGGCGCGATCTCGCCGGCGAGCCGCACCAGGCGATCGACCCGGTCGCGCTGCGAGCCGAGCCGCGCGTGGAACGTCACCTCGGCGAGCTTCGGCAGATGGGCCTCGAGCGGCCGCTTGCGATCCTGGTCCCAGAAGAAGCGCGCATCCGCAAGCCGCGCGCGCAGCACGCGCTCGTTGCCGGCGACGATCGCCGCCCCGCCATCCGCCGGCACCACGTTGGCGAAGACGATGAAGCGCGCGGCCGCCGTTCCGTCCGGATTGCGCAACGACAGGTAGCGCTGGTTCACCCGCATCGAGGTGCGCAGCACCTCGGGCGGCAGGTCCATGAAGGCGTCGTCGATCCGGCCGATCAGGCCGACCGGCCACTCCGTCAGCCCGGCGATCTCGGCGACCAGCCCCGCGTCCTCGACCACGCTCAGCCCCTCGGCCTCGGCCAGCCGCGTGGCGTCGCGGCGGATCAGCGCGACCCGCTCCTCGGCATCGAGGATGACGTGGCGCGCGGCGATCTCGGCGCGGTAGTCGGCGAAGGAGGCGACCGCGAAGGCGCCCGGGGCCATGAAGCGGTGCCCCTCGGTCTCGTTGCCCGCGGCAAGCCCGTGGCCGTCGTCGTCGCCCTCGCGCAGCGCGAACGGCACGATGCGCCCGTCGAGGATGCACAGGATGCGCCTGAGCGGCCGCACCCAGGCGAAGGAACTCGTCCCGCCCCAGCGCATCGACTTGGGCCAGGGAAAGCGGCGCAGCACGAGGGGCAGCTCGCGCGCGATGATGGTCGCGGCATCGACCGCCGGAACGACCCGGTCGAGCACCAGGTAGCCGCCCTCCTCGCGCACGGCATCCCGGCTCGCCCCGTGCTTCCTCAGGAACCCGGCGAGCGCGGCCTCGGGCGCGCCGGCGCGGGGGCCGCGCTCGGTGCTGCGGGTCTCCGGCGTGCCGGCGGCGACCTGGGCCACCAGCGCCAGCCGGCGCGGGCCGTGGAAGACGCGCACATCCTGCGGCGAGAGCGGGGCCAGCGCGGCGGCGACGAGCCGGCCGAGGTCCTCCGCCGCGCGCTCCTGCATCCGCGCGGGGATTTCCTCGGAGAGGAGTTCGAGCAGCAGTTCCGGCATCAGAACGCCCGCTTCGCGTCGGTGCGGGCGCGATCGTCGCCCTTGAACGGCGGCGGCTCGCCGCGCTCCCGCGCCGGCGCATGGGCAAGGCAGTGGTCGAGGCTCGAGCCCGCCGGATGGCGGCCCGTGCCGAAGACCCGATAGGCCTCGCGCGCCAGCAGCGCCTGGGCCGGCGTCACCGGCTCGATCGCCGGCCGGACGGCGGCCAGGATCCCGTCGCGATCCTGCGCGCGGTCTTCCTCGTGCGGCATCACCGGCGGGAGGGCGCAGGTGTCGACGATCACGTCGGCAGCCCGCCCGGACGGCGGAGCCCGTCGTGACCGGCGCTGGTCGTGCCGGGCTTGAGGCGGCCGGGGATGTCGGACGTCATCAGCGCCTCGCTGCGCGCGGCCCGCATATCCCGCCCGGCGGCGGGCCGCGCGCGCAGGCTCGCAGCCACCGCCCCGGTCAGGCCCTCGCCCTTCGGCGCGGCGCGCTCGGCGGCCAGCCGGCAGGCCGCGCCGGACCGGATGGTGAGCTGCCGCCCCATGTCGATGGTAGAGCATCATGCCTGGCTGGCGGGAACGAGCCGGTCCGTCTCGGCCGCAATCCAGGCCTCGCAGCACGCCTTCGCCAGCGCGCGCACCCGACCGATATAGGCCGCGCGCTCGGCGACGCTGATCACGCCCCGCGCATCGAGCAGGTTGAACCGGTGCGAGGCCTTGATGCACTGGTCGTAGGCCGGCAGCGCCAGCCCCTTGGCCAGCAGGGAGGCGCACTCGGCTTCCGCATCGGCGAAGTGGCGGAACAGGAGCGCCGTGTCGGCGTGCTCGAAATTGTGCGCGCTGAACTCGCGCTCGGCGCGCAGGAACACGTCGCCGTAGCTGAGAGGCGCAGGGCTGTCGGGGTCGTTGAACGGCAGGTCGAAGACGTTCTCGACGCCCAGGATGTACATCGCCAGCCGCTCCAGCCCGAGCGTGAGTTCGGCGGACGGCTTCTCGCAGGCGATGCCGCCGACCTGCTGGAAATAGGTGAACTGGGTGATCTCCATCCCGTCGCACCAGACCTCCCAGCCGAGGCCCCAGGCGCCGAGCGTGGGGCTCTCCCAGTCGTCCTCGACGAAGCGGAAGTCGTGCAGCCGCGGATCGAGGCCGAGATCGCGGTAGCAGGCGAGCAGCATCCCCTGCGGATCGGCGGGCGAGGGCTTCAGGATCACCTGGTACTGGTAGTAGTGCTGCAGCCGGTTCGGGTTCTCGCCATAGCGCCCGTCCGAGGGCCGGCGGCAGGGCTGCACATAGGCCGCGTTCCAGGGCCTGGGCCCGAGGGCGCGCAGCGTCGTCGCCGGGTGGAACGTGCCGGCCCCCATCTCCATGTCGTAGGGTTGCAGGACCACGCAGCCCTGCGCCGCCCAGAAGGCGTTCAGGCGCAGGATCACCTCCTGGAAGCTGCGCGGGGGCGGGCGGACATCCATCGTGGCGGGCGTCTTCGGCTCTTGCGGCGCAAGGGCCGGCACCTTATCCGCCCCCCCTGACAGCGGCAACACGGCCGAGGTGCAACCCCATGAGCGATCCCCGCGCGCGGGCCGAGGCGACGGTCCGCGCCTACTACGACGCCTTCAACCGCGGCGACCGCGAGGGCTTCCTCGCGCTGCTGACCGAGGACGTCGCGCACGACATCAACCAGGGCGGGCGCGAGACCGGGCGGGAGGCGTTCCGGGCGTTCCTCGCGCGGATGAACCGCTGCTACGCCGAGCGGATCGAGGATCTCGTCGTGCTGACCGAGCCCACCGGCACGCGCGCGGCCGCCGAGTTCACGGTCCACGGCCGCTATCTCGCCACCGATCCCGGCCTGCCGGAAGCGCGCGGCCAGCGCTACGTCCTGCCGGGCGGCGCCTTCTTCGAGCTGCGCGACGGGCGGATCGCGCGCATCAGCAACCACTACAACCTGCAGGACTGGCTGCGGCAGGTCGGCGGCTGAGCCGCCTCACCCCGGCTTCGGCGCCCCCTCCGGCGGAGGCTCCCCGGCGGGCGGCTCCCCCTCCTCGGCCACCGCGGCCGCGACCGCGGGGATCGGGCAGTCGGGCCGGCCGCAGCCCTCATGCGCGCTCACCGGCAGATAGGCGCGGCAGACCGGGCATTCGGCCATCTCCTCCGCCTCGGCCTCGGCCTCGGGGGGGGCGGCATCGTTCGCGGGCTCGGGCGGGGGCACGGCCGCCGTGCTCGTGCCCTGCTGGGTCACCATGCGGTAGAGGTACCAGACCCCGGCCAGCACCAGACCGAGCAGCACCAAGCGGATCACGACGCGCCACCTTCCAACGGAACCGTGCGGCTTCTAGACCAGATCGGGCGCCCCGGGAACGTCAGAGGCCAAAGCGCGCCCATGCCGCCCGCTCCTCGGCCGCGGCGATCAGCCCCTCGGGCGTGGGCAGCAGCCGGCTCCACCAGGGCCGGCGCACGCGGCCGAACACCGCGAAGCGCACCCGCTCGCCGTGGCGCGCGCGCATGGTGGCGCGCAACTCGCCGAACCCGTCGGCGAGGCCGAGCGCCACCGCCCGCTCGCCCGCCCAGATCTCGCCCGAGAACAGCTCGGACTCCTCCGCCCTGAGCCGCTGCCCGCGCCGGTCGCGCACCCAGGCCTTGAAGCGGCCGTGCAGCGCCTCCTGGATCGCGCGCAGCCGCGCCACATCGTCCTCGCGCGCGGGGCGGAAGGGATCGAGCAGCGACTTCTTCTCGCCCGCGGTGTAGAGCCGACGCTCGACGCCGATCCGCTCCATCAGCCCGGCGAAGCCGAAGCCCGCCGAGATCACGCCGATCGAGCCCAGGAGCGAGGTCTCGAGGCAGAGGATCTCGTCGGCCGCGCAGGCGAGCCAGTACCCGCCCGAGGCGGCGACATCCTCGACGAAGGCGGTGACCGGCACCTTCCTCTCCTCGGCGTGCTGGCGGATGCGCGCGGCGATCAGCGCCGACTGGGCGGCCGACCCGCCGGGCGAGTTGACGACGAGCGCCACGCCCGCGAGGCGGCGCAGCCTGAAGGCGCGGCTGATCGTCGGGCCGAGCGTCTCGACCGAGAGCGGCTGGCGGCCGAGCATCGCGGCGCGCGGCGCGATCACGCCGGCGAGCGGCAGCACCGCCACCACCGGCGGCAGGGAGAACGCGCGGGCGAGGAAATCGGCCATGGCGCGGCAGAGATGCATGCGCAGGCCCGCCCCGCAAGCGGCGCGCTTGTCCGGACACGGGCTCGTGGCCGAGCCTCCGGCCATGGCACGGGACGGCCTCTCCGACGACGACATCCGCCGACTGTTGACGGCGACCAGGCGCATCGCGCTGGTGGGCGCTTCCGCCAGGCCGGAACGGCCCTCGCACGGCGTGATGCGCACCCTGCTCGCGCACGGCTATGCGGTGGTGCCGGTGAACCCCAACCTCGCCGGGCAGGAACTGATGGGCCAGCGCGTGGTCGCGCGGCTCGCCGGGATCGAGGGTCCGGTCGATCTGGTGGACATCTTCCGCCGCTCCTCCGAGGCCGGGCGGGCGGTGGACGAGGCGATCGCGATCGGCGCGAAGGCGGTGTGGCTGCAGCTCGGCGTGATCGATGCCGCGGCGTGCGACCGGGCCCGCGCGGCGGGGCTCATGGCCGTGATGGATCGCTGCCCGGCGATCGAGCTCCGCCGGCTCGGGATCCGAGCGGCGGTGGACGCGGCGGGGCGGCAGGCCTAGCGTCGGCGACCATGACGCCGGCGCGCCCCGCCTCGCCCAGCGCCCCTGCCCCGCGGCGGGATGCGGCCGTGATCGCGCTGATCGCGGCGGCACATTTCCTGTCGCATTTCTACATCCTCTGCATCCCGCCGCTGTTTCCGATGATGCGCGCGGAACTCGGGCTCTCCTACGCCGCCCTGGGAGCGGTGATGACGGCGCTCTCGGCGGTCACGGCGTTCGGCCAGACGCCGATCGGGGTGTGGGTGGACCGGACGGGGGCCGCCCCCTGGCTGATCGGCGGCACGGCGCTGATGGCGCTCGGCACGGCCGGGCTCGGGGTGGCGCCGGGCTGGGTGGCGCTCCTGGCGGCGGCGATCGTCTCGGGCCTGGGCAACGCGACGATCCATCCCTGCGACTACGCGATCCTCGCGGGCTCGATCGACCAGCGGCGCATGGGCCGCGCCTTCAGCCTGCACACGGCGGCGGGCTATGCCGGCTTCGCGGCCGCACCGCCCTTGATGATCGCGCTCGAGGCCTGGCTCGGCTGGCGCGGGGCGCTGGTGGCGGTGGGGGGCGCGGGGCTGCCGTGCACGGTCGCGATCGCGGCCCATGCCGGCATCCTGCGCAGCGAGACGCGGCGCCGGCACGAGGCGCCGCCGGCGCGGCGGGTGCTCGGGTCGCGGCCGATCCTGCTGCTGTTCGCCTTCATGACGCTGCTGGCGATGGGGGCGTCGGGGGTGCAGACCTTCATGGTGGCGGCGCTGCCGCTGATCCATGGCGTGGCGGTGGCGGCGGCTGCGGCGGCGTTGACGGCGTGGCTGGTGGCGAGCACGGCGGGCACGCTGGCGGGCGGGTGGATCGCGGATCGCAGCCGCAACCTGGTCGCGGTGGTGGCGGTGATGATGCTGTCCTGTGCCGCGCTGGTGGTGCTGCTGGGCGTCATGCCGATGGGCGAGACGCTGGTGGTGGTGGCGGCGGCGGCGGCAGGGTTCTGCCTGGGCGTGGTGATGCCCTCGCGCGATCTGCTGGTGAGGCAGGCGGCGCCTGCGGGCACGACCGGGCAGGTGTTCGGGTTCGTCTCGGCGGGGCTGCCGCTGGGAGGCGCGCTGGCGCCGGCGCCGATGGGATGGCTGATGGATCTCGGTGCGCCTGCGGCGGTGTTCCTGGCCTCGGCGGCGCTGCTCGCGGGGGCGGTGCTGACGGCGGGTTCGGCGCGCGCGGCCTCGGCCGAGCCGGTGGCGGCCGAGTAGGAGGCGACCGGTCCACCACCACGGTGGCGGCCTGCCGCCCGCCCCGCCTGCGCCGGGGTCGAGCGCCGCCCTGTCCCGAGATCGAGGGGGTCAGCCTGGATCCGACGCCGAAGCGCGCGCACCCCGGAGCCCCAGGCGCGCGGCCTTCGCCATCACGCCCGGCAAGCCGGCCGACAGGATCTCCTCCCGCCCCACCACCTCGCCCTCCGTCGGCAGCACCGCCACCCGCCCGGCCAGCACGCGCAGGTCCAGGGCGAAATGCGTGAAGACATGCCGCACCGCCCCCGCGGCCACCCAGGCCGCAGGCGCCGGCGCATGACGTGCCGCCTCCGCCTCGCCCCACGCCTCCCCGCGCCACGGCGTGCCCGGCAACTCCAGCATTCCCCCGAGCAATCCCCGCGCCGGCCGACGCCGCAGCAGGACCCGCCCCGCCTCGTCCTCCAGCCAGAACGCCACTCCGAACCGCTGCGGCCGTTCCGCCTTCGCCGACTTTCGCGGCAACGCCTCCGCCAGACCGGCCGCCAGACCGGCACACCTCCCCCGCCACGGACAGAGGGCACACGCCGGCCGGCGCGGCGTGCACACGATCGCCCCGAGATCGAACAGCGCCTGCGCGAAATCGCCCGGACGCGCCCGCGCCGGCGCCTGCGCCCCCACCTCGCGCGCGAGCGCCGCGAGCCGCCCCTTCGCCCCCGGCAAGGGCGCCGCCACCGCGAAGACGCGCGCCATCACCCGCTCGACATTGCCGTCCACCGGTACCGCCGGACGCCCGAATGCGATCGCCGCCACCGCCGCCGCCGTGTACGCGCCGACCCCCGGCAACGCGGCCAGCCCCGCCTCGTCCCGCGGAAACCCGCCGCGCTCGGCCACCACCCGCGCCGTCGCGTGGAGATTGCGCGCCCGCGCGTAGTAGCCGAGCCCCGCCCATTCCCGCGCCACCTCCTCCCACGGCGCGGCCGCCAGGGCCTCCACCGTCGGGAAGCGTGCGAGGAACCGGGCGAAGCGCGGCCTCACCGCCGCCACCGTCGTCTGCTGCAGCATCACCTCCGAGAGCCATACCGCGTACGGGTCGGGCGTCTCGTCCCCCCGCGCGCGCCAGGGCAGGTCGCGCCTGTGCCGGTCGTACCAGGCGAGCAGGAGGGCAGCATCGGGCGCAGGCGCGTGGGCGGGCATGGAGGTCTCGGAGCGGCAGCCCGGTCAGGATGATGGTCCGTGCGCAGGCGCCGCCAAGGGGATGCCGATCAAGCGCGGGAAGGGCCGGCCGCCGTCGCGCCCGGCGGTGCGGCTCCCGGCGATCCGGGCCGCAGGCGATCCGCGTCGAAGCGCGGCAGCCGGGGCGCGATCGCGTCCCGCTCGCAGGGGCGTCGCCGGCGGCCGCGCGCGGCGATCGCCGCGATCAACGGCCGCTGCGCGTCGGGCGGCGCGTCGGAAGACGCATGAAGTCCGGGACGGTGCCGCCGAAACCGACCACCTTGTCCTCGGCGCCTCTCTCATGATCGGACGCGCCGATCCGTGGCTCGGTGCGCCCCTGTGCGCGAGGCTCCTTGCCGGCGGGCTCCGCCGGACGCCTTTCCCTCGGTCTCCGTCCCGGCCGCTCCGACGCGTCGGCAGGTCGCGCGGGCGATCGCCTGCGCCGCCGGTCGGTCCGTTCGCGCCGCTCCAGCACGTCCAGGCTGACCGGGTCGAGCCCCTCGACCTGGATGCGCGGGATCGGTCTGCCGATCAGCTTCTCGATCGCGGCGAGCGCCTCGTCATCCTCGACCGTGGCCAGGGTGAACGCGCGCCCGGAAAGCCCGGCGCGGCCGGTGCGGCCGATCCGGTGCACATAGTCCTCGGCGTGCATGGGCACGTCGAAGTTGAAGACATGCGACAGCCCGCCGATGTCGATGCCGCGCGCGGCCACGTCCGAGCAGACGAGGATCTTGATCTCCTCGGCCTTGAACCGCTCCAGGGTCTCGGTGCGTTTCGGCTGCGGCATGTCGCCGTGCAGCATCCCCGCATTGAAGCCGTGGCGGAGCAGGCTGCGATGCAGCACGCCGACATCCCGCTTGCGGTTGCAGAACACGAGCGCGTTCTTCACGTCCTCGCTGCGCAGGAGCCGACGCAGCGCCTCGCGCTTGTCGTGCTCGCGCACCACCACGAGATGCTGCGCGACGGTCGGGGCGACCGAGGCCGGCGGGGCCACCGTGATCTGGCGGGGATTGTGCAGGAAGGCGTCCGCGAGCCGCTTGATCTCGGGCGGCATGGTGGCGCTGAAGAACAGCGTCTGGCGCATCCGCGGCAGCAGCGAGACGATCCGCTCGACGTCGGGAATGAACCCCATGTCGAGCATCCGGTCGGCCTCGTCGATCACCAGCACGCGCACGTCGGTGAGCAGCAGGCCGCCACGCTCGAACAGGTCGATCAGCCGGCCGGGCGTCGCGATCAGCACGTCCACGCCCCTGTTCAGCCGGGCGATCTGATCCGCCATGCTCTCCCCGCCGATGATCAGCGCGTAGTCGAAGCGGAGATATTTCGCATACTTGACGAAGTTGTCGGCCACCTGGGCGGCGAGTTCGCGCGTCGGCTCCAGGATCAGCGCGCGCGGCATGCGTGCCCGGGCCCGGCCCGACTGCATGATGTCGAGCATCGGCAGGGTGAAGGATGCCGTCTTGCCCGTGCCGGTCTGGGCGCAGCCGAGGACATCGCGCCCCATCAGGACGACCGGGATCGCCTGTTCCTGGATCGGCGTCGGATGCAGGTAGCCCGCATCGGCCACCGCGCGCAGCACCGGTTCGGACAGGCCGAGATCGGCGAAGGTCGTTCGCGGCGGACCGGCATCCGCCGACGCGGCGGCGATCGCAGGCAAGGTCGAGGCGGCATCCGGCGCGCGGTCGCCGCCGGAGAGGGAGGTGGGGTCGTTCACGGATCGTCCGCTAAGGCGTGGCCCGGCGCGGCATGCGCCCCTCACGCTGCGCCGCACTAGGCGAGCACGCGGCTGGCGTCAAGGAAAACCGAGCGCCCTCGGCGGCCGGACCGGGCATGGCTTGGCGCATCGCCGACGGCGACGCAGCATGCCGCGCATGTCGGACGATCCGCTTCCCCTTCTCCTGCTGCCGGGGCTGCTGTGCGATGCCGCGCTCTGGGCTCACCAGCTGCGTCATCTGGGCGCCGGGCGCACCGTGGAGGTGGCCGATCTGCGCCATGACGACACCTTCCCGGCCATGGCGGCGCGCGTGCTCGCCGCCGCACCCGCGCGCTTCGCCCTCGCGGCCCACTCGATGGGCGGCTACCTTGCCTTCGAGCTCATGCGCCAGGCGCCGGAGCGGATCGCCCGCCTCGCCCTCCTCGGCACCGGCGCGCGTCCCGACACCGAGGAGCAGCGCCTGCGGCGGCGCCTGCTCGTCGACCTGGCGCGGCGCGGCCGGTTCAGGGGCGTCACGCCGCGACTGCTGCCGCTCTTCGTCCACCCCGATCGGGTGGAGGAAAAGGCGCTTGCCGCCACGGTGATGACGATGGCGGAACGGCTCGGCGCGGCGACGTTCCTGCGCCAGCAGCACGCCATCATGCAGCGTCCCGACAGCCGCGGGCTGCTGCCGGCGATCGCCGCGCCGACGCTCGTCGTCTGCGGGCGCGAGGATGCCGCAACGCCGCTCGCCCTCAGCGAGGAGATCGCCGCCGGAATCCCCGGCGCCCGGCTCGCCGTGATCGAGGAGTGCGGGCATCTCGCGCCGCTCGAGCGTCCGCAGGCGGTGACCGTGCTGCTCCGGCTCTGGCTCGAGGGCGCCTTGCCCTGACGGGGACTCCGGACCGCCGAAGGACCGGCCTCATGCGCCCGTGCGTCGCCCCATGCGCGACCGCGACGAACACCCGCGCGGCACGCCGTGCGCGTTCCGCGGAACGTCCCGCATCGCCCGATGCGCCGGCCGGTCCGGCCGCTCGCCCCCTGCCGACCGGGCGGTGCGGCGGCGCGACGGCGTCAGGCGCCCCGATCGGCGCGCTGACGCTTGCTCAGGACCGTGCCGAGGATCGCGCCCGCGATGGCCGCGGTGAAGATGCCCGCCGGCGCGCTGGCGACGGCGGTCACGGTCCAGACGAGGCCGGCCACGAAGACCAGCAGCAGGACGGCAAGCGCCGCCACCACCGCCGGCACGCCGGCCGATGCGGCGAGCATGACCGCGGCCGACGCGACGAGAGGAGCGACCAGCATCACCAGCCAGAGCGACATGGCACCAACTCCTGGCGCAGGGCGGCTGCCCGTTTCCGGTGTGCCGAGTCTGCCGGTCCGCGGTTAACGCAGTGCGAAAGCCGCAGTAGGCTCCGCCGCGCGGTGACGGAGGATGCGCGGGAGGAGACGCGATGGTGGCGACGATCGTCTCGCCTCGGATCATGCGGATCGGCGGCGGCGCAGTCGCCCAGGTGGCGGAGGTGCTGGGCACGCTCGGGTTGAAACACCCGCTGGTGGTCACCGACCCGTTCATGGTGTCCTCCGGCCTCGCGCGGCGGGTGCTCGATGCGCTCGCTGCGGCCGGGATCGCGGCCCCCGTGTTCAGCGACACCGTGTCCGACCCGACCGATACGGTGGTCGAGGCCGGAGTGGCCGCGCTCGCGCAGGCGGGCGCGGTCGACTGCCTGATCGGCTTCGGCGGCGGCTCGCCGATCGACACGGCGAAGGCGATCGCGATCCTCGCCGCAGGCGGCGGCAGGATGAGGGACTGGAAGGTTCCCCGCACGGCCGATCTCGCCGCGCTGCCCGTGGTCGCGATCCCCACCACCGCCGGCACCGGCAGCGAGGCGACGCGCTTCACGGTCATCACGGACACGGAACGCGACGAGAAGATGCTGATCGCCGGCCTCGCCGCCCTGCCGCTGGCCGCGATCGTCGACTACGAGCTCACCTATTCCGTGCCGCCCCGCACCACCGCCGATACCGGCATCGACAGTCTCACCCACGCGCTCGAAGCCTATGTGTCGAAGCGCGCCAACCCCTACTCGGACACGCTGGCGCGGCGGGCGATGGCGCTGATCGCGCGCAACCTGCGCACCGCCTATGCCGAGCCGCACAACGCCACCGCGCGCGAGGCGATGATGCTCGGCGCCACGCTCGCCGGGCTCGCCTTCTCGAACAGCTCGGTCGCGCTGGTGCACGGCATGAGCCGTCCGATCGGCGCGCATTTCCACGTCGCGCACGGGCTGTCCAACGCGATGCTGCTGCCGGCGGTCACCGCCTTCTCGCTGCCCGCCGCGCTGCCGCGCTACGCCGAGGCCGCACGCGCCATGGGGATCGCGCACGAGGACGAGGGCGACCAGGCGGCGGCTGCCCGGCTGGTCGAGGAGCTGCGTGCGCTCAACCGCGACCTCGCCGTGCCGACGCCGCGGAGCTACGGGCTCGACGCGGACCGGTGGCGCGCGCTCATGCCCACCATGGCCGAGCAGGCGCTCGCCTCCGGCAGCCCGGCGAACAACCCGCGCGTGCCGACCAAGGAGGAGATCATGGCACTCTACGAGCAGGTCTGGGCCGGCTGAGGCGGCCGGTGGCGGCGTCTGCGGCGCGCTCAGCCGCGCCCGGCGGGCCGGCCCGCGCGCCAGCCCGCCGTCCAGGCCGCGACCGCACCGGCCGGGAGCGGCCGGCCCACCATCCAGCCCTGGGCGAGATCGGCGCCGCTCTCGCGCGCCACCACCCAGGCCTGCGGCGTCTCGATCCCCTCGGCCACCACCACCAGGCCGAGGCCGTGCGCCATCCGCACCACGGAGGCGAGCGCGCCGCGCACGGTGCGATCCAGGGCGGCCGCCACCACCAGCGACCGGTCCAGCTTCATCTCGCTGAACGGCAGCGAGACCAGCCCGGTCTGGGCCGCCGAGAGGGTGAAGTCGTCGATCGAGACGCCGAACCGGTGCCCGCGCAGCCTCAGCGCGGCGTCGCGCACGGCAACGAGGTCGTGGGCGATCTGGCTCTCGGTGAGCTCGATCGTGAGCGCCTCGGGCGGCAGCCCGCCCGCGGCCACCGCCTCGGCGAGCTCGTCGGCGATCGCCGGATCGAGCAGCACGTCGAGCGGCAGGTTCAGCGCCATGGTGTAGCGGTGGCCGGCGCGGTGCAGCGCGGCCATGTCGGCGACCGCGCGACGCACCATCCGCCGCGCCAGATCGGCGGCGAGCCCGGACGCCTCGGCGAGCGGAATGAACTGCCCCGCCCCCAGCGTGCCGTAGCGCGCATGCTCCCAGCGCGCGAGGGTCTCGAGCGCGATCGGCGCGCCGTCGGAGAGCCGCACCTGCGGCTGGTAGCGGTTGACGATCGCGCCCCCGGCGATCGCGCGGGCGAGCTCCGCCGGGGTGAGCGCCGGCTCCTCCGCGCGCAGGACCGCGGCAAGCCCCGCCAGGGTGACGCGCAGGTCGCGCAGCGCGTCGACCGAATCGAGGGAGCAGGCGGGCAGGCCGAGCCGCCGCGCCGCGGCGGCGATGCGTTCGGCCCGTTGCGCCTCGCCCACCACGACCGTCGGCGCGGCGAGGTCAGGCTCGGCGAGCAGACGCAGGCAGCGGCCGAGCCCGTGCCCGAGCGCGGCCGCCTCGGCCAGCATGAAGGGCGGCGG
>NZ_VIKA01000067.1 GCF_006704265.1 Elioraea sp. Yellowstone | reverse complement strand
GTGCTGCACGCCGTCGCGGCGGCTCCTCTTCGGTCACGTCGCGCACCCGCGGCGGTGGCGGCTCCGGCCATTGCGCCGGCCGCTCGGCCGGCGCCTCGCCCTCCGCCCGCGCGAGCCAGACATGGCCGCAGCGGGCGCAGCGCACGCTCTTCCCCGCCGGGCCGATCATGCCGGCGGCGACATCGTAGCGCGCGCCGCAGCTCGGGCAGGCGATCCGCGGCATCGAGGCGATCCTCCGGGCCGACTGGGGACGGGACGGCGGGCATGTGTCGCCGAGCCTGCGCGGGCACGCAAGCCCCGTCCTTGCCCCGCGGCGGCCGGCCGTGCCAGCCTCGCCGAAGCCGGCGCCTCGACCGCGAGGCCCGGTCACCACGAGTAGAGCAGGCCCGCCGATGTCGCAGCGCTCCCCTCCCCGCCGGCGCCGCGTCCGGCGCCTCGCTCTCGCCGCTGCCGTGTTCGCCGCGGCGCCCGCGGTCGGCTTCGTGCTGTTCCTCGCGCGCATCCCGGCGGCACCTGCCGGCCCGGCACCTGCCGGCGCAGGCATCGTCGTGCTCACCGGCGGCGAGGGACGCGTCGCCGAGGGGCTTCGGCTGCTCGCGGCCGATCCAGAGGCGCGGCTGCTCGTCTCCGGCGTGCACCACGACGCGCCGCTCGCCGCGCTCGAACGGCCGCCCGGCATCGACCCGGCCGCGCTTGCTCCGCGCATCACGCTCGGCCGGCGCGCCGCCTCGACGCGCGGGAATGCCGAGGAGGCGGCGGAGTGGGCCCGCGCGCAGGGGCTCACCACGCTCGTGGTCGTCACGGCGGGCTATCACATGCCGCGCGCGCTGGTGATGCTGCGCCGCGCGCTGCCCGAAGCGCGCCTCATGGCGCATCCGGTGACCCCCGCGCCGTTCCGGACCCCCGGCTGGTGGCGGCGGCCGGACGCGCTGCGCATCGCCATCGCCGAATACATGAAGCTGCTCGCCGCCCTCGCGGGCCTCGCGCCCCCGGACCCCGTGCCGCCGTGACCATCCTGCGCTCGCTCCTCTTCAACCTGCTGTTCTTCGCCTTCACCGCAGCCGCCGCGCTGGCGTGCCTGCCGCTGGTGCCGCTGCTCGACCGGGCCGGACGACTCGCGATCCTGGCGTGGTGGGCGGAGCGGGTGCTCGGTCTCCTGCGGCTGACGGTCGGGATCCGCCTGCGCGTGACGGGGGCGGAGCACCTGCCGGTGGCCGGGCCGGCGCTGATCGCGGCGAAGCACCAGTCCGCCTTCGACACGATCGTCTGGTTCGTGCTGCTGCCGCGCCCGGCCTATGTGCTGAAGCGCGAGCTGCTGTGGATCCCGCTCTACGGCTGGTACGCGCGCGCGGCCGGAATGATCGGGGTCGATCGCGGCGCCGGGCCGGCGGCGATGCGCCACCTGATGCGTGCGGGCGCGGCGGCGCTCGCCGAGGGGCGGCAGATCGTGATCTTCCCGGAAGGCACACGCACGGCTCCTGGCACGCGCCGGCCCTACCAGCCGGGGATCGCCGCCCTCTACGCGCGTTCGGGCCTGCCGGTGATCCCGGTCGCGACCGATTCCGGGCTCTCCTGGGGCCGGCGCGCCTTCCGCAAACGCGCCGGCACGATCACGGTCGCGGTGCTGCCGCCGATCCCGCCCGGGCTTGCGCGCGCGGAGATGCTGGCCCGGCTCGAGACCGCGATCGAGTCCGAGACCGACCGGCTGCTTGCCTCCGCCCCGCCCTCTGCGTGAGGCTCTGCGCCGTCTGAGCAAGGGGAGGATCCATGGCCGCCGCGAACGACGATCCGGCGCTTGCGCGCAACCCGGCGAACTTCCAGCCGCTGACGCCGCTCCTGTTCCTCGAACGGACGGCATCGGTGTTTCCGGGCCGTGTCGCGGTTGCGCACGGCGCGCTGCGCCGAACCTATCGCGACCTGCGCGACCGCTGCGTGCGGCTCGCCCATGCGCTGACGCAGCGCGGGATCGGCCGCGGCAACGTGGTGGCAGCCCTCCTGCCGAACGTGCCGGCGATGCTGGAGGCGCATTTCGGCGTGCCGATGGCAGGCGCGGTGCTGAACACGATCAACACCCGTCTCGACGCGGCCACGATCGGCTACATCCTCGAGCACGGCGAGGCCAAGGCGATCATCGTCGAGCGCGAGTTCGTCCCGCTGCTGCGTGCCGCCCTAGCCCTCACCAGGGCGCGGCCGGCGGTGATCGAGGTCGACGACCACACCACCCCGGCGGCTGCGCGGGCCGAGACGCTGGGCGGCACCGACTACGAGACGATCCTCTCGGGCGGCGATCCTGGATTCGCCTGGCCGATGCCGGCGGACGAGTGGGACGCGATCGCGCTGAACTACACCTCCGGCACCACGGGGCGGCCGAAGGGCGTGGTCTACCACCATCGCGGTGCGCATCTGCTCGCGATCGGCAACGTGCTCTCGGCCGCGATCCCGCGCCATCCCGTCTATCTCTGGACGCTGCCGATGTTCCACTGCAACGGCTGGTGCTTCCCCTGGACGATCACCGCGCTCGCGGGAACCCATGTCTGCCTGCGCGCGGTGCGCGGGCCCGAGATGTGGCGGCTGATGGCCGAGGAGGGGGTGACGCATCTGTGCGGGGCGCCGATCGTGATGGCCACGCTGCTGAACACGCCGGAGGCAGAGAGGCGGGCGCTCGCGCACGGCGTGACCTTCCTGGTGGCGGCGGCCCCGCCGCCCGAGGCGGTGCTGCGCGCGATGCGCGAGGCCGGGTTCGCGGTCTGCCACGTCTACGGGCTCACCGAGGTGTACGGGCCGGCCGTGGTGAACGAGTGGCACGAGGAATGGAACGCGCGGCCGATCGCCGAGCAGGCGGCGCTGATGGCGCGCCAGGGCGTGCGCTATCTCGCGCTCGAGGGGCTGGCGGTGCTCGACCCCGCGACCATGGCGCCGGTGCCCGCCGACGGCGCGACGCTCGGCGAGGTGATGATGCGCGGCAACGTGGTGATGAAGGGTTACCTGAAGGAGGCGGAGGCCACGTCCAAGGCCTTCGCGGGAGGATGGTTCCACACCGGCGACCTCGCGGTGATGCACGAAGACGGCTACATCCAGCTCAAGGACCGCTCGAAGGACATCATCATCTCGGGCGGCGAGAACATCTCCTCCATCGAGGTGGAGGACGCGCTCTACGCCCACCCGGCGGTCGCTGCCGTGGCGGTGGTCGGCAGGCCGGACGAGACATGGGGCGAGAGCCCGTGTGCCTTCGTCGAGCTCAAGCCCGGGGCGAGCGCGACGGAAGCGGAGCTGATCGCCTTCGCGCGCGATCGCCTCGCGCATTTCAAGGTGCCGCGCACGGTGGTGTTCGCCGAGATCCCGAAGACCTCCACGGGCAAGATCCAGAAGCACCTGCTGCGCGCGCGCGTGCGCGGCGCCTAGGATCCGGCTCGCGACCGGAATGCCGCGATGGCGGCGACGGGAACGGCCGCGGGGGAGGTTGCGGCAAGGCGGTCGTGTCGCGCCGCGGCATGCCCGAAGGAACGTGCGGTCGCCGTCGGCCCCTTCCGCCGGCAGCCATGCGCTCGATGACGTTGCGGCTGCGGGTGCCCCGCAGAGACCCGCCACGTCCCCTTGCCGGATCGCAACCATGGCGATCCGAGATCAGATGCCGAGATAGGCCTCCCGGACGCGCGGGTCGTCCAGAAGTGCCCGTCCCGCCCCGGCATGGGCGATGCGCCCGGTCTCGAGCACGTAGCCGCGATCGGCGATCGCGAGCGCGGCGGAGGCATTCTGTTCCACCAGCAGCACGGTCAGGCCCTGCGCGCGCAGCCGCACCACCGCCTCCAGGATCTGGTCGACCAGCAGCGGCGCCAGCCCCATGGAGGGCTCGTCGAGCAGCAGGAGCCGCGGCCGGGCCATCATGGCGCGCCCGACCGACAGCATCTGCTGCTGGCCGCCCGAGAGCCCACCCGCCGGCAGGGCGCGCTTCTCGGCGAGAACCGGGAACAGGGCATAGACCTCGGCGAGTGTCGTCTCGGTCTCGGCGCGGCCGCGCCGGAAGGCGCCGAGGCGGAGATTGTCCTCGACCGTGAGCGGGGCGAAGACCTGCCGGCCCTCCGGCACCTGGGCGATGCCGCGCGCGACGCGCGCATGCGGCAGCAGCGCCTCGATCGACGCGCCGTCGAACACGATCCGCCCGGCGGTGATCGGCTGCACGCCCGAGATCGCGCGCAGGAGCGTGGTCTTGCCGGCGCCGTTGGCGCCGACCAGGGCGACGATCTCGCCGGCTGCGACCTCCAGATCGACGCCCTTCACCGCCTCGATGCGGCCATAGCCGCTGCGCAGCCCCTCAACCCGCAGCATGCGCGGCCTCGGCGCCGTGCCGGCCGAGATAGGCGGCGATCACCTCGGGATTGGTGCGCACCTCGGCCGGCCGTCCCTGCGCCAGCATCCTCCCGTGGTTCAGCACCAGGATGCGGTGCGAGATGCGCATGACGAGCTTCATGTCGTGCTCGACCAGCACCACCGTGGTGCCGCGCTCCGCGATCGCGGCGATCAGGCGGTCGATCTCCTCGGTCTCGACGGGGTTGCAGCCGGCGGCAGGCTCGTCGAGCAGCAGCACGCGCGGCTCGGCGGCCAGCGCACGCGCGATCTCTAGGCGCTTCAGCGCGCCGTAGGGCAGGCTGCCGGCGGGGTCGCGCGCGCGCTCGGCGAGGCCGACGAAGGCGAGCAGTTCGCGCGCGCGGTCGCGCGTCGCCCGGTTCTGGCGCGCCACCCACGGCAGGTGCAGGAGCGCGGCGAGCAGGCCCTGGCGCTCGCGCAGATGCCGCCCCACCATCACGTTCTCCTCCGCTGTCATGCGGAAGAAGACCTGGAGGTTCTGGAAGGTGCGCGAGAGCCCGCGCGCGGCGAGAAGATGCGGCGGCAGGCCGGTGACGTCCTCGCCGGCGAGCCGCACCCGGCCCTCGCCCGTCCGGTACAGCCCCGAGATGATGTTGAACAGCGTCGTCTTGCCCGCACCGTTCGGGCCGATGATGGAGAACACCTCGCCCGGCTCGGCGGCGAAGGAGACGCCGTCGAGCGCGCGCAGCCCGCCGAAGGAGATGCCGATGCCCTCGGCAGCGATCGCGCTCATGGAGCGCGCCGCGCCAAGAGCGCCGCGAGGCTCGGCACGATCCCCTGGCGCAGGAAGATCATGAACAGGATGATCGTCAGTCCGAGCACGGCGTGCTCGTAGTCGTGGAACACGGTCAGCGCCTGCGGCAGGATCGTCAGCACGGCCGCACCGACGACCGCGCCGAGAGAGGAGCCCATGCCGCCGATCACCACCATCGTCACGAGCTCGATCGAGTGCAGGAAATCCGCGGCCTGGGGGGTGACGAAGCGGTTGAACAGCGCGAGCAGTCCGCCCGCCAGGGCGGCATAGACGGCGGCGATGACGAACACCGCGAGCTTGGCGCGCGCGACATCGATCCCCGCCACGGCCGCCGCCACCTCGCTGTCGTGCAGGGCGCGCAGCGCGCGCCCGGTCGGGCTTTCTTCGAGATTGAGCGCGACCAGCACGCCGAGCACCAGCGCGAGGCCGGTGATCCAGTACCAGGTCTCGGCGCCGGCGACGCGCCAGCCGACCAGCACGAGGCGCTGCACCTGGATGCCGTCCGGCCCGCCGGTGATCGCGACCTCGCTGTTCAGCACGAGCCAGACCAGGATGCCCAAGCCCAGCGTGGCGACGGCGAGGTAGTGGCCGCGCAGCCTGAGGATCGGCCGGCCGACGAGAAGGGCGAGCAGGCCGGCGAGCACGAGGCCGAGCCCGAGCGAGGGCAGCAGGTCGAGCCCCAGATGGCGAGGGCCGAGCGCCACCGCATAGGCGCCGATACCGACGAAGCCCGCGTGGCCCAGGCTCACCTGCCCGGCGAGCCCCATCAGCAGGTTCAGCCCGACCGCGGCGAGCGCGCTGATCCAGACCAGCGTGGCGATGCGGAAGTAGAAGCCGGACGGAAAGACCAGCCACAGCGCGGCGAGCAGCAGCGCGAGTCCGGCGACCGTCGCGCGGCGGGGCGTCAGCCACGCGGGCGCCATCACACCCGCTCCACGGCGCGGCGGCCGAACAGGCCCTGCGGCAGCACGAACAGCACGCCGAGGATGACCAGGAAGGCGACCGCGTCCTTGTAGGTGGAGGAGATGAAGCCGGCCGCGAGCGACTCGAGCAGGCCGAGCGCGAGCCCGCCGACCACCGCGCCGACCGGATTGCCCATCCCGCCCAGCATCGCCGCGGCGAATCCCTTGAGCGCGAGCAGCGTGCCGACCGCGAAGCTGGTGAGCGTGATCGGCGTGATCAGGATCCCGGCAATGGCGCCGATGGCGCCCGAGATGCCGAAGGCGAGCGCCAGCACCAGCGTGGTGTCGATGCCGACCAGGCGCGCGGCCAGGCGGTTTGCCGCCGTCGCCCGCACCGCCTTGCCGAGCAGGGTGCGCTCCATGAAGAGCCAGAGCGCGAGCACGATCGCCGCCGCGCCGCCCAGCACCCAGAGGCTCTGCGGCAGGATCGAGGCGCCGAGCACGCGGATCGGCTCCTCGCCCGTGAAGGCGGGCAGCGCATGGAACTGCCGGTCGAACACCATCTGGGCGAGACCGCGGATCAGGATCGAGGCGCCGATCGTGACGATGATCAGCGTCACCGCCGAGGCGCCGCGCGCGGGTTCGATCGCGAGGCGGTGCAGCGCGAGCCCGGTGGCGACGGCGACCGCGATCGCGACCAGCGCGGCCAGGGGCAGCGGCATGCCCGCGGCGACCGCGAAGACCGTCACCATGCCGCCCAGCATGACGAACTCGCCCTGGGCGAAGTTGATCACGTCCGAGGCGTTGTAGATCAGCGTGAAGCCGAGCGCGACCAGGGCATAGACCGCGCCCACGGTCAGGCCGGAGAAGACGAACTGGAGGAGCTGGTCCATCGTCGGCGCGGGAGAGCGGGGCGCCGCCGGCGCCCCGCCCAGGTCAGTCGAGCAGGCGCCAGGTGCCGTTGCGGATCTCGATCATCCGGAAGGCGGACAGATCGAGGCCCATGTGGTCGGTCTCGCTCATGTTCACCACGCCGCCGGTGCCGATGAAGCCGCGCGTCTGCCGGACCGCGTCGCGGATGCGCACGCCGTCCGTGCTGCCGGCGCGCCTGATCGCCTCGATCAGGATCATCAGCCCGTCATAGGCATGGCCGCCGAAGGTGCTGACCGGCTGGTTCTGCGTGCTCTCGTAGAGCTGCTTGTACTCCATCACCACGCGCTTCTGTGGGTCGCTGTCCGGAAGCTGCTCGGCGACCAGCAGCGCGGCCGCGGGCAGCCGCACGCCCTCGGCGGCGGGGCCGGCGAGCTCGATGAAGCTGCGCGAGGCCACGCCGTGGCTCTGGTAGAGCGGCACGCCCAAGCCGAGCTGGGCGAAGTTGCGCGTCACGATCGCCGGTCCCTGGCCGAAATCGGCGTTCACCACCGCCTGCACGCCGCCCGGGGCGTTGCGGATACGCGTGAGCTGCGGCGTCATGTCGGTGTCGCCCGGACCGTAGCGCTCGTCGGCGACGATCGTGATGCCGAAGGCGGGGGCGACGCGCAGGCACTGGGTGCGCATCGAGGCGCCGAAGCCGCCGGTGCCGCTGATCAGGCCGACCCGTGTCAGGCCGCGCTTCCTCAGGTCCTCGAAGATCTTCTCGCACGCCATCTTGTCGGTGTGCGGCGTCTTGAAGGTGAAGGGCTTGACGGGCTCGATGATCTCGATGCCGCCGGCGAGGCTGATGAAGGGGATGCGCGCCTCCTCGAACACCGGGATCATCGCCATCGTCGTGCCGGTGGTGGTGCCGCCGACCATGGCGACGACGCGATCATCCTCCACCAGCCGCGTGGCGAAGGTGCGGGCGCGGTTGGCATCGCCGCCGTCATCATAGAGCACGAGCTCGAGGCGCCGGCCGAGCACGCCGCCCGCCTGGTTGATGCGGTCGATATAGAGACGCAGCGTGCGCGCCTCGGGATCGCCGAGGAACGACGCCGGACCGGTCACGGAAAGCACCGCGCCGATGCGGATCGGCGCCTGCGCCCCGGCAGGCGACGGGCCGAATGTCAGCGCCGCGGCGCCGACCAGCAGGGCTGCGAACAGTCTCCTGGACATCGTCTGTCTCCCTTCCGTGCTGTCTTGGTTCATGCCGCGATCGGCCGTCGCACGGCCGCGACGCGGAACCGGTTGGCGACGAAGGCGCTGTCGGTCAGGCAGGCATTGCCCGCGGGATTGAGCCCGCTCACGTGGTAGTCGCTGAACGCCGCGGACTGGTTGACGTAGATCCCGCCGGTAAGGTTCACCGACAGGGGCGCGCCGGCGCGGGCGAAGGCTTCGGCCGCACGGGCGATGAACCCCTCCTCGGTGGCGTAGAGCGCGGCGGTGATCGCGCCACGATCGCGCGCGGACGCGGCGGCGCGGGCGAGGGCGTCTTCGGCGTCGCGGCAGCGGATCAGGAAGGCGATCGGCCCGAAGCGCTCCTCGAGATAGGCGGCCTCGTCCTCGGCCTCGACCGCAACCAGGAGCGGCGTGGCCGTGCGCGCCGCCCCTGCGTCCGGCAGGGGCGCGCTGTCGCGCACCACCCGCCCCAGGCCGCGGGCCGCCGCGATGCGCGCGAGCGTGGCCGGGCTCGCGATCGCGCCCAGCACGCCGGCGGCGCGCGCCGGATCGGCGAGCAGGGCGTCGATCGCCGTAGCGATGCCGACGGCGATCGCATCGAAGCTCTTGATGCCCTCGTCGGTGGCGACCCCTTCGGCGGGCACGAACAGGTTCTGCGGCGCGGTGCACATCTGCCCGGAGTAGAGCGCCAGCGAGAACGCGAGGTTCGCGCACATGCCGCGGAAGTCCGGGCTGCCGGCGATCACCACCGGATTGATCCCGGCCTCCTCGGTGTGCAGCGCTGCATCGCGCACATGCGCGCGCAGCCAGCGCCCGAAGGCCGGGCTGCCGGTGTAATCGACGATGCCGATCGCGGGATGGGTGGCGAGGGCAGCGGCGATCGGCGCCTCTGCGGTGTCGGGGGCAAGCTGCACCACGTCCGGGTCGAAGCCGGCCTCGCGCAGCACCGCGCGTGCGGTGCGCACGGCAAGCGCGAGCGGCAGGATCGCGTTCGGGTGCGGCTTGACGATCACGGCATTGCCGGTGGCGAGCGAGGCGAACAGCCCCGGATAGCCGTTCCAGGTCGGGAAAGTGGAACAGCCGATGACGAGCCCGATGCCGCGTGGCACGATGCGCCATTCCTTGGCGAGCAGGACCGGCGGCGCCTTGCCCTGAGGCTTCTCCCAGCGCGCCGCGTGCGGGATGCGCGTCATCTCGTCGAAGGCGTAGGCGACCGCCTCCAGACCGCGATCCTGCGCATGGGGCCCGCCGGCCTGGAAGGCCATGACGAAGGCCTGGCCGGTGGTGTGCTGCACCGCGTGCGCCATCAGGAACGAGTCGCGGTTGAGGCGCGCCAGGATCTCGAGCGCCACCCCGGCCCGCGTGTGCGGCATCGCCGCCGCCCAGGCCGCCCCGGCGCGCCCGGCGGCGGCGATCAGGGTCGCGACCTCGCGGCGCGGATAGGTGATGCCGAGCGGGAAGCCGTAGGGCGAGACCTCCGCTCCGATCGGCGCGCCCTCGCACTCCTGATCGAGCGGGAAGGGCTTGCCGAGCAGGGCCTTGAACGCCGCCTCGCCCGTCTCGCGCGCATCCTCGCCATAGATGCGGCCCGACGGCGTCTCGGGATACGCGCTCCAGTAGCCGCGCGTGCGGCAGGCGGCGATCGCGGCGTCCAGCGTGGCACGATGCGCGGCGAAGAAGTCCGCCATCTCCTCCCCTCCCGCCGGGCGGTGTTGACGCCGGCCTCGGCCCCTGAATAATTGAACGGACGGCCGGTGAAATGCAAGAGGATCGCCGTCGCACGCGAAGACGGAGAGGAAACGCAGGATGACCGAGACCGTGCTGGTGGAGCGCCATCCCGGCTGGCGCCGCCTCGTGCTGAACCGGCCGGATCGGCTGAACGCCTTCGATGCGGCGATGCAGGCCGCGCTCGCCGCCGCGCTCGACGAGGCGGAGCAGGACCGGTCGTGCCGCGCGGTGGTGCTCGCCGGCGCCGGCCGCGCCTTCAGCGCCGGACAGGATCTCGATGCCGTGCGCGGCGAGACCGATCTCGGCCGGGTGCTGGAGGAGGGGTGGAACCCGCTGATCCGCAGGCTGGCCGGGCTCGGCGTGCCGACGGTTGCCGCCGTGCACGGCATCGCCGCCGGGGCGGGCGCAGCCCTGGCGCTCGCCTGCGACATCGTGCTCGCCGCGCGCTCGGCGCGCTTCCTGATGGCGTTCGCGAGGATCGGGCTGGTTCCGGACAGCGGCGCGAGCTGGCACCTGCCACGGCTGATCGGTTCGGCGCGCGCGCGCGCAGTGGCGATGCTCGCCGATCCGGTCACGGCCGACCAGGCGGCATCCTGGGGCATGATCTGGGCGGTGATGGAGGACGACGCGCTCGCCGGCGAGGCGGCGCGGACAGCCGAGCGTCTCGCTGCCGGACCGACCGCGGCGCTGGTGGCCACCCGCACGGCCCTGGCCGACGGCGCCGCCGCGACACTCGAGGCGCAGCTCGCGCGCGAGCGCGACCTGCAGCGCGCCGCCGGCGCGCATCCCGACTATGCCGAAGGCGTCGCGGCCTTCCTCGCGAAGCGCGCCCCCCGCTTCACGGCCCGCGCATGAGTGCCGCCGCCGTTGCCGCCGCCATGTGGGCCGAGGATCACGCCTCGCGCGGCCTCGGCATGTCGCTCGATCACGTCGCCGAGGGCCGCGCCGTGCTGTCGATGGCCGTCACCGAGGCGATGGTGAATGGGCATGGCATCTGCCACGGCGGCTTCATCTTCGCGCTGGCCGACAGCGCCTTCGCCTTCGCCTGCAATTGGACCGACGAGCGCACGGTCGCCGCCCACTGCGCCATCACCTATGTGCGACCCGCGCGGCTCGGCATGCGATTGATCGCGGAGGCGGTGGAGACGGTGCGCTTCGGCCGCTCCGGCGTCACCGACGTGACGGTGCGCGACCAGACCGGGGCGGTGATCGCGCTGTTCCGCGGCCATTCGCGCACGATCGGCGGGCGGATCACGAAAGCGCAGGACGACACCATGACAGCGAAGGGAGGGGACGCATGAGCGGAGGTTCGAGCAAGCGGGCGGGACTTGCGCCACGGCCCGGCGAGCTCGACCCGATCGAGACGGCAAGCCGCGATGAGATCGCGGCGCTGCAGCTTTCGCGCTTGCGCTGGTCGCTCCGCCACGCCTACGACAACGTGCCGCACTACCGCGCGCGCTTCGATGCCGCCGGCACGCATCCCGACGACCTCAGACGTCTCGAGGACCTCGCCCGGTTCCCCTTCACCACCAAGGAGGATCTGCGCGCCACCTATCCCTTCGGCATGTTCGCGGTGCCGCGCGACCGCGTGGTACGCATCCACGCCTCCTCCGGCACCACCGGCAAGCCTACCGTGGTCGGCTACACCGCGCGCGACATCGAGACCTGGGCGGAGGTGGTGGCGCGCTCGATCCGCGCCTCCGGCGGCCGGCCCGGCATGATCGTGCATGTCGCCTACGGCTACGGCCTGTTCACCGGCGGGCTCGGCGCGCATTACGGCGCCGAGCGCCTGGGCTGCACGGTGGTGCCGGTCTCCGGCGGCATGACCGAGCGCCAGGTGACGCTGATCGAGGATTTCCGCCCCGACATCATCATGGTGACACCCTCCTACATGCTGGCGATCCTCGACGAGTTCCGCCGCCAGGGCCGCGATCCGCGCGCGAGTTCATTGCGTGTCGGCATCTTCGGCGCCGAGCCGTGGACGAACGCGATGCGCGCCGAGATCGAGGAGGCCTTCGACATGCACGCGGTGGACATCTACGGGCTCTCCGAGGTGATCGGCCCCGGCGTTGCCAACGAGTGCGTGGAGACCAAGGACGGGCTGCACATCTGGGAGGATCATTTCTACCCGGAGATCATCGATCCGGAGACCGGGCGCGTGCTGCCCGACGGCGAGCGGGGCGAGCTGGTGCTCACCACCCTGACCAAGGAGGCGCTGCCGGTGGTGCGCTACCGCACACGCGACCTCACGCGGCTGCTGCCCGGGACGGCGCGCACGATGCGGCGGATGGAGAAGATCACCGGCCGGTCCGACGACATGATCATCCTGCGCGGCGTGAACCTGTTCCCCTCGCAGGTCGAGGAGCAGATCCTGCGCGTCGAGGGACTGGCGCCGCACTACCAGCTCGTGCTCACCCGCGAGGGGCGGCTCGACGCCATGACCGTGCGGGTCGAGGCCGAGCCCGGAGTCGCGGGCGAGGCGCAGCGCCTCGCCCTGGCGCAGGAACTCGCCCACCACATCAAGAGCGTGATCGGCGTCTCCGCCGGTATCGATGTGGTCGATCCGGGCGCGATCGAACGCTCGACCGGCAAGGCCTGGCGCGTGGTCGATCTCAGGGCGAAGGACTAGGGCGGTGGCGCGCACGCGCGCGGCCGATTACGAGGCCAAGCGCAGCCACCTGCTGCGCACCGCGGCACCGCTGTTCGCCCGCCACGGCTACGACCGCACCTCGCTCGCCATGATCGCGGTCGCGGCGGGAGTCTCGAAGGGGCTGGTCTATCACTACTACCCGGACAAGGATGCGGTGCTGGCCGACATCATCCGCCGCCATCTCGCCGAGCTGATCGAGGTGGTGACCACGGCGGCCACCCCCGACGGGCGCGCGCCCGAACGACGCCTCGCCGAGATGGCCGCAGCGCTGCTCGCCGCCTATCGCGACGCGGATGCCGAGCACCAGGTGCAGGTCGCGCATCTGCGGCTCCTGCCCGGTCCGGTGCAGCGCGAGCTGAAGGAGATGGAGCGCGTTCTGGTCACCCTCTTCGCCGAGGCGCTGACCGCCGTCGAGCCCCGGCTCGCCGGGGACCGACGCCTGCTCAAGCCGCTGACGATGAGCCTGTTCGGGATGCTGAACTGGGCCTTCCTCTGGTTCCGCGAGGACGGCGCGATGACGCGCGTCGAGTATGCGGCGCTGGCGGCCCGCATGGTCGTGCTGGGAGCACGCGAGGCGGCCGGCGGGGCCGCGGCGGGCGGCAGGCGGGCCGCGGAGGCCGCACTCCGGCGAGCCGCGCCGGCGGTCAGACCGCGTCGTAGTCCACCGCGACGAGGGGCGTCCTAGGCCGGCTCTGGCAGGTCAGCACGAACCCGGCCTCGGTCTCCCAGGGCTGCAGCGAGTAGTTGTGGTCCATCTCGACCGCGCCCGCGGTGACGCGCGCGCGGCAGGTGCAGCACATGCCGCCGCGGCAGGACCAGGGCACGTCGATGCCGGCACGCAGCCCCGCCTCCAGCACGGTCTCCCCCTCCGCCATGGGCACCTCGCGCGTCGTGCCGTCGAGCGTGAGGCGCAGCCGGGCCACCGTCGGCGCATCGGCCGCCGCACGCTCCGGCGGGCGGATGGGCGCACCCTCGGCCGGCGTGAAGCGCTCGACATGGATCCGCGCCGGGGCCACGCCGAGGCCGAGGAGCGCGGCAGTCGCCGCCTCCGGCAGTCCGGCCGGGCCGCAGAGATAGGCCGCGGCGATCGCGCCCGGCGGAGCGAGCCCGGGCAGCAGCGCGCGGATGCGTGCCTCGTCCAGGCGCCCGTGCAGCGCGGCGAGCTCGGAGGCCTCACGCGAGAGCACGTGCAGCACGGTGAAGCGGGCGAGATGGCGATCCTTCAGGTCGTCGAGCGCGGCGCGGAACATCACGTCGGCCGTGCTGCGGTTGCCGTAGAGCAGCACGAAGCGGCTCTGCGGTTCGCGCGCGAGCAGGGTGCGCGCGATCGCGAGGATCGGCGTGATCCCCGAACCTGCCGCGATGCCCACCACCGTGCGCGCCGCCGTCGCGTCCGGGCGGAAGACGAAGCTGCCCTCAGGCGGCATGGCCTCGACCACGTCGCCCGCCGCGAGCGCGGTGGTGGCCCAGCCCGAGAACCGCCCGCCGGGGACGCGCTTGATGCCGATGCGCAGCGCGCCGTCGTCGAGGCCGGCGCAGATCGAATAGCTGCGCCGCACCTCCTCGCCGTCGATCACGCGCCGCACGGTCAGGTACTGGCCGGGCAGGAAGCGGTAGAGCGGGGCGAGTTCGGGAGGCGGCAGCAGCGTGACCGCGACCGCCTCGTCGGTGAGCCGTTCCACTGCCGCGACGCTGAGCGGGTGGAAGCGGGTGCCGGTCACCGCGTTCATGGTCACGCCCCCCTCAATGGCACTTGAAGTAGTCGAACGGCTCGCCGCAGGCGCGGCAGCGCCAGAGCGCCTTGCAGGCGGTGGAGCCGAACTCGGAGAGCTTCTCGGTCGCCGTCGCGCCACAGCGCGGGCAGGCCACGGTTTCGTCGGCGCCGAACAGCGCGCGCCGCCCGCCGCCCGCGACCGGCGGGGCGATGCCCGACCGGCGCAGCGCCGCGCGGCCCTCCGGCGTGATCCAGTCGGTGGTCCAGGCCGGCGCGAGGACGAGGTTCACGCGCGGCCGGCCGAGACCTGCCGCCTCGACCGCCGCCTCCACCTCCAGCGCGATCATCCGCATGGCCGGGCAGCCCGAATAGGTCGGCGTGATGTCGATCTCGATCACGTCGTCCGCGCCGAGCCGCACCTCGCGCAGCACGCCGAGATCGGCGATCGACAGCGCGGGGATTTCGGGATCCACCACCCGCGCGGCCGCCCCGCGAGCGGCCGCGACCGCGCGATCGCGGTCCGCCTCGCTCACCATGTTGCCCCCGGATAGGCGCGCGGCAGGTGCTGCATCACCGCCAGCATGTGGCCGAGATGTTCGGTGTGCCGCCCCGACCGTCCGCCGGACTGCATCCACCGATCGGCGGGACGGGCGAGATCCGCCTCGGCGAAGACGCGATCCACCGCCGCGTCCCATTGCGGGCGCAGCACGGCCGGATCGGGCAGGATGCCGTCCTCGATCAGCGCGCGGTCGGCCGCGTCCGCCTCGAACAGCTCGCCCGTGTAGGGCCAGAGCACGGCGAACGCATCGAGCATGCGCCGGCGGCTCTCCGCGGTGCCGTCGCCGAGCCGGATCACCCATTCGCCGGCGTGACGGAGGTGGTACGCCGCCTCCTTCGCGGCCTTGGCCGCGATCGCGGCAAGCGTGGCGTCACGCGACGCGGCGGTCGCCCGCCAGAGCGGTTCGGCCTGGGCGGCGAGGAAGAAGGCGCGCAGGATCGTGAAGGCGAAGTCCCCCTTCGGCAGTTCCGCCATCAGCACGTTGCGGTACTGCGGCGCATCGCGCCGATAGGCGAGGTCGTCCTCGGTCCGCCCCGCACCCTCGATCTCGGCGGCGTAGGTGTAGAGCGCGCGCGCCTGGCCGATCAGGTCGAGCGCGATGTTGGCGAGGGCGAGGTCCTCCTCCAGCATCGGCGCATGCCCGCACCATTCCGACAGCCGGTGCGCGTGCACCAGCGCGGTGTCGGCGAGGCGCAGCAGGCCGAGGGTGAGCGCGGTCTCGGCGACAGCGATCGTCGTCATGTCATGCGGGTCCCCTCTTGGCGGCCGGCAGGGGCCGGTGCGGCGGCCGGATCACATGTGTCCGACCTCGTCCGGCACCGTGTAGAAGGTCGGGTGTCGATAGGGTTTCGAGGCGGTCGGCTCGAACAGCATGTCCTTGTCGGCGGGGTCCGAGGCGGTGATCGCCGCCGAGGGCACCACCCAGATCGACAGGCCCTCGCCGCGGCGGGTGTAGGTGTCGCGCGCGGCCTGCAGCGCCATCTCGGCATCCGCGGCGTGCACGCTGCCGACATGGCGATGCGCAAGCCCCGTGCGCGCGCGGATGAACACCTCCCAGAGCGGCATCGGCGTCTCGGTCATGGCCGTCACTCCGCGGCGATCTTCTGCGCGGCGGCGCGGGCGCGGCGCTTCGCGGCGTGCGCGAGCGCCGCCTCGCGCACCCAGGCGCCCTCGTCATGGGCGCGGCGGCGCGTCTCCAGCCGTTCGCGGTTGCAGGGGCCGTCGCCGGCCAGCACGCGGCGGAACTCCTCCCAGTCGATCGCGCCGAAGCGCCAGTGGCCGGTCGCCGGGTCGAAGCGGAGTTCGGGATCGGGGAAGGTCAGGCCGAGATAGTGGCCCTGCGGCACGGTGGCATCGACGAACTGCTGGCGCAGCTCATCGTTGGTGAAGCGCTTGATCTTCCAGCGCATCGACTGCGCGGTGTGCGCGCTCTCGGAATCCGGCGGGCCGAACATCATCAGCGCCGGCCACCACCAGCGGTCCAGGGCATCCTGGGCCATCGCCTTCTGTTCGGGCGTGCCGCGGCACAGCGTCAGCATGATCTCGTAGCCCTGGCGCTGGTGGAAGCTCTCCTCCTTGCAGATGCGGATCATCGCCCGCGCGTAGGGACCGTAGGAGGTGCGGCAGAGCGGGATCTGGTTCATGATCGCCGCCCCGTCCACCAGCCAGCCGATCGCGCCGATATCGGCCCAGGTCAGCGTCGGGTAGTTGAAGATCGAACTGTATTTCGCCCGGCCCGAGAGGAGCTGCGCGACCAGTTCCTCACGTGTGACGCCGAGCGTCTCGGCGGCGGCGTAGAGATAGAGGCCGTGCCCCCCCTCGTCCTGCACCTTGGCGAGCAGCGCCGCCTTGCGCCGCAGCGAGGGCGCACGGGTGATCCAGTTGCCCTCGGGCAGCATGCCGACGATCTCGGAATGCGCGTGCTGGCTGATCTGGCGGATCAGCGTGCGCCGATAGGCCTCCGGCATCCAGTCGTTCGGCTCGATCCGCTCCTCGGCGTCGATGCGCGCCTCGAAGCGCGCGAGCCGCGCGGCGTCCTCGGCAGCGTTCGGACCGGTCTCGGGCTGGTTCAGCGCCTGGGTGTACATCGCGCCCCTCCCCTCGTTCCGGGACGATATATAACGGAAAACGGCGCCGTCCGACAAGTTCCGTAATATGTGGTGGCCTCACGCCTCGGCGAGATCGGCGAAGCGAGCCGCGAGCGCCGCGTCGGGTGCGGGCAGAGCCCCGCCTTCGGCGATCGCGTGCGCATCGAGCCAGGCTTCCGAGGGTTCCAGAAGACGGCGCCAGATCCGGGCGCACAACGCGCGCGCCGCCGGTTGCGGCCAGTCGGAGGGCAGGAGCGCGGCCGGCAGGAGCGGGTCGCGCAGCACCGCGCGCCGGTAGTCGTGGATCAGCAGCACCCGCGCGACGAGCGCGGTGAGCGGCTCGGGAGCCGGTGCCAGGCCGGCCCCGGCCCAGACGGCGAGGAAGTGCCGGTAGCGATCCGCCACGCCCGCGAGCGGCCAGGCAAGGCCGGCGAGGGCCGCGGCATCGCCGGGAGCTGGCTCCGCCGTGAGCCGCAACGCGCCGGCGAGCGGCGGCACGG
>NZ_VIKA01000066.1 GCF_006704265.1 Elioraea sp. Yellowstone | reverse complement strand
ACGCTCATGACGATCCGCCCGCCGAGACGGTCGCGCAGCAGCCCGACCGCGCGCGCGAAGACCGGCAGGTGGCGCGCGAGCTCGCCGCCGCGGCTGCCCGGCATCACGGCGAGCAGCCGCGTCTCCGGCGCGATCCCGTGCGTGGTGCGGAAGCGCGCGGCGTTGCCGCGATCCGCGCCGCTCTCGAGCACCGGATGGCCGACGAAGCTGGTCGGGATGCCGGCGGCCTCGAAGAAGGGCGGCTCGAAGGGCAGGAGTGCCAGCAGCCGGTCGATCCGGCGCGCGATCCTGCGCACGCGCCCCTGCCGCCAGGCCCAGACCTGCGGTGCGACGTAGTGGATCACGCGCATGCCCTTCGGGCGCACGCGCGCGGCGAGCCTGAGCGTGAACGAGGGCGCATCGATCGTCACCAGCGCCGCGGGACGGCGCGCCAGCACGTCGGCCTCCGCCTCGGCCAGGCGGCGGGCAAGCCCGCGCAACCTCGGCAGCACCTCGGCGAGTCCCATCAGCGACAGCTCCTCCATCGGGAAGAGCGAGACGAGTCCCTGTTCCGCCATGCGCGGCCCGCCGATGCCGGCGAAGGCGAGGTCGGGCCGGCGCGTGCGCAGCGCCGCCATCAGCCGGCCGCCGAGCACGTCGCCGGAGGCCTCGCCGGCGACGAGGTAGAGCAGCGTCATCCGGCGAGCAGGTCGCGCACGGCCGCCGCGAGCGCCTCGGCGACCGCGAGGAGTTCCGGGATCAGCACGTATTCGTCGGGCCCGCCCATGCCGTAGGGCGTGGGGCCGAACACGGCGGTCGGGATGCCGGCGAGGCGGAACAGCCGCGCATCCGAGGCGCCCACGCGCAGGTTCAGCACCGGCTCCGCGCCGAGGGCGGCGGCGGCGGCGCGGCGCAGCGCGGCGAACAGCGGATGCGCGGGATCGGTCACGGTCGGCTCCCAGGCGACGCGCACGCGCATCGTCACCCCCGGCAGGTCGGCGAGCGCGGCGCGCGCGGCGTCGATCAGCTCGGCCGTGCACGTTCCCGGCGGGAGGCGGAGGTCGAGGCCCGCGGTCGCGCTGTCCGGCACGAGATTGGGCGAGATCCCCGCGGCGAGCGTGCCGAGATTGGCCGTGATGCGCGTCAGGGTCTCGGCCTCGCCGGCGCCGCCGAGCTTCTCGCTGACGGGGCGGGCGGCGGCGACCGCGTCGCGGATCGGCTGCGGAACGTCCACGGCACGGTCGCGCAGCGCGAGGACGCGGCGCACCGCCTCGATCAGGCGCTCGGCCGCGTTCTCGCCGCGATGCACATGCGCGCCATGCGCGGCCTTTCCTTCCGCGGCGAGATCGAGCCACACCATTCCCTTCTCGCCGAAGCGGATCACCGCCGGGCTGCCCGCATCCGGCACGATCGCGACATCGCCGCGCACCGCCGGCACGGTGTCGAGCAGGAACTGCGTGCCGGCGGTGCCCATGCTCTCCTCGTCGCCGGCGAGGGCCAGCACGAGCTCGCCGGCGAAGTCCGCCCGTTCGGCCGCCGCGGCCATCACCGCGATCGCGGCGGCGATGCCGCCCTTCATGTCGGCCGCACCCCGGCCGTAGAGCCGGTCGCCGCGGATGGTCGCGGCGAAGGGCGGCACCGACCAGCGCGCCGGATCGCCGGCGGGGAAGGTGTCGAGATGGCCGGACAGCACCACGCGCCTGCCGGGCCGTGCGCCGCGCAGCACGGCGACCACGTTGCGCACCGGCTCGTGCCGCGTGTGCTGCGTCACGGCGGCGCCGGGGATCGCGGCGAGGAACCGCGTGGCGGCCTCGGCGGCGGCGCGCGTATCGTCGGGCGGGTTCTCGCTCGGCGCGGCGATCAGCGCCGCGGTGGCGCTGAGCACGAGGTCGCGATCGATCATGCCGGCACCGGCGCGGCCGGCACGACGACGGCGCAGGCGACCGGCTCGGCCGGCCAGTCGCGATGGTTGCGCACCGCGCCGTGCTCGCGCACCGCGGCGATCGCGGCCGGATCGAGCGCGGCGATCACCGCGCCCGGCGTGTCGGCCGGTCCTTCGGCGAGGATGCCGTCGGCCGGGAAGCCGCGATCGGCCGGGCCGTAGATGCCGGCGCGGCCGCGGTTCGTGTCGAGGCTCTCGCACCAGGGCGCGTCGCCCACGGTCGGCGCGACCGCGACGACTCCCTGGTTCTCGATCGCGCGCGCGCGGGCGGAGATTGTCACGCGCGTCGCGCCGGCCTCGGTGTCGGTGCAGGCCGGCACCAGCACCAGCCAGGCGCCGGCGCGCGTCATGGCGCGCACGATCGGCGGGAACTCGGCGTCGTAGCAGATGGCCACACCGATCCGCCCCCAGGGCGTCTCGACGACCTGCGGCGGGCCGCTCGCCGCGACCCCCCATTCCTCGGCCTCGAAGCGCGTCATCGTGCACTTGCGCTGCACCGCGCGCCGCCGGTCGGGCGCGAAGAGGGTGGCGCGGTTCACCAGCCGCCCGTCCTCCTCGGCCGGCAGCGAGCCGCCGAGCAGCCAGACGCCGTGGCGCGCGGCGAGTGCCGCCATCGCGTCCTCGAGCGCAGGCGCGAGCGCGGCCGCCTCCGCCACCTCGGCGCGCGCGCCGCGTCCGGCCGCCCGCGCCGCGCCGACCTCCACCGGAGCGTATTCCGGCAACAGCACGAGTTCGGCGCCGCGCGCCGCGACCTCGGCGAGGGTGCGATCGAGCCGGTCGGCGAAGGCCGCGACCGAGGGTGTGCGCTCGATCTTCCAGGCGAGGGCGGCGAGCCGCATCACGCCGCCTCCGGCGGGAGGCGCTTGAGCCAGAAGGCGAGTTCATGCGGCGTCTCCTCCGCCGCGCCGATCTCCTTCCAGCTCATGGTGCAGACGAGGTCGGGCGCAGGCACGTAGCCGCGCCTGCGCCAGAATGCGTCGAGCGGCACATAGCCCGCGGGCCTGCGCGGATCGGCCGGGTCGCGCATGACGGCGCAGAAGGCGGCGGTGTCGATGCCGGGAAAGCGGCGCGCATGGGCCTCGCGCTCGACGAAGAACCCCACGCCGGCGCCGCGGCCGCGATACTCGGGCAGCAGCACCGACTCGCCGAAGTAGAACACGCGGCCGAGATCCCAGCCGGCGGCGCGGAACGGCGCCTGCACCGCCTCGCCCTCCTCCGCCAGCGGCAGGCAGGTGGAGGCGCCGACCGCACGGTCACCGTCGAAGGCGAGCACGATCGCCGCACCGGGAGCGGTGGCGTAGCGGCCGAGATAGCGTTCCTCGTAGGCCGCGTCGCCGTCGTAGAGATAGGGCCACTCGCGGAACACGGCGATGCGCAGCCGCGCGACATCGGCGAGATGCGGGCGCAGCGCCTCGCCCGTGACGGTGGTCAAGCGCAGGGCGGTCATGGAGGCAGGCTTAGGCTCTGCCGCCCTGGCGCGCAACCGCGCCGCGCTCAGGCGATGATGCGCAGCCTCAGCGCCTGGCTCGCCTGTTCCACGGCGAGCACGAGGGCGAAGATCGCCAGGATGATCGTTGCCGCCTCTGGATAGTTGAAGAAACTCATCGCGACCTCGAGTTCCATGCCGATCCCGCCCGCGCCGACCAGGCCGAGCACGACCGAGGATCGCGTCGCCTTCTCCAGCGAGAACAGCGTGGTGCCGATCATCGTCGGGACAGCCGCCGGCAGCACGGCCGAGACGACGATCGCGCTCCGCCCGGCACCGAGCGCGGCAAGCGCCTCCTGCGGGCCACGATCCGCCTCCTCCATCGCCTCGGCGAAGAAGCGGCCGCAGAAGCCGATCGTGTCGACGACCAGCGCCAGCGTGCCGGCGAAGGGCCCGAGTCCGACGGTCACGACGAAGAACAGCGCCCAGACGAGGTCCGGCACGGTGCGGAACAGGCTGATCAGCCCCCGCACCGCCAGCGCGACCGAGGCGTGCGGTGAGAATCGGCGCACCGCCAGGACGGCGAGCGGCAATGAGAGCGTGGCGCCGATGGCCGTCCCGGCGACCGCCATCATGAAGGTTTCGGCGAGGGCGGCGAGGATCGGCGCCAGCCGCTCGGTGCTTGGCGGGAAGAGATTGGCGGCAAAGGCGGCCATCGCCGGCAGCCCTTCGACGAAGCGGCCCGGCGAGAAGCCGACGCCGCGCAGGCTCGCGATCACGAGGGCGAGCATGCACACCCAGGCGATGAAGCCGCCCATGCCCGGCCGTTCGAAGCGTGCCGGCGCGCGTGCGACCGCCCCCTCAGTCATCGTGCGACTTCACTCGAAGAACCGCTCCAGCACGGGCGCGAGGCCGGGATGCGCCGGCGCGTCGAGCACGATACGGCCGCCGCGCAGCCCGACCACACGGTCGGCATAGGCGATCGCGTGCGTCATGGTATGGGTGGTGAACAGCAGGGTCACCCCCGCCTGCCGGGTCAGCGTCGCGAACAGCGCCATCACCTCCTCGCCCGCGGCGGGATCGAGGCTTGCCACCGGTTCGTCAGCCAGCATCACCTCGGGCCGCTGCATCAGCGCGCGTGCGATCGCCACCCGCTGGCTCTGCCCGCCCGACAGGGTATCCGCGCGCTGGCGGGCGAGTGCCGCGAGCCCGACGCGGTCGAGGCAGGCGACCGCCTCCGCGCGCAGCGCTGCCGGCGCGACCGCCTGGTGCACCGCCAAGAGCCCGGCGCGCCCGAGCGCGCCATGCACGACATTGGTCAGCACCGACTGCCGCGGCACGAGGTTGTGGCGCTGGAAGACGAAGCCCACCCGCCGGCGCAGCCGCGTGAGCGCCCGCCTGCCGAGCCGTCCCACCGGCTCGCCGAGCAGCAGCGTGTGGCCCTCGTCGGGCTCGACCAGCCGGACGAGGCAGCGGAGCAGCGTGGACTTGCCTGCGCCGTTCGCGCCGATCAGCGCAACCCGCTCGCCGCGGCGGACGGAGAGCGACACCCCGTCCAGCACCGCAGTCCTGCCGAAGCGCTTCACCAGCCCATCGGCGGCGATCTCGGCAGGGCCGGCGGTCGACGCGGCCGCGGGCCGCGTCGCCGCGCCGTCAAGGACGACGGCCGTCAATTGCCCGGGAACTCGCTGAACTGCGCCTGGCCGATCGTGCGGTACATCGATCGGACGTAGTTGAAGTCGCTGTCCTTGATGCGGCCGATGAAGCGCATGCCCTCGTACTTGCGGTTCGCCTCGACCGCGACGATCGCGGCGATCAGCGCGTCGGAATGCGCAACGAAGGTCTCGCGCACCTTCGCCACGATCTCCTGGGGGACATGGGAACCGGCGATCAGCACGTCGTCGGGCAGATCGCGGCCGCGCGCGATGACGCGGAACGCCGTGTCCTTCTCGCGCTCGCGCATCCGCATCAGATCGGTGCGGTTCAAACCCGCGGCGGCGACGTCGCCGCGCTTCAGGCTCTCGATCTGCACCGGCACCGACAGGTGCACCGGCTGGATGTCGCGGCGCGGGTCGACCCCCTGGTCGGCCAGCACCTGCATCGGCGCGAGGTGCCGGCTGGTCGAGCCGACCGAGCCGAACGCGACCTTCTTGCCCTTGAGGTCGGCCGGCAGATGGTAGTCGCTGTCGGCAAGCACGACGATGTTGCCGTAGTAGTCAGGCCGCGAGAAACCGACGACCGGCACGGCGTTGGTCCGGGCCCGGAACACCACATACTCCGCTGGGCCGGTCAGCACGAAGTCGACCCGCTTGGCATTCATCGCCTCGACGGCCGCGGTGCGGCTGTTCACCGGGAAGAACCGCATGGCGATGCCGGAGGCCTTCTCGAAGGCGGCGACGAAGGGGCCCCATTCGCGCTGGAGCGCCTCGAGGCCCTCGACATCGGTCACCGCCAGCGTGATCGTCTGGGTCTGCGCGGCTGCCGGGAACGCGGCGGCAGCCAGCAGGGTCGCGAGCAGGGTGCGTCGCAGCATGAAGGCTCTCCTTCTCCCGATCTGGCTGCCTCCACCATGGCGGCGGGCCGTGACGCCGGGATGACGGCACCGTGAAGCCTGCATGACGGGGCGCGCGGTTCCGTGCCGCCGATCCGGTCAACCGGCGTGGCGGGTCGCCTCCTCCTGCTCCGCCGCGCCCTGGAAGGCGCGCAGGCCCTCCTCGATCACCGTGCGGTCGAGGTCGCGCACGATGAAGACGAGGCGCGAGCGGCGCCTCTCGCCCTCGGGCCAGGCGGGCAGCGGCGCCGGCGGGTGGAACAGGTGCTGCACGCCATGGATCGCGATCGGCCGGTCCTGGCCGATCACGTCCAGCACGCCCTTCACCCGGAGCAGGGACTCGCCGCGCGTGACGATCAGCATCTCGAGCCAGGTCGCCACCGCCTGCCAGTGCAGCGGCTCCTCGAAGGTCAGGCAGAAGGCGCGGATGCGCGCGTCGTGACGGTTGACGTCGTGCGGGTCCTGGCCATGCGCGCGATGGTGGTCGTGGCCATGATCGTGATCGTGATCGTGATCGTGGTCGTGGTGGTGCTGCGCCTGGTAGGCCTCGGCGTTCAGCCAGGCGGCGACATCGGGGATCCTGCGCGCGGGATCGAATAGCCCCGCGTGGAACAGCCGCGCGGGATCGACCTCGCCCATGCTCGCGATGATCAGCGGTGCGGCCGGGTTGAGCCGTGCGAGCCGCGCGCTGAGCGCCGCCACCCCTTCCGGTGCGGCAAGATCGGTCTTGCTCAGCACCAGCCGGTCGGCGACCGCGACCTGCTTCACGCTCTCGGCCTGGGCGTCGAGGGTCGCCATGCCGTTCACCGCGTCGACCACGGTGACGATCCCGTCCAGCCGGTAGTGGCGCAGCACCCCCGGATCGCCCATCAGCGTGTGCAGGATCGGCGCCGGGTCGGCCAAGCCGGTGGTCTCGATCACGACGCGGTCGAAGTCGAGCGCGCCGCCCTGCCGCTGCACCGCGAGCCGGTTCAGGCTCTCGACCAGCTCGCCACGCACCGTGCAGCAGAGGCAGCCGGAGGCGAGCAGCACCACATCGCCCTCGACGCGCTCGACCAGCAGGTGATCGAGCCCGATCTCGCCGAACTCGTTGATCAGCACGGCGGTGCGGGCGAGCTCCGCCCGGCGCAGGAGCCGGTTGAGCAGCGTGGTCTTGCCGGCGCCCAGGAAGCCGGTGAGCACGGTGACCGGGATCGCGTTCATCCGCCGCGCCCTCCGTAGAGCGCTCGGGGGTCCGCCTCGGGCGCGAGGACGGTTGCGACCGCCCCGTCGCGGATCGCGGTGAAGAAGCAGGAGCGCCGGCCGGTGTGGCACGCGACCCCGTGCTGGTGCACGAGCAGCAGCACCGTGTCGCCATCGCAGTCGATGCGCAGATCGACCAGCGTCTGCACCTGCCCCGACGTCTCGCCCTTGCGCCAGAGCGCACCGCGGCTGCGCGAGAAGTAGCAGGCACGGCCGGTGGCCAGCGTCTCGGCCACCGCCTCGCGATTCATCCAGGCGAGCATCAGCACCTCGCCCGATCGGGCATCCTGTGCCACGGCCGGCACGAGGCCGCGTTCGTCGAAGCGGATCGCCGCGATCAGCGCCTCGCGGGCGGCGGGCGGCGGCGGTGCGTAGGGTTCTGCCACGCGGCTGACCTCCGGGCTGGAACCTGTTACTTTATAACCGATGGCGTGCGGAGCAACCGACCAGGCGGGACGGATGCGGCAGGGCGGATTTTCCCGGCGGATCGAGGCGATGCTGGACGCGGCGGATGCCGCCTGTGCGGCGCATGGCGCGCGGCTGACCCCCCTGCGCCGGCAGGTGCTGGGGCTGGTGCTGGAGAGCCCGCAGCCGATCGGCGCCTATGCGCTGCTCGACCGGCTGAAGGAGAGCCGCAGCGGCGCGGCGCCGCCGACCGTGTATCGCGCGCTCGACTTCCTGCTCGAGCACGGCTTCGTCCACAAGGTCGAGCGGCTCAATGCCTTCGTCGGCTGCCGCAGCGCGACCGAGGGGCACGACCATCACGACCATGCCCACACGGTGCAGTTCCTGATCTGCGGACGCTGCGGCCATGTCCAGGAACTGGAGGATGCCTCGGTGCGTGCCGCGCTGGCAAAGGCCGCGGCGCATGCGGGCTTCACGCCCGGGCGGATGACCGTGGAGGTGGAGGGCACCTGCCGCGACTGCGCGCGCGGCTGAGCGCCACTACTTCGACGCCTCCGCCCCGTCGCGATGGGCGACGAGCGCGGCCATGCCGCGTTCGAGATCGGCGATCAGGTCGTCCACGTCCTCGAGCCCGATATGGAAGCGCACGGCCGGCCCCCCGAGGTCTCCGCTGGTCGCGGTGCGCTTGATGAAGCCCGTGGTCGGCAAGGCGAGGCTCTCGTAGCCGCCCCAGGAGGCACCGATGCCGAACAGGCTCAGCGCATCGACGAAGGCGTGCGTCGCCTCGATCGAGTAGTCGGGGCGGAACACGACACCGAACAGCGAGCAGGCGCCGGTGAAGTCGCGCTTCCAGAGCGCATGGCCGGGCGCGCCGGGCAGGGCGGGATGGAGCACGCGCAGCACCTCGGGGCGGGCCGCGAACCACCGCGCGACCGCGAGCCCGGCCTCCTGCTGGGCGGCGAGACGCACCGGCATGGTGCGCACCCCGCGCAGCGCGAGCCAGCAATCGTCGGGGCTCGCGTAATGGCCGTGCGCGAGCGCGGTCGTGCGCACCGCGATCCAGTCCTCCTCGCTCGCCACCGTGATGCTGCCCAGCAGCACGTCGGAATGGCCGACCACGTACTTGGTGAGCGCCTGGATCGAGACGTCCACGCCGTGCTGGAAGGGGCGGAAGTGATGGATGCCCCAGGTGTTGTCCATCAGCACCTTGGCGCCCCTCGCATGCGCGGCGCGGGCGATCGCGGGGACGTCCTGCACCTCGAAGGTGTGGCTGCCCGGGCTCTCGGTGTAGACCACGCGCGTGTTGGGCTGGATCAGCGCGGCCATCCCCGCCTCGTCCACGCACGGATCGTAGTAGGTGGTCTCCACCCCCATGCGGGTGAGCTGGGTGTCGGCGAAGGTGCGCGCGGGGCCATAGACGCTGTCCGGCAGCAGCAGGTGATCGCCCGCCTTGAGGTAGGCCAGCAGCGGCACGGTGATCGCGGCCAGGCCGGTGCCGACGATCTGGCAGCGCCTGCCCCCTTCGATCTCGCAGATGACGTCCTCGAGCGCGTGATGGTTCGGTCCACCCTGGGTGCCGTAGGTCAGCGCCTGATCGAAGCGTTTCGAGGCGGAGGCGATCCGGTCGGCGCAGCGGGCGAACAGCACCGTCGAGCCGCGGTGCACGGGCGGGTTGACGAAGCCGTGCGCCTTGGTGCCGGGGCGGCCGGCATGGCTCATGCGGGTGCGGAAGCCGTGGCTGGCGCCGGCCTGGCGCGCGTCGTCGGGCATGCGTCGTGCTCTCCCGTTCAGCCGGTGACAACGGGCGTGTCGCCGCGGCCGCCCCACTCCGCCCAGGACCCGTCATAGACGGCGACGTCGGGCAGGCCGGCGAGATGGGCGGCGAGGGCGATGGCGCAGGCGGTGACACCCGAGCCGCAGGCGGCGATCGCGGGGCGGGTGCCGTCCACGCCTGCCTCCCTGAGCAGCGCGCGCAGTTCGGCGGCAGGACGGAAGGTCGCATCGGCGTTCAGCAGCGCGGCATGCGGCAGGTTGGTGCTGCCCGGCACATGGCCGCTGCGCATCCCGGGGCGCGGCTCGGGCGCCTCGCCGCGGAAGCGCGCGGCCGGACGCGCATCCACCAGCACGGCGTGCGGCTCGGTGACGTTGCCGAGCACGTCGCGAATGTCCTTCACCAGCCAGGGGCGGAAGGCGGGGGCGTAGACCGTCGCCGGCGCGGGCTGCGGGTCGCCCGCCTCGGTCGCGTGACCGGCGGCGATCCAGGCCGGCAGCCCGCCGTCCAGCACCGCCGCGCGGTCATGGCCGAAGGCGCGCATCATCCACCAGCCGCGCGCGGCCGAGCTCATCCCCTTCTGGTCGTAGAACACCACGCGGGTGGCGTTGGCGATCCCGAGCGCCTCCATCGCCGCGGCGAACTCGGCCGGCGGGGGCAGCATGTGCGGCAGACGGGTCGAGCGGTCGGCGACCGCGTCGATGTCGAGATAGCGCGCGCCGGGGATGTGGGCGCGGCGGTACTCGGCGAACCCGTCCCTGTCCTCGTTCGGCAGGTACTTGGTGATGTCGATCACGGCGAGGTCGGGCGCGCCGAGCACGGCGGCGAGCTCCTCGACCGTGACCAGCGCCTCGGGGTTGGCGTAGCCGCGATCCTCCATGCCTCAGCCCTCCAGCACGAGCGCGATGCGCCGGTTCTGCCGGCCCTTGTTCTCGACCTTGGCGATCGCGATCCGCCCGATCTCGCCGGTGGAGCGGACATGCGTGCCGCCGCAGGGCTGCAGATCGACCGGCGGGTCGCCCGCGCCGATCCGCACCAGGCGCACCCGCCCCGCGCCGCGCGGCGGCTTCACCGAGAGCGTGCGGACGAGCCCGGGATTGGCGTCGAGCGCCGCCTCGCTGATCCATTCCGTGGTCACCGGATGGTCGGCGGCGATCAGTGCGGCGAGGCCGGCGGTGAGCGCCTCCTTCGCCGGCGCCTCGGGCAGGTCGAAGTCGAGCCGGCCCTTGCCGTCGCCGATCGCCCCGCCGGTGACGGCCGCGCCCGGGATCAGCGCGCAGAGCAGGTGCAGGGCGGTGTGCATGCGCATCAGCCGGTGCCGCCGATCCCAGTCGATCGCGGCGGTGACGGTCTCGCCGATCGCCGGCAGCGCGGCCCCGTCGGCAAGGCGGTGCAGGATCGCCCCGTCAGCGCCCTTGACCGTGTCGGCGACCGCGAGCGTGCTGCCGTCGGCGCGCCGGATCTGGCCGGTATCGCCCGGCTGACCGCCCGATGCGGCGTAGAAGACCGTGCGGTCGAACACGATGCCGTCCGGCCCGGCCGCGATCACGGTGGCCGTCGCCTCGCGCAGATACGCGTCCTCGCGGAACAGCGGTTCGGTGGTCATCGCCAGCGTCGCCTCAGTTCCTGCCGCCGGCCCCGCAGCGCGTGGAGCGCGAGCGCGGTGGTCGCGTTGACGATCCGCCCCTCGTCGAGCCACGCGAAGGCCGTCTCGGCCGGCACCACCAGGACCCGGATGTCCTCATGCTCGTGATCGAGCCCGGCATGGCCGGCGATGCCGTCGCCGCCGGCCTCGGGCGCGGTCACGCGGGCGAGATAGAGCGCGATCGTCTCGTCCGCCACGCCGGGGGTGAGCAGGAACCGCCCGACCGGTTCGAGCGTCGAGACCGCGAGCCCGGTCTCCTCCGCCGTCTCGCGCCGCGCCGCCGTCTCCTCGTCCTCGGCGTCGTCGACCAGCCCTGCCGCAGCCTCGATCAGCACCGGCTCCATGCCGGCGGCGAGCGCGGGCAGGCGGAACTGCTCGATCAGAACCACGCGGTCGGCGCGCGGATCGTAGGGCAGCACGGCGACGGCGCGGCCGCGCCGCAGCACCTCCCAGGTGGCGGGGCCGATGCGGCGGCCGCCGAACCCGGCACGGGTGAAGCGGATGCGCTGCAGCGCGGTGCGCCCGCGCCAGACGGTCTCGATCGCCTCGATCGCGACGGCGGGATGATGGGGAATGCCGAGTTCGGCCATGGGGTCGGGACCCTAGCCGTTGCGCGCTGGCCCGGCCAGGGGGGGCGGGCTAGGCTGGCCGCGAGGACCTGCCCGACACCGTGACCCAGCGCGACGACGAGTCCGAGGATGCCGCACTGCGCCGGCGGCGCGCCCGCGCGATCGCGAGCGTGATCGGTGCGGCGGCAGCCTTCGCGGTCGCCTCGGCGCTGGTGAAGTGGGTGGCGGATGCGGTTCCGACCGTGCAGATCGTGTTCTTCCGCTCCTTCGTCGCGCTGATCGCGCTCGCGCCGATGATCCGGCGCGCGGGCGGGGTGGCGGTCCTGGCCACGCGTCGGCCGGGCTGGCACGTGCTGCGCACGCTCGCCGGATTCGGCGGCATGTTCAGCTCGTTCTACGGCTACGCCACCCTGCCGCTCGCCGAGGTCACGGCGCTCGGCTTCACGATGCCGCTGTTCCTGACGGCGCTCTCGATCCCCCTGCTCGGCGAACGGGTCGGCATCCGGCGCTGGGCCGCGGTGGTGGTGGGCTTCCTCGGCGTGCTGCTGATCCTGCGCCCGGGCGCAGGCGCGATCGCGCTCGCACCGGCCCTGGTGGTGGTCGCGGGTGCGGTCTGTTGGGCGGTCGCGATGATCGCGATCCGGCGCATGGGCGAACTCGGTGAGAGCAACGTGGTGATCGTCGCCTGGTTCTCGATCGGCGGAGCAGTGCTCGCGGGCGCGATGACGCTGTTCGCCTGGGTGACGCCGACGCTGCCGCAGCTCCTCGCGCTGGTCGGGGTGGGGCTCGTCAGCACGCTCGCGCAGATGCTGATGACCGAGGCCTATCGGCGCGGCGAGACCACGCTGGTGGCGCCGTTCGAGTACACGGGGATCCTGTGGACCTCGCTGATCGGGCTGGCGGTGTGGGACGAGCGGCCGGCGCCGACCATGCTCGCCGGTGTCGCCGTGCTGGTGGCCTCGGGCCTCTACATCCTGCACCGGGAGGTCGTGCGCCGGCGCGCCGCCTGAGGCGCGTCAGGGTCGGCGCAGGCTCAGGATGTAGAGCAGATGGCATGCGGCTGGAATCGGCCGTATGCGTGAAGATGCTCGCAAGGACAGGTCGGAGCGGTTTCCACGCGTGTGGGAACCGCTCTGGGAGATCCGGTCGTCCATCTCCGCCCGCGTCAGGTTGAGGTCCGGCATCTGCCCGTGCGGACTCGCGAGGAAGGCGCGCAGCGACGGCGCGGTCGTCGCGGTCCGGTCGGCGATCCTCCGGAACGGCGTCGCGCCGTCACCCACGGGACCCGCCGGCCGGGACGAGGCCACGTGGCAGGACGCACAGCAGCGCTCGGCAATGATCCGTCCCTGCACCGATCGCCCGGCAGGCCCTGCGCGACGGCCGGGCTGGCGAACAGGGCGGCAACCAGTGTGAGATACCCTGGTGCGCCATCTCTGCCTCCCTCATACCAGCCCGCCGAAGGCTTGACCTTCGGCGGGCTGGTACGGGGTCATGTTCGCGCGCGGCCGCCCCACCAGCCCCGCGCGCGATACCCTCCGCACAAAGGTCGAGCCTTTGTGCGGAGGGTATCAGATCCCCCAGCGGCCGAGTCCCGCGACGGCACTCGTGACCAGCCCGAGCACGAGATTGGTGGTGATCAGCGCGCGGATGTGCTGCACCGCCTGCGCCGCCTGCGGCCCGTTTCCCGCCGCCATCGCGCGACGGAACCGCGCATAGGGGCCGAACCAGATCACGACGAACACGCCGCCCATGACCGCGCCGGTGAGGTTCATCAGGTGCACGTGCCAGCCCGCGCCCCGGAACCCGCCATACCAGCCGAACAGCATGGCCCAGCCGGTCAGCAGGGCGATCGGCATGGCGTGCCAGACGATGAGGAAGAAGCGGCGGAACACCTGGGCATGGAGGGCGAGGCGCTGCGCCGGCTCGAGCACGGCGAGGCTCGGCCGCAGCACCCAGATCGCGAACGCCATCCCGCCGACCCACAGGATCGCGGCGAGCAGGTGCAGCACGAACAGCAGCGTCACGGTCATGCGCCGTCTCCGATCCAGGGCTTGAGCGCGGCGGCGAGCGCGCGGATCTCCTGGGCGGCGAGGCCCCTGGGCGCGCTCTCGGTCACCCCGAGCCCGGCCGCCATCGCCATGGCGAAGGCGGTGCGGTTGCCGATCGGCGCCTCGATCAGCGGCGCGCCCTCGCGCGCGAGCGCGGCGCGCGTGGCCTCGAGCAGCCGGCCGCGTGCCGGTGCGCGGTTCAGCACCACCCGCGCCTCGCGCCTCTCGGCCGCGGCGAGATCGAGCGTGGGCCGGCTCGCCCAGAGATCGAGCGGGCTCGGCTGCAGAGGCACGAGCACGAGATCGGAGGCGCGCAGCGCGAGCCTGGCTTCGGTCTCGGCGTGCGGCGGCGAGTCGATCAGCACCACGTCGTGGGTGTCCTTCAGCCGTTCGATCTCGGCGCCGAGCCGCCAGCCGGCGGTATCCGCGAACGTCAGGCCGGCGGCGGCCGCCTTCAGCGCGGTCTTCCGCGCCGCGTGCCAGCGCGTGAGACTCGCCTGCGGGTCGATGTCGAGGATCGCCACGCGCCGGCCGGCGGCCAGCGCGGCGGCGAGCTGCGCCACCAGCGTGGTCTTGCCGGCGCCGCCCTTCTGCTGTGCAACCGTGATGACGACCGCGACCATCGGAGCAGGCTATCGCGCCTGCTCGGCGCCGCGGAAGGTCAGAACCGCGCCAGCGCGTAGGCGGCAGGGTCGAGCGACGGCGTCCGGCCGGTGATCAGCTCCGCGACCAGCCGCCCCGACCCGCAGGCCATGGTCCAGCCGAGCGGACCGTGGCCGGTGTCGAGCCACAGCCCGGCGATCGGTGTGGCGCCGAGGAGCGGCCGCCCGTCCGGTGTCATCGGGCGCAGCCCGGTCCAATGGACGGCGCGCGCATAGTCGCCGCCCTCGGGGAAGAGGGCGCGCATCTTGGCGAGCGTGGCGGCCTGGCGCGCGGCCGAGGGCGTCTTGTCCCAGCCGGCGAGCTCGAGCGTCCCGGCGACGCGCAGCCGGTCGGCGAAGCGCGCCACGTAGAGCTTGGCGTGCTCGTCCACCACCGCGATGCGCGGCGCGCCATTGCGTCCGGCGATCGGCACGGTCACGGAATACCCCTTCCCGGGATAGACCGGCAGGCCGAGCCCGACGCTCCTGGCGAGCAGCGGCGACCAGGACCCGGAAGCGAGCACCACCGCATCGGCCGCGACCGTCTCGCCCCCCGCGAGCGCAACGCCGCGCGCACGGCCCGCCTCGACCGCGATCGCGACCGCGCGCGCGCCGTAGCGGAACGCCACGCCGGCGCGCGCGGCGTGATCGGCGAGGCCCGCCGTGAACAGATGGCAGTCCGAGGTCTCGGTGTCGGCGGCGAACAGCCCGCCGAGGTAGCGCGGCGCGGCCTGCTCCAGCGCCGGCTCGAGACGCGCGATGCCGGCGCGATCGACCAGCTCGGCGGCGATCCCGGCCTCGGCGAGCCGGGTGCGCTTGTCCGCCGCGCCGGCGAGCTCCGCCTCGGTCGTGTAGAGGGTGAGCACGCCCGCACGGTTCGTCTCGTCGGCGATGCCGAGCCGGTCGCGCAGCGCCACGGTCTCGGCCGCCGAGAGCCGGCAGAGCGCGCCGATCGCCGCGGTGTTCGCGGCATGGGCCGAGGCCGTGCAGTTGGCGAGGAAGCGCAGGCCCCAGCGGATCAGGGCGGGGTCCCAGCGCAGGCGCAGCAAGAGCGGCGCGTCCTCGCGGCCGATCCAGCGGATCAGCTTGCCCGGCACGTCCGGGGCCGCCCAGGGGCCGGAGGCGGCCGAGAGATGCCCGCCATTGGCGAAGCTCGTCTCCAGCCCCGGCCCCTCGCGCGCCTCGATCACGGTGACCTGCAGGCCCGCCTCGCGCAGGTACCAGGCGGCGGCGACGCCGACCACGCCGGCGCCGAGGACGATCACGTGCATCGCCCCAGTCTGCCGCGCGCGCGGCCGCAGGCAAGAGCCGGCGGCGGACGCCAGGTCATACCCGGAGCACAAGGGTTTGACCTTTGTGCGGAGGGTATGGCGCGCGGGGCTCAAGGGGCGGCCGCGCGCAGAACCAAGGCCTGATGCCCGGCCGGCAAAGGTCGAACCTCTGTCGGCCGGGTATCAGTCGCGCGCGAAAGGATTGGCGAAGGCGGGGGGGCGCTGACGACGCGGCGGATAGGCCTCGGCGAGGTAGTTGACGATAGTCTCCCGCAGCTCGCCCTCGAGCGGGTTCATCCCGTGCTTCTCGCTCATCCAGTCCATCAGCTCGTCCCACTGCTGGCGGGTGAAGCCGGAGCGGCGGATCAGCGCGGTGTTGTGGCAGGCGATGCAGTAGTAGAACGTCTCCTCGCGCCCTTCGCCGGGTGCCAGGATCTCGGGCGTCTCCTCATCCGCCGCGGTCGCTGTGGCGGCGACGGCGAGGGGGCCGGCGATCAGAGCCGCCGCGACGGATGCGATCAGTCCCTTCACCGGCCCGGCCTCCGTCAGCCGACCAGGATCGCGGCGCGGCTGATCGGGTTGGCGCCGTAGCCCTGGGGGTTCCAGTTCGCCGCGGCGTGCGGCTGCATCCGGCCGCGGCTGTCGGTGGCGCGGTACCAGATCTCGAAATATCCGTCCGAGGGCAGGGTCACCTTGCCGGACCAGCGCTGCCAGGCGTACTTGTTGGCGGGGGGCTTCACCTCCATCGCCGTCCAAGTGGCGCCGAAATCCACCGACACGTGCACGGCCGAGACCGTCTCCTCCCCGGCCCAGGCCGCGCCGCGGACCGGGATCTCGCGCGTACCGGCCGGGAAGCGGGCGCCGTTCGCGACATTGGTCAGCACGGAGCGCACCCACATCGAGTGGATGTCGCGGAAGGTCCGGCCGTCGTCGCGCGAGCCGGGCACGATCGGCGTCACCGGCACGCGGTACGAGGTGCCGCCCATGCCGGGGCCGTCATGCTCGCGGTCGCGCACCCACAGCCGGGTCAGCCACTTCTGGCTCAGGCTGCCGGGCCAGCCCGGCACGATCGTGCGCACGGGCGCGCCATGGATGTGCGGGATCGGCTCGCCGTTCAGCCGCAGCGCGATCAGGGTGTGCGGCTCGAGGCACTTCTCGATCGGCGTCGCGCGGCTGATGACGACGCGGTTCGGATCGCCCGAAAGATGGATGTCCGCACCGTAGCCGGCGACGTGCTTGGCGCTCTCCTTCAGCCCGGCGGCGCGCAGGACGTCGGCCAGCCGCACGCCGGTCCAGGATCCGTTGCTGATCGCGCCGTTGCCCCACTGGTTGCCGCGGGTCTCGGGCACGAAGAAGCCGCGGCCGTTGCCGCCGCACTCCATCTGGAGCTGGTACGTGACCAGCGGGAAGCGGGTCTCGAGCTCGCCGACGGTCAGTTCGAGGGGCGTGTTCACCTCGCCGTCGATGCGGATCCTCCACGCCTTCGGATCGGAAGGCGGCTCGGGCGGCGTGCCGTTGTTGCGGATGAAGAACTTGCTCGCGGGGGTCACCTCGTCGTCGAGCAGGGTCTCGGGCGCCTCCAGCACCAGCGGGCGCTGGCCGAGATCGATCATCGCCTCCTTGCCTTCGAAGGTGAACATCTTGGGACCCTGGGCGCCCTGCGCGAGCGCGGCCGGAACCAGACCCGACGGCATGCGGTCGGCGAACGGGATGGCGGCGCCGACGGCGGCGCCCATCGCCGCGAGGGATGCCCCCTTGAGCGCGCCACGACGACCGAAGACGACCGCGTCGGCCCGCTCGGGATCGTCGCGGTAGAGTTCGTCGAGCCCCCGCTCCGGCTTGCCTGCCATGATTTTTCTCCTCCCGTTCTGCGCGCAGGACCGTCTGCCTGGCTAGTTTCGCCTTTATGAAGGAACCAACCGGATGCCTCCGTCAAGCGTTGCGAGCGGTCCCGAACTGCTGACCGTCGCCGAGATGGCGCGCGCGGATGCCGCAGCGATCGCCGGCGGGATGCCCGGCATGGCGCTGATGGAGCACGCCGGCCGGGCGGTCGCGCGCGCGATCCGGCGCCACTTCCGTCCCTGCCCGACGGTCGTGCTGTGCGGGCCCGGCAACAACGGGGGCGACGGATTCGTGGTCGCGCGCCGGCTGGAGGAGGCGGGCTGGCCGGTGCGCGTCGCCCTGTACGGGGATCGCGATCGTCTGGCCGGCGATGCGGCGCGGGCGGCGGCGCGCTGGCGCGGGCCGGTGG
>NZ_VIKA01000065.1 GCF_006704265.1 Elioraea sp. Yellowstone | reverse complement strand
CCTCCGCCCCGGCCTGGTCGGCGCCGCCGAGCGGCAGGCCGGCGTCGACAGCCGGGCGCGGCTGGAGGAGCTGCGCCGGGACTACTTCGCCACCCTCGCCGAGATCGACGCCGCCGAGCGGGAGTCGCTGGCCCGCCGCCTGGAGGAGCAGGAGCGCGCCGGCCAGGCCGCGGCCGACGCCCGCCGGCGCCGCGCCACGCAGGACGTCCAGGAGCTCACCCGCGACCTCGACGACCGATTCCGGATCAACCGCGAATACGAGGAGCGGGTCCGCCGCCTGCGCGAAGCGGAGGCCGCGGGCGGTGTCACCGCCGCCGAACGCACCCGCCTCGAGACCCTCGCACTTCAGGAGCGCGACGAGGCGCTGCGCCGGCTGGAGCCGCGCGTCGCCGCCGTCCGGCGCGCGAGCACCGAGGGCGCGCGGGAGGCGCGCGACGCCGAGCGCGAGGTCAACGAGATCCTGCGCGAGCGCGAGCGGCTGATCCAGGACAACGAGACCGCCTACGAGCGCTACCAGCGCCGGCTGGAGCGGCTCGGCGACCTGGTGGTCCGGGCCGAGCGGATCGGCCGCCCGGTGCCGGACGCCACCGTGCAGCGCGAGGCCGAGCGCGCCATGGAGGACCTGGAGCGCGCCGAGCGGCGGATCGCGGAGGGCGCCGAGCGGACCTCGGACACGGTGCGCGAGCTCGGGCTCAGCTTCAGCAGCGCCTTCGAGGACGCAATCGTCCGGGGCGAGCGGCTGTCCAAGGTCATGCAAGGCCTGCTGCAGGACATCGCCCGCGTGATCGCCCGCAGAACCATCACCGAGCCGCTCGGCAACGCGGTCTCCTCGGCGCTGTCGGGTTTCTCATTCGACAGCATGTTCAGCGGCATCGGCTCCTGGCTCGGCGGGCTGTTCCGCGCCGAGGGCGGGCCGGTCACGGCGGGGCAGCCCTACGTCGTCGGCGAGCGCGGGCCCGAGTGGTTCGTGCCACGCCAGAGCGGGACGGTGCTGCCGAACGGCACGGCGCCGGGTGGCCCGGTGGTGCACCAGACCATCAACATCGACGCGCGCGGGGCGGACGCCGGCGTCGAGGCCCGGCTGCGGCTGCTGGCCGGGCAGATCGCCCGTCAGGCCTCGGCCATGACGCTGGACGCGATCCGCCGCGGCGGCGCGGCCTACGAGACGGTGCGGGGGTAGCGGCGATGGTCGAGTACGCCTGGCCGGAGGCGCTGCGCCCGACGCGCCTGACCTTCTACCTGCAGCACAACACCACCCGCTTCGTCTCGCCGGTCACCCGCGCGACCCAGGTGCTGCGGCGCGAGGGCGCACGCTGGGTGGCGGAGGCGAGCTTCGACCCGCTGAGCCCGGCCCGCGCCGGGCTGCTGGAGGGCCTGTTGGCGGCGCTCGCCGGCTCGCTGAACACGGTGCGGATCTGGGACTGGCGGCGGGAGTACCGCACCGGCGATCCCCGCAGCCAGGGCCAGGTGCCCGCCGGTCCGTATTCCTTCTCCGACGCCACGCTCTTCACCGACGGCACCGGCCTGGTGGTCGGCTCCGGCAATCCGTCGCTCGCGGCCGGCGCCGCGCGCGGCGCACTCGCCATCCAGACCCAGGGCTGGTGGCCGAATGCGCTCGCCATGGCCGCCGGCGACTACCTCGGCCTTGGCGGGCGGCTCTACATGGCCACCGAGGCGGTGACCGCCTCCGGCGCGGGGACCGCCACCATCCCGATCGCCCCACCGCTGCGCGCCGCGGCGTCGATCGCCGAGCCCCTGGTGCTGACGAAGCCGACCGTGCCGATGCGGCTCGTCTCCGACGACGAGGCGGCCAATCCAACCCGCCCCGGCCGCTTCACATCGATCAGCATCCGCCTGGAGGAGGCCCTGTAGATGGACGGCATCACCGCCACGCCGCGCCTGCACCCGCACGCCGCCGCGGCCGCCACCGCCCGGACCGCCGCCCCCGTCGTGCTGGTCGAGCTCGACTTCGCCTCCGGTCCCTTCCGCGCCTGGACCGGGCTCGGCCCGCTGCACTGGGCCGGCATGGTCTTCGAGGGGATGGGCGCGATCGGCGCCATCTCCGAGGTCGAGGAGACGGTCGAGCTGCGCGCCGTGCGCCTCACCCTGGCGCTCTCGCCGGTGCCGCAGGAGGTGGTGGATATCGCGCTGGCCGAGCGCAGCTTCCGCCTCCGCCCGGCCCGGCTCTGGGGCGCGCTGCTCGATGCCGAGGGCGCCTTCGTCGCCGACCCGTTCCCGCTCTGGGCCGGGCTGATGGACACCATGGAGGTGGTGGACGGGGCCGAACCGCGCGTCGCGCTCACCTGCGAGAGCCGCCTCGTCGACCTCGAGCGCGCCGAGGTGCGCCGCTACACCGATGCCGACCAGCAGGCCGAGTATCCGGGCGACCGCTTCTTCGAGTTCGTCCCCGCCCTGCAGGAGGCGGAGATCCGGCTGCCCGCCCGGTAGCCCATGCGCCATCCGGATTGGGTCGTCCGGCTCGCGGCGCTGCTGGCCGCGGCGGAGAGGCGCGCCTTCGACGCGCGGCGCTGGAACTGCGCCCTGTTCGCGCTGGCCGCGGTCGAGGCGGTGACGGGCGAGCGGCCCGCCTTCCGGGTGCTGCCCGACCTGGCGGGCTCCGCCGACAGCGCCGGCTTCCCCCGCGTCGCGCCGCTGCTGGCGCGCATGGGCGACATCGTCCTCGCCCCCGGTCCCGACCGGCTCGGCGTCGTGCTCGATGCCGGCCGCGCCGCCTTCGTCGGCCCGCGCGGCCTGGTCCGCGCCCCGATCACCGCCTGCGCCCACGCCTGGAGGGTCGAGTAATGCCGGCCGCCGTTCCCCTCATCGCCGTCGTCGCCGGTGGCGTCGCCTCCGCCGCGGTCGGCGGCGGCATCCTCGGCGCCATCGTCGGCGCCGGCGCCGCGTTCGTCGTCTCCAGCATCGGCGTCGCGGCCTTCCCGGCCAAGCGCCCCACCGCGCCCTCGACCCCGCTCCGCCCGGGCGACGATCCCAGCGCGCCCGGCGCCGGCCGCACCCAGTCCTTCCGCCAGCCGATCACCGAGCACCAGATCGTCTTCGGCCGCTGCAAGGTCGGCGGCCCGATCGTCTTCATCCACTCCGCGACCGACGACACCGGCCGCGCCGATGGCTGGTTCTACGCCGTCGTCGTGCTCGCGGCCCACCGCGTCCGCGCCATCGGCGAGGTCTGGCTCGGCGACACCCTCGCCGCGGACCCGAAGTTCGCCGGCCTGGTGCGCATCGACCGCCACCTCGGGGACCCCGAGCAGGCGGCCGACGCCAACCTGATCGCCGAGACCGGCGGCCAGTGGACCGCGGACCACCGCGGCCGCGGACGCGCCTATGTCGCCGTCCGCCTCAAGATCACCGCCGAGGCCTTCCCCGCCGGCCCGCCGAACATCGCCGCCCTCGTCGAGGGCGCCGACACCATCCTCGACCCGCGCACCGGGGCGACGGGCTGGTCGGACAACCCGGCGCTCTGCCTCGCCTGGTACCTGACCGCGCCCTTCGGCTGGAAGGCGTCCTGGGACGACATCGACATCCCGGCCCTCATCGCCGCAGCCAACATCTGCGACGAGCTGATCGGTACCCGCGCCGGCGTCACCGAGCGGCGCTACACCGTGAACGGCCGCGTCTCGCTCGGCGAGGGCAAGATCGCCATCACCCGCAAGCTGGTCGCCGCCATGGCCGGGGCGCTGGTGGTCTCCGGCGGGCGGTTCTTTATCCACGCCGGCGCCCCGGCCCTGCCGGCGGCGACGCTCACCTCGGACGACCTGCGCGGGGACGTCACCATCCAGGGCAGCCGGCCGCGGCGGGATCTCTTCAACGGCGTGCGGGCCGTCTACGTCGACCCGGCGAAGAACTGGCAGCCGACCGACGCGCCGCCGCTGCTGGCCGCGAACTACGTCGCCGAGGACGGCGGCGAGCAGATCTACCGCGATCTGGAATTCCCGCTGACCACTTCGGTGGCGACGGTGCAGCGCCTGATGAAGGCCGAGCTCGAGCGGATCCGTCGCCAGCGCGAGGTGGCCTTTCCGGCCAACCTCTCGGCGCTGCGACTGCGGCCCTGGGACGGCGTGACGGTCGCCCTCGACCGGGTCGGACCCTTCCCGGCGCGGGTCACGGGCTGGCGGCTGTCGCCGGACGGCGGCGTGGACCTCACCCTCTCCGAGGAGGACCCGGCGGTGTGGGACTGGAACCCGGCGGTGGACGAGCGCGCCGCCGGCGACAGCCCCGCCGTCGTGCTGCCGAACCCGGGCGTCATCGCCGCGCCGGCGTCGATCGCGGTCGACACCCCCGTAGGCACCGCCTTCGCGGCCCTCGGCGTGTCCTGGGCCGCGGTCGGCAGCGCCCACCTCGCCGGCTACGAGCTCGAGTTCCGCCCCGCCTCCGTCGCCACCTGGCAGGGCTACGGCGGCGCCCTGGGCGCGACCGCGGCGTCTATCCCCACCACCGAGCCGACCGCCTTCCGGGCGCGCGCGATGGCGCGCAGTGGGGCGGTGTCGGGCTGGCGGGAGGCGGCGATCCTCGCCGCCGTCACCACGCCCGCCGCGCTCGGCATCACCGGCGGCGTGCGCCTCTCGGGCAGCTTCCCGGAGGACGCGGTGCGGCTGCAGGTGTTCGAGGCGTCGTCCAACAGCCTCGCGGCGGCGGTGAAGCTCGCGACCGAGCCCACCGCGCTGCCCTGGGACCGCACCGGCCTCGGCGCCGGCGAGACCCGCTGGTACTGGCTCCGCGCCGTCTCCGCGGAGGGCAACGTCTCGGCCCTCGCCGGGCCTGTCACCGCGACCGCGCTGTAGGAGGCGACATGGCCGCCCGCATCGACGACCTGATGGTCCTCGGCCAGAACATCTCCAAGACCGACCTGGCGAAGTACCTCCGCGACCGCGAGGCGGTGCTGCCGCGCGACTTCGGCGGCCTCGGCGACGGCGCGGCGAACGACCGCGCCGCCCTCCAGGCCTGCTTCGACCGCGCCGCGGCGGACGGGAAGTTCGCCGTCATCCCGCCCGGCACCTGGAACGTCGACGCCGGGGTCACGCTCGGCGGCGGCGCCCGCGGCCTGATCATGCAGGGGGTGATCCAGTACACCGGCGCGGCCAACGCGCCGGCGACCGTGCTGACGCTCGGCGACGGCGGCACCACCCGCAACGGCGAGAAGCTCTACCTCAACCTGCAGGTCACCCGGCAGATCCAGTCGGACTGGCTGAGCGAGGCCGACATCGGGATCGTCGCGCGCAACCTCGACGCCTCGCTGCTCGACCTCCGCCTGGTCTCGGGCTTCACCATCGGCCTGCGCACCCTCGGCGACGGCCGCGGCTTCGAGGACACGACGCTGATCCTCGGGCGCATCCTGAACAACCGCTACGGGCTCGACGTCCGCTGCGCCACCGCGACCGCCTGGAACACCTCGGTGCGCTACTACGGCGGCCACTTCGCCTGCGCGACCGGGATCAACCCCGCCCTCGACCGCTTCGGCATCCGCCTCTCGGCCGAGCCCGGCGCCTACACGAACCACAACCGGCACGTCTTCGACGCGCCGAACTTCGAGCTGCGCCAGCTCGACCCGAATGTGGCGATCCCCTTCCTGAACGAGACCAGCGGCTCGGCCATCATCGGCCGGGCGCTGCGGATGGAGGCCTGCTCGCCGATCGTGGCGCGGCACACCGGGGCGGCGCAGGACTGCGAGTACGAGGTGGCCTGGGCCAACACCTACCGGGTCGGGATCGACTACACCGCGACCGCCACCCGCTGCGGCAACGCCGTCCTCAACCGCCACCGTGCCCCGGCCTCGCGCCACCTCCGGCTGCTCGGAGCGGTGCCCAATGTCCGCGCCGCGGCCTTCCGGCACAGCGCCACCGAGGTCGGGGTGGAGGGCCTGGCGGCGGTCGCCACCTCGACCACCAGCGCCACCACCCTGGCCGGGCTGTCCTTCAACGGGCTGGACAGCGTCACGCCCACCACGCGCGGCCTGCTGCTCGACGCGCAGCGCGGACTCGCCTTCGTGGTCGACTGCTCGCAGGCCAAGGAGTTCGCGCTGGTCCATTCGCTGGTTGGCGGCGCCGACGGCGGCCGGATCTTCGTGCGCTGCTTCGATGGGGCGATGAATGTGCGGGAGAATCTCGCCGGCGACGCGCTGGCCTCGATCACCACCCTGCTGTGGAACATCCCGTCCAAGGCCTGGACCGGCGGGGCGGCCATGGCGGACGCGTCGCTGAACAAGCGCATGACGGTGCGGCTCGGGCCCAGCGTCGCCTTTGCGCAGATCGGCATCGTCGGCTTCGACGGGCAGATCGAGGTCGAGGCGTTGCGGCTGTACGGGCTGCCCGAGGCAACGCCGGCGCTGCTCTGCGGCACCCCGGCCCTGCCGGTGGGGCAGCGGGAGTTTGCGGCGGAGGTGGCGTGGGATCTGCCGAGCCTGGCGCCGGGGGCGACCAGCCTGCTCGACGTTACCGTCACCGGTGCACGGCAGGGGGACCTTGCCCAAGCGGCGCTGGCATCGTCCACGCGCTTCGTCGAGCTCGACGCCGCGGCGTGGTCAAACAACACCGTGCGCGTCATGGCTCGGAATATCTCGCCGACGGCCACCTTCGATCTCGGCGTGGCGACGCTGTCCGTGGCGGTCAGGAAGCGCCGGATCCCGTAGCAAGGCACACCCATTGTGCATTGACCTTACCACATAGGAAGGGTGCAGGCTCTCCACCAAGGAAGCAGCCGGAGGCCGCTCGGATGCTCTACCGCCGAGGCAGCATGCTGGAGGATCGAATCCTGATCGCACTCCGACAAGCAATGGCCGATGGGCGCATTGATGTCGCCGATCACTTGCTGTGTGCGATCGAGATCCTCGCGACTGGGGCCGTCCCAGGATCAGCCTTGGCGGAAGCCTATAGGACGATCGCGGCCTCGTCGGCACCTTCGACGAGCCTCAATGCACCCGAGGCAGACATACCGGCGGCGCGTCCACGCCGGTCTTCCGCCTCCCCAGTCTTACACCCGGGCTCCGGAGGCCGGCGCCGACCACGCTGACTGAGGGCCAGACTACGTCCACACCCGTGGTCGCTGCCGAAAACGATATGCTTGGTCCTGTGATCGGCGCCACCGGCGACAGGCCGCACCGCTTCCCACGCAATGCCCGCTGCACTGTCTCGCTGCGTGAGCATCGCTATCCGGCCTCCGGCCGCGAGGCATGCTCTCGATCGCGGGCGATGTCCGGGGTTGGCTGCCAAACGAGCGGCAGGTCGCCGTAGAGGTGCCGAAACGCGAATTCGAAGCCAACATCGCGCAACTGCCGGACGGACCTGATCGCTGCCGTCATCTGGGCGACCAGTTCCTGTTCCGCAATCCGAAGCGGGCTTTCGCGTGGCACACCTGCGGGATTCGCCCTTACTGCGGCGGCGAGGACCGCGACGCCCAGCATCCAGGGATCGAACTTCTCCGAGAGCAGATAGCGGCTGCTGCGCATCGGATGCAGCCATTTCAGCAGCATCGCCGTTGCAGGGTTACTGGCCGCACGAATCCACGGAGCCAGGAAGAGGCCGTAGGCCTGATCGCTGAACTCAGAGACCTGGCGTGCGCGATCGAAGGCCGAGGGCGGTTGCTCGAAGGGCAGATCCTCGACACGACGCTCCTCGAACACGACGCGGTAGTGCGGCTTCCGGCAATTCGGATCGCCTGTCGGGTTGTCGATCTTCATCTCATACAGGCCGGGGGCGAGCGCCTCGACATCGTGCAGAGATTCCAGGATCGCCCGGTGCTCGAAGCGCGCCACCGAAGCCGACACAAAGATGCCGAGATGCCCGACCTTCCGATTGATGAGATAGACGATGCGCTGTCCCGCGCGCTTCAGTCCCTCGGTGTTGCCATGGACATGACGGACCCAGGCTAGGGCCTGATGCGGCGGGCTGATGTCGTCGCCGTAGGAAGCGAAGACAACGAGCGGGCTGGCGAGCCTGCGTAGATCGATCGGGATCCCGTCACCGAGATCGAGCACGCCTCGCTCCAGTTCATTGCCGACGAAGAGATGACGCACGATGGCGGTGATCTCCTCGCGGCTCAGCGCAAAGAAGGCGTTCCACCACCGCTCGAAGGCGAGGAAGCGGTCGTGTTCGCCCGCGGGATCCAGGAACAGCGTTGCGTACTTCTCCCACAGCGTGTTGTCGGGCTTGAGCGTCTCGAAATTCTGCACCAGCCACGCACCGTCGAACTGACCGTCGCCCAGGTCGGCAAGCAGCCGCACCGGCCACACGCCGCCGACCAGGCCTCCCGCGAGGCGCATCGGGTTCACGCCGGCCTCGCCGGACCAGTAGGACAAGGGAGAGCCGTTCAGCACGACCGGCCCAAGCGCGCCCTGGCAGTGCAAGGCCAGCAGGATCGCAGCCCAGCCTGCCTGACAATTGCCGTACAGGATCGGTAGTTTCCCCGGGTGCCGCGCCAGGACCTCGTCGGTGAAACTGCGCAGCGCGTGCAGCACGTCGACCAGGGTCTGGCCTGGACAGGGGGCCGGGAAGAAGCTCACGAAGTAGACCGGGTAGCCCTCATGCAAGGCGATCCCGAGTTCGGACTCGCGCCGGTAGCCTCCAATGCCGGGTCCGCTGCCTGCGCGTGGGTCCATGACGATCAGCGGTGGCTTGTCGGGATCAAGGCAATGGTCCGCCTGATCGTTCCCGTAGGCGGTGATCCGGAGCAGCGCGTAGTTGACGGGCCGCGCGAAGCGCCGCGCGTCCAGCAGCGTCTCGTGGCGGAAGGCGAGCACGTCCGGGGCGCCGGACGCCTCGCGCTCCAGCATGTCGTTGGCGCGCTCCCGGAGCGTGTCCCAGAAGAGGATCGCGCGCTGCCAGGCATCAAGGCCGTAGGCCCAGGCATTCGTGACATCCGGAAGCAGCAGCGGGGGCTGTGTCGCATCATCCATCGGGCTTCGTCCTCAGGAGCTCTGATGCGTGCCGGCAGGCTGCGCGGCACAAGGCACGCGCCTGCCGGCACGCCAAGGCGCTACCGCGCTGGCCCCGCCATGCCGCGCGCCATCGGGCCGGGGCTGCCGGGCAGGATGAGCCAAGCGAGCGCCTCAACAGTGCGCCGCTGACCATCATCCAGTGCGGGCATCAGCGTCGCGGCAGCCTCGCGACAGGCACGGGCGCGCTCGAGTTCGGCGGTGAGCCGAGCCTCCTGGGCGGCGAAATGCTGCTCCAGGCCGGCGCCCGGCGCGACGGCCGGAATTCTGCCGCGCGCCTCGCGGAAGCGGGTCGCTGCCTCGCGGATCTTGGCCGCGAAAGCGTTCCACGCCGCTTCCTGGTCGGCGCGAATGCGAAGTTCCGCCCGCAGGAAGGCGAGCCCGCCCTCCGCCCGCTCGGCGAGCAGGTCATGCAACTGCTCACCCATTCCCGCCCCTTGCGGCGCGCCGCCCTGCATGCCTCGCATGGGCATCCCGCCGCCCATCATGCCGGGCATTCCACCACCGCCCATGCCGGGACGCCCAATGGTGCGCCGGCCATCCTGATCTTCCACGTCCACATGGATGTCTGGACCGACGTTGATGATGACGTTCATCGGCGTGCCGTAGGGGCCGTGGCGTCGCATCATGCCCATCCCCATGCCGGGCCGGCGATCGTCGCCGCCCATCATCATCGGCATGCCGCCTTGGCCACCCATCATTCCCATCATGCCCATGCCACCACCCGGCGCGGGTGCCGCCGGGACGGATGCCGCGGGGGCGGGCTGCGCCGCGCTGGGGGCTGCCGTCGCGGCGGCGCCGCCAGGGTGATGCGGATCCGCCGCCGGGGCCTGCTGAGCCATTGCTGGCCATGCGAGCAGAAGCGCCGCCGCCAAGGCGGCTCCGTGAGTCATGCGCGCAGACATGGTATCTCTCCTCCTTGCCATTCGCGCCGGCGTGCTCCGGAATGGAGCTCGCGCTTCCAGTGTTTTGGATGACGCGACGTTTCGATCATGGTGCTTCGGGTCCCGGCGCATTGGCGCGCCGCGCCGCGAGCAGCGCGAGCGGCGGGACCACAGCCCACTGCAGCAGTGGCGCGAGCCCCGTGCCGAGCCAGGGCAGCCGTGGCATCGCCTCGGTGTAGGCCCAAGCCTGCCGGATCTCGACGTTCAGCCACTCGCTGTAAATCGTGTAGGCGACCCCGACCGTGACCGTCGCGCTCAGCACCCGGGTGAAGCCTCGCGCCGGCCAGGCATCCTCGCCCGCCAGCAGCAAGGCCCAGGCGAGTGCGGCAACGCCGATCAGCGCATCGCCCAGCGTGCAATGCAGGACGGCATAGGCGATCGTTCCCGAACCGCCATCCCGCCACAGGGTATAGAGCGGCAGCTGCGCGACCTCCCACGTCAGCATGGCCGGCACGAGGAGCATCGTGTAGGCCCGCATGGATCGGAGCCAGGACGCAGGGCGCCATGCGGTGCGAGACGGGCCATCCATGTGCCGCTACCCGCGTCATGCCGCGACCGCCGGCGCTGTCGCGCCGGCCTGCGCTATATCCCGCCGAAGTGTGGCCAGCCGATGCTCGCCCTGGCGCCCAAGGAGGCGAGCATTGAACGCCACGACTACTGTGGAAAGGGACATCAGCGCGGCGCCCATGGCCGGTGTCAGCAGGATGCCCCAAGGCATCCCGACACCGGCGGCGAGCGGAATCGCGATGACGTTGTAGCCGGTCGCCCAGACCAGGTTCTGCGCCATCTTCGCGTAGGTCGCGCGGGCCAGGGCCAGGATCGCCACCACGTCGCGCGGGTCGTTCCGCACCAACACGATGTCGGCCGCCTCGGCCGCGACGTCGGTCCCGGCGCCGATGGCGATGCCGAGGTCGGATTGCGCCAGCGCCGGCGCGTCGTTCACCCCGTCGCCCACCATCGCGACCGTCAGGCCCTTCGCCTGGATCGCCTGCACAACCTCCGACTTCTGATGCGGCAGCACTTCGGCGCGAACCTCATCCAGGCCAAGCTCCCGCCCGACCTGTTCAGCCACCGGGCGCGCGTCGCCGGTCAGCATCATGCAGCGCAGGCCGAGCGACTGGAGCTGGCGGACCGCTTCGCGGCTCTCAGCGCGGACGATGTCCGCCAGGGCGACGGCGCCCGTGACGACGCCCCCGACCACGACGAAGACGACCGTGCGGCCGGCCTGGCGCTCGGCGGCCACACGCGCGTCAGCCACCGCGATGCCACGGCGGTCGAGCGTGCCGGGGCTCACGACTTCGACCTCGCTGCCCTCGATGATGGCGCGAGCGCCTTCGCCAGGCAGGTTGCGGAAGTCCAACGCCTGCGGGGCGACGATGCCGCAATCCGCGGCGCTGCGCATGATGCCCTTGGCGATCGGATGTTCGGACGCCGCCTCGAGCCCCGCGGCCAGGCGCAGCACCGCTGCCTCGTCATGGCCGGCAGCGAGCGGCACCACCGAGACCACCCCGAAGCGGCCCTCGGTCAGCGTGCCTGTCTTGTCGAACACCACCGCCTGCAGCGCGCGCGCCCGCTCGAAGGCGGCGCGGTCGCGGATCAGCAGCCCGTTGCGCGCGGTGAGTTCGGTGCTGACCGCGACCACCAGCGGTACGGCTAGGCCGAGCGCATGCGGGCAGGAGATGACCATCACCGTCACCATCCGTTCCAGCGCGAAGGCCAGCGGCGCGCCGAGGATCAGCCATACGACGAAGGTGCCGCCACCCACGACGATCGCCACCCAGGTCAGCACCGCAGCGGCGCGGTTCGCCAGGTCCTGCGTGCGCGAGCGCGTGGCCTGCGCCTGCTCGACCAGCCGGATGACCTGCGAGAGATAGGTCTCGCCTCCGGTGCGGTCGATCCGCACGGTCAGCGCGCCCTCGCCGTTCACCGAGCCGCCGACGACGCGTCCGCCGGCGGTCTTATCCACCGGCCGCGATTCACCGGTCAGCATGCTCTCATCCACCGAGGAGCTGCCCTCGGTCACGGTGCCGTCCGTTGGCACCTTCGCACCGGGCCGCACCAGCACCAGGTCGCCGGGCTTCAGGGCGGAGATCGGCACTTCCGCCTGCGCCCCGCCTGGGCCTAGCCGCGTGGCCGTTGCCGGCATCAGCCGCACCAGCGCCTGCAGCGCGCCGGACGCGCCGAGCACCGACTTCGCCTCCAGCCAATGACCCAGCAGCATGACGAGGATGAGTGTCGCGGTCTCCCAGAAGAAGACATCACCCGCGAGGCCAGCGAGCACTGCAAGGGAGTAGATGTAGGCGGAGACGATCGCGAGGCTCACCAGCGTCATCATGCCCGGCTTGCCGCGGCGAACCTCATCGGTGAGGCCGGTGATGAAGGGCCAGCCGCCATAGAAGAACACCGCGCTGGCAAGCGCTGCTTCCACAAGGTAGTCGCCGGGGAAGGCAATGATCTCCGGCAGGCCGATCAACATCTGAATGTGCCGCGACAGCAGCACCACGCCGATGGTCAGGGGCAGGCAGATCCAGAACCGGCGGCGGAAATCGGCCACCATGGCGCCGTGGTCGTGGCCGGCCTGGCCGTGCGCGGCATGGCCCTGTTGATCATGGCCGGCGGCTGGCGACGCGGAAGCCGTCGCCATCGCATGGTCGCGATGATGATGGTGGTGGGCATGCTGCCCGCGGTCCGACGCCGCGCCCTGTGCTCGATCGTTCATGGTCATTCCCAACAATGAGGCAGCGGACCGGTGCGCTGCTTGACGTGCATCAATCTGTCCGGCGCGTAAGCAATTCAATTCCGCCTGGGTGCCCTGGCGATCCGGTCATCGTGCCGATGGCGCCGGCCCACTGCCCAGGCGCGGAAACCAGCCGGGCACTTGCGCCCGCCAGGTCGCGTACTCCTTGCCGAAGCGCGCCGCTGCCTCGCGGTCCTCACGGATGGCAAGGCGGACGTACATTGCGACCAGCACGGGATACATCAGAAGCGTGACCAAGGTCGGCCACTGGAACAGGAAGCCGGTCATGATGAGGATGAAGCCCGCATATTGCGGATGACGCAGCCGTGCGTAGGGACCGGTCGTGGCCAAGCGGCCGGCACGAACGGCCCGAAACAGCACCGGCCAGGCCGCGGCCACCAGCCAGAAGCCGCCAATGATCAGCACCGTGCTGAGCACATGGAACGGCCCGAAATGCGGATTCACGCCGACCCCGAGCATCATCTCTGGCAGATGGCCGGCATCATGGCTGAACCAGTTGACGCCGGGCCAGCGCGTCTGCAGCCAGCCGGACAGCAGGTAAATGGTCAGGGGAAAGCCATACATCTCCGCGAACAGGGCAACGATGAACGCGGAGAAGGCACCGAAGCTGCGCCAGTCCCGCGCATTCAAAGGGCGCGCGAAGCTGTAGGCGAAGGCGATGAAGAGAGCCGCGTTCGCTGCCGCCAAGATCCAGAAGCCGTAGCCTTCCATGGCGTTCATGACCGCCCCCCGGGGCGCGGGCCATCGCTGCCACCATGTCCACCGTGACCCCCGTGCATGAAGATGTGCATCAGCGGGCACAGCAGCAGGATGCCGAATGGCAGCCACTGGAAGACGTGGGCCGTATGCTCAAGAAGCAGATACAGCGCGGCGACCGCGCCGAAGGCCAGGAAGACCAAGCCGGTCCGGCTCCGCCAGAATCCTGGCTCCGCTGGAGAGCCGCCGTGTTGATGAGCGTGATCGGACATGGATATCATTCCTCTGGTTACGCGATCGGGCGCGAGTGCCGCCCAGGAACCCCGGTGCCTCACTCGACCTGCTGCGGTGAGGTACCGGCCGAGGATGTCGCCCGTGTCAGCCATCCATGACAAAGTATGTCGAGGTTGAGCCGTCAGCCGGGCAGACGTTCGGACTTCCACCCCGAAGCACGGAGCGCGGCGTCGAAGCGGTCGGCGTCGGTCAGGGCGGTCGCGATGCGGACCTCGCGCGCATCGAGGTCGAACGTCGTCTGCGCGATGGGGTCGACCTCGCGAAGAGTCGCGGCGACGCCCTTCGCGCAGCCGCCGCAACCCATGTTGGATATCCGGAAGCGAAGCATGGAACCCTCCTGTGGTTCGTTCTGCCGACGCTTCAGACTCTGATCCTTCCCACGATCAGAGGGTCAACATCCGCTTCATGACAAAATATGACAGTCATGACGCATGTCATGATGCTGTCGATCTGCGCGATCCATTCGCGGGCTGGACATGCTTTGTCGTGGATGCGTTATCGCGGCGTCATAACTGGCGCGGAGCATGCGATCTGGGAACCAAGGAGACCCAGCCAATGATTCCGTTTCCTCGCCGTGACCTGCCATTCCTGCTCGCGGGCGCCGGACTGATCGCCTCGTCGCGCGGGGCCCGCGCCGCCGAAGACTGCACGGGCACCGTCTTCACCGCCGACGAAGGCGCCGCGAGCATCAGCGCGATTGACCTCCGCACCGGCACGGTATCGACCACTGTCCTGCAGGTGACGCCGCACAACGTCCAGGCCGTCGCTGGCGGGCGCCGGCTGTTCGCGGTCGGCACCGCGGCCGGCGCGCATGGCGCGGATCATGCGCAGGCCGGCGGCCGCCTGGTCGTGCTGGAACCGGTGTCGGGCGCCGCGCCACGCGTCCTGGCGGAGATCGCCGCCGGCCGGCATCCGGGGCACGTCGTGGCGGATGCCACGGGCGAACGCGCCTTCATCACGGATTCCGAGGCGGACGCCTTGCTCATCGTCGATGTCACGCAGCGCCGCGTCGCGGCGAGCGTGCCGGTAGGCAACTATCCCCATGGGCTGCGGCTCAGTCCGAACGGCCGCGAAGCCTGGCTCGCCAACGTCCGGGATGGCACCGTTTCGGTGGTGGACGTCGCGGCCGGCCGCGAGGCCGCGCGGATCCCGGTGGGGCCCTCGCCCGTGCAGGTCGGCTTCGCTCCGGACGGAGGGCGCGCCTATGTCTCGCTGCGCGGGGCGAACGCCGTCGCCCAGATCGATGCGCGAACCCGTCGCGTCCTGCGACGGATCCCTGTCGGCCCCGGGCCGGTACAGCTCTTCGCCACGCCGGACGGCAAGCTCCTCTATGTCGCTAATGAAGGCACGCGCGCCGTGCCGGGAACCACGGCCTCGGTGATCGACCTCGCCGCAGGCAGCGTCGTGGCGACGATCGAGACCGGGCGCGGTGCGCATGGCGTGGTGGTGTGCGAGCTCGGCCGCCGCGCCTTCGTGACCAACCTCTACGACGACACGCTGACGGAGATCGACGTTGCGACCCAGACGGTGCGGCGTCGCGTCCGTGTTGGACGGACGCCGAACGGCGTGACTTGGGCACCGGTCTGACGCGGTAGGTGGCGAGCGGCTCAGGCCGGCTCGCCACCCCGGAAGCGCATAAAGGTCGTGTGCCGGCCGGCGGCGTCGAAGGCGATCACGTCGTAGACCTCGCCGGGCTGGCCGGGAACCTCCATCCCGGGCGCGCCGATCGGCATGGCCGGCACCGCAAGCCCGAGGATGTTGGACGGGCGATCGGCAAGCGCTCGTCGTACGGCGAGCGCGGGCACATGCCCCTCCAAAACCAGGCCCGCCACCCGCGCCGCATGGCAGGACAGAAGGTCCGCCGGCGTGCGAAGCATCTGCCGCACCGGGCCGAGCGCCGGCAGGACGGTCTCGCGCGCCGTGAAGCCTGCTTCCCGCATATGCGTGACCCACGCACTGCAACAGCCGCAATTCGGATCCCGCCAGACCTCGAGCAGCAGGTTCGTTTGCGCCCCGGCGGGCCACGCGGACAGGGCGCCGAGGCCGATCAGTACGCCGCGCCGGTGGATTATCATCATCGTTTCTCCTTCCTATCCGGCGCGCGGCAGCGTCAGGATCGCGACCAGACCGCCACTTGGCCGGTTGTGCAGCGCGACCGTTCCGCCATGGCGTTCCGCCACCTGGCGCGCGATGGTCAGACCAAGGCCCGAGCCGCTCGAGTCCGGATTGCGGGACGGATCGAGCCGACGAAAGGGCTCGAACGCCGCCTCGATCTCCGCCTCCGGAATGCCCGGCCCGTCATCCTCTACCGCAACTTCCACGGAGCTACCGTGATCCCGCAGCGTCACGCGCGCCGCACCGCCGTACTTCACGGCATTGTCGATAAGGTTAGCGAGCGCGCGCTTGATGGCGATCGGCCGACAGGCAAGGCGCACCTGGGATGGTCCGTCATAGGAAACGTTACGGCCTGCGTCCGTGGCATCATCGCACAGCGTTTCCAATATCGCCGCAAGATTGGTCACGCGTAGTTGCTCCTGCTCAGCCTCACCGCGCAGATAGGCGAGCGTCGCCGTGATCATCCCCTCCATCTCGTCGAGGTCGGCATCGATCTTTCGCTGTGTCTCCTGATCCTCAATGAAGCCGGCTCGCAGGCGGAGCCGCGAAATCGGAGTGCGCAGGTCGTGGCTTAACGCGGCCAGCGCCTGGACGCGGTCCGCGATCAGGCGATCGATGCGTGCCTGCATGCGGTTGAAGGCTTGGGCGGCATGCCGCACCTCGCGCGGGCCATCCTCCGGGACCGGCAGGGTTGGGCCCGGACGCCCGATGCGATCCGCCGCGATGGAGAGCTCCCGCAGCGGTCGCGCAATCAGCCGAACGACCAGCAGGGCGAGCAGCAGGATTCCAGCGCCCATGGCGCTCGTGGACAGCAGCGTCGCGTGCTCCACCACGGTCGGCCGGAACAGCGCGGCAGCGAAGTTCAGCCAGGTCCCGTCCGGTAGCTGCAATGCGCCAACCAACTGATGGCTGTTGCCGCCGGCGCCGGCTGAACTGTCTACTGCCTCATCGGCATAGCCTAAACGCATACCCCGATCGGCAAGCGCGGGTTCCAGCTCCAGCAGCCGCGTGCGGACGGCTTCGATGCGCGCACTCGTCTCATCGGTGAGATGCACCGTAGCCATCGGCGTCCAGTGCAAGTCGAGCCCGATCGAGGATAGTGCATGCGCCATGCGGTCGCGATCCGCCTGCGGCAGTTCTGCGACCGCGCGCTTAGCCGTCGCCAGACGCTCGGCGAGTTGGCTCTCGCGCGTCGAGCCCAGCACGGCTTCGGTGCCGGTCTGGTGCAGCCACAGACTGCCAAGGTGGAAGCCCAGCAGCCCGACCAGTAGGACCAGAACGATCCGCCCGCCGAGGGTGTCGGGCAGCAGCCTCCGCATCATCCGCGCGTCACGGCGGGGATGAACATGTAGCCGGCACCGCGAATGGTCTTGATGATTGCCGGGCTGTCGGCGGTCGGTTCGACCTTCCTGCGAAGCCGGCTGACCATGACATCGACCGAACGGTCGATACCGTCCGAGACGCGGTTGCGCGCCAGATCCAACAGCTGATCGCGGGTCAGCACGCGCTGCGGATGCTCGCAGAAGGCCAGCAGCAAGTCGTACTCGCCGCTCGAAAGATCCACGATGCTCATGTCCGGCGCCGTCAACTCACGCCGCCGCGTGTCCAGGGACCAACCGGCGAATAGAATGCGATCCCCCGCGGCGCCCGCCAGCCTCGCCTCCTCGACCGGCTGGGCGCGGCGCAGGACGGCGCGGATGCGGGCCAGCAGTTCCAGGCGGCTGAAGGGCTTGGGGATGTAGTCATCCGCCCCGAGCTCGAGGCCGACGATGCGGTCCGTTTCGTCGCCTCGCGCCGTCACCATGATGATCGGCACCCGCGTCTTGGCGCGCAGTGCCCGGGTCAGGTCCAACCCCGACTGGCCCGGCAGCATCACGTCGAGCAGGATCAGGTCCACCGGCGCATTGCTGAGCGTCTCCCACATCTCCCGCCCATCGCGCGCGCCGGTCACGCGATAGCCGTTCTGGCGTAGGAACTTCGCGATCAGCGTGCGCATCTCGCCGTCATCCTCGACGACGACGATATGGGCTTCATGCGCGATTATGTCTGCGGCCATGGCACGTGCTCTTCTCGGTTCTCGTGGCCTTGAGCCTCATATTAGAACTTAGAATAGCGACCGAATGCCGATGACCGCATAGCTATTGGTCGTTCGCTCTCCGTCATGGCGAGCCTCGTTCGCGGTCCTGCCCAGCAGGCTTCCCCAGCCCACCTCGACATAGGGCGCGATGCGCGGCGTGAATTCGTACCGCAGCTGGAGAGAGAGCCTGATGTCCGTGAAGCCGGCGTAGGTGCCCTGCTCTCGGTCGTCGGCGGATTGAACGTTGGTCGTCAACTTCGGCCTGAGGTACATGCCGGGACCGGAATCGCGAAAGACTTCGCGTGCGAGTAGCAGGTCAGTGGATAGTTCCAGCCGGCCTGCGGCCACGCCCTGCTCGCTCAGAGTCTGTCTCGAATCTCATGTGGAACGTGCGAGGCGGCGCAGCAGGAGCATGACGGAGGCGGCGTAGAGGAAGGCGTTGGCGGAGGCGATGGTG
>NZ_VIKA01000064.1 GCF_006704265.1 Elioraea sp. Yellowstone | reverse complement strand
CGGGCGCGGCGGGCCGGGCGACGCGGCGCGGCCCGCGCGGCCCGTCCGGCGTGATGGCGACGCTGTGCCCCTCGGCGAGCAGGCGCCGGAGCTCGCGGAACGCCTCGACGCCGCCGCGCGAGCTGCTGCCATGCACCACCTCGACGCCGAGCCGGGCGACGACATCCCCGATCATCCGCCCGTCCCGGTGCCGGCTGACCAGCACCGCGCAGCGCATCGCCCCCGGGCCGGGTTCGCCGGGGACGCGGTGCGTCCAGGTGAACACCATCAGCGGCAGCTGGTCGTGCCAGAACGCGCCGATCGCCGGCACGCCCGACTCCCAGATGGCGCGGAGGTGCTCACGTCCCTCGATGCGCCAGCGCGTGGTGCGGTGGACGAGGCGCAGCCAGACCGCGATCGCGGTCGCGCCGAGGGCAAGCGCGCGCGGATGGCGCAGGAGGCGCTTGAACATGCGAGGGGCCGGGTCAGGCCGCTCTGTGGTCCGGAACGCGCATCACAGCCGCGCGAGTAACATGGCTTGGATCGCCTGCCAAATCCTGTACCGCCCCCCCCCCCCCGCATCCAGCCGGTTGAGTGGGCGTCCGACGCCATGAAGGGTCAAGCGATCGACGCGGAAGCGAAGACCGGGGATTGGTTTCGGTTGCTTGCGATGCGATATCATTGAGTAAGTGCGGAAGACGGAGCTACCCTGTGCCGGCCATCGACGAGGACCTGATTCGCAAACGGGCGCTGGAAACGGCACGCAAATACGGTGCGAAGCGCGTTGAGGTCGAGGAGCACGAGGACCTCGACGGGAGCCCTGTGATCGATGTGATCATCCGCTATCCCACCACGACCAAACTGCAGATGACGGAGGAACTCGCGCTGTTGAGCGCAGCGTTGCGTGAGTTCCTCCGCGCGCGCGGCGACGACCGCTGGCTTCAAGTCTGGCATCGAGTCAGCGGCACCGGGGGCGACGAGTTGAATGTCGACTTTGCAGCGGATCTTCCTAGTGGTTCGCCGCCGACGCGCCGTAATCGGTAAGCTGCGACCGCGGGCCGCTGATGGCTCTCGCAGACGATCTGCTGGACGTCGCGTCCGGACTCATTCCCAGCGGCCCGGGACGGTCCTCGCAGGCGCGCCTTCGGCGAGCGATCAGTACAGCGTACTACTCCGTCTTCCATGCTCTTGCCAAAAGCAATGCAGACCTGCTCGTGGCTGCGAGGCCGGGGGTGCTGGAGAGAGCGTGGGCACAGGCCTATCGGGCGCTCCAGCATGCTGCTTTTGAAGACGGCAAGCGGCGCAAGACCCTCAAAACGTTTCCGGCCACAGTCCAAACGTTCGTCGACAAGTTCGAGGAACTCCGTCGCCAGAGACTTCGGGCGGACTATGATCCGAATGCCAGCTTCACGCGATCCGATGCTATCGCGTCAATCATCATAGCACGTCACGCCTTGTTACTTCTCGGGCGGCAACAGCGCCGGGACCTACGTGCGCTGGCCGTCCTCACGCTCCTACCGCAACGATAGGCAGTTACTCTGCCGCGCGTTCGATGGGCGCCAAGCGTTCGAGCAGGATCTCGGCACAGCGACGCCAGGAGAACCCTTCGGCGAAGCGGCGGCAGGCGTCGCGGTCGAGCCCGAGTGCCGCACGCGCCGCGGCGGCCAGATCGTCGTCGAGCACGCCGACCGCTGCGCCGTCGATCACGTCCTTCGGACCGGTCACCGGGAAGGCCGCGACCGGCGTGCCGCAGGCGAGCGCCTCGACGATCACGAGGCCGAAGGTGTCGGTCAGCGAGGGGAAGACGAACACGTCGGCCTCGGCGTAGGCGGCGGCGAGCTCCTCGCCGAACTTGGCGCCGAGGAAATGGGCGTCGGGGAAGCGCCGCTCGAGCGCCGGGCGGGCCGGACCGTCGCCCACCACCACCTTCGAGCCGGGCAGGTCGAGGGCGAGGAACGCCTCGATGTTCTTCTCGACCGCGACCCTGCCGACATAGAGGAACACCGGGCGCGGCAGGTTCAGGGCGCCGCGTGCGCGCGGGCGGAACAGGCCGAGATCGACCCCGCGCGTCCAGGCGGCGACGTTGCGGAAGCCGCGCGCGACCAGCTCCTCGCGCAGGCTCGCGGTCGCGGTCAGCACCGCCGACGAGGGGCGATGGAAGCGGCGCATCACCGCCCAGGTCAGCCCGAGCGGCACGCCGAGCCGCGCCTTCAGATACTCCGGGAAGCGGGTGTGGAAGGCGGTGGTGAAGGGCCAGCCGCGGCGGAGACAAAGCCGGCGGGCCGCGAGGCCGAGCGGGCCCTCGGTGGCGATGTGGATCGCATCGGGAGCGAAATCGTCGATGATGGCGCGCAGCCGCCGCCCGGGCAGGATCGCGAGTCGCACATCAGGTTCGGTGGGCGCGGCGATGGTGCGGAAACGGTCGGGGCCGACCACCTCGACGACGTGCCCCATTTGCGCAAGCTCGTCGCGCACGGTGGCAAGCGTGCGCACCACGCCGTTCACCTGCGGCATCCAGGCATCCGAGACGATCAGGATCCGCACGGGGCCGGCCGGGGTGAACCAGGGCAGCGCCTCGTCGCGCCGGGCACGTCTACGCCGGAGCAAGGGAAGCGGCGCGCGTGGACGCATTCCAGAACGACAACCGGTTCTCCGCCGCCCAGTCCACCAGTTCGAGCCTGCCGTCGGCATGTTCGACCAGCGCGGTGCAGGACTCCACCCAGTCGCCATCGTTCATGTAGGCGATACCGTCCACCTCGCGGATCGCGGCATGGTGGATGTGGCCGCACACCACACCGTCGCAGCCGCGCCGGCGCGCCTCGGCGGCGAGCGCCGCCTCGAAGCGGTCGATCGCCTTCACCGCCTCCTTCACCTGGCGCTTCAGCCAGGCCGAGAGCGACCAGTAGGGATAGCCGAGACGGCGGCGCGCGGCGTTGAACCAGCGGTTCAGGACCAGCGCGCAGGTATAGGCCCAGTCGCCCAGCACCGCGAGGAAACGCGCGTAGCGCACCACCGAGTCGAACTCGTCGCCGTGCATCACCAGCAGCCGCCGCCCGTCGGCGGTGACATGCTCGGCGTCGCGGCGAAGCCGCACCCCCGCGAACTCCATCGGCATCCAGGCGCGGAACAGCTCGTCGTGGTTGCCGGGGATGTAGGTGACCTGCGTGCCGGTGCGGGCCTTGGCAAGGATGACGCGCAGGATCTCGTCGTGGGTCTCGTCCCAGTACCAGGATCGGCGCAGGCGCCAGCCATCCACCACGTCGCCGACGAGGTAGAGCTGCCGGCACTCGGTGCGGCGCAGGAAGTCCAGCAGGAAGTCGGAACGGCAGCCGCGCGTGCCGAGGTGCAGATCGGAAATGAAGACCGCACGGTAAGTTCGGCTGCTCAGCGGCGCATTCATGCGCGCGGCACTCCATTCGTCGCTTCGCTATGCCCCTCTACCCAAGCTTTCCCGTGGGTTGCCATGAAGATTTCATGAAACGTATCAGCAATCACGTGTAATGATCTGGCCGCTTCTCTGTCATCGGGGTGTCATCGTCTGTGGATATCTTGTCCGGTTGTGGCGTCGGGCGCGACGCATGCGGTCGCGCATGCTGGTGATCTTCAACCCGGCTGCTGGGGTGCGGCGGCGCCGGCGTTTCGAGCGCGTCGCCGGCGCCCTGGCGGAAGCGGGAATTCGCTTCACTGTCGCGGACACGACGGCACCCGGCCACGCCGAGGCGCTCGCGCGCGAGGCGGTGGCGGCGGGCGAGCGGGTGGTGGTCGCCGCCGGCGGCGACGGCACGATCGCCGAGGTGGTGAACGGGATCGCCGGCAGCGAGGTACGGCTCGGCGTGATCCCGATCGGCACGGCGAACGTGTTCGCGCACGAGCTCGGCCTGCCGTTCGGTGCGGCGGCGATCGCCGCGTCGCTGAAGCGCGGGACGGCGCGGCTTGTCATTCCGGGGTCCGCACATTTTCCCGACGGACGGACCCGGCTGTTCGTGCAGATGCTGGGGGTCGGGCTCGATGCCGCCGTGGTGGCGTCGCTGAACGGCGCGCTGAAGCGGCGCATCGGCAAGGGCGCCTACGTGGTCGAGACGCTGCGCCAGATCGCCGCCTGGCCCTTTCCCCGCCTCAGGCTGATGCTGGACGGCACGCCGGGCGAGGCCGCGCAGGTGATCGCGACCAAGGGGCGGTTCTACGGCGGCCGCTTCGTGCTCGCCCCGGAAGCGGCGCCCGACGCGGCCGGGCTCTCGGTCTGCGTGTTCCTCCGCGGCGGCTGGTGGTCGGCGGTTCGGGCCGGGGTCGCGCTGCCGTTGGGACTCCTGCCGGGCCTGGACGGACTGATGCGCCGGCGGGTCGCGGCGCTGGAGGTCGCGGCACCTTCCGGGCTGCCGGTGCAAGCCGACGGCGACCTGATCGGTGCGACACCGGTGACGGTCACGGATGCAGCCACGCGGATCCCGGTCGTGGCGGCGTGACGCGATTGCACCGTCGCGGTCGGCCTCCTAGGCTTGACCCGCTCACGCAACGGAGACCGACGATGCGCTTCCCCATGGCTGTGCTCGCAGCGACCCTGGCCTTCGCGTCCGTCGCAGCCGATACCGACGCCAAGGCCTTCCGCTTCGCCACCACGTCGGACGCCGCGACGCTTGATCCGCACGCCAACAACGCCTTCTTCACCTACCTGATCACCGGCCAGATCTACGAGCCGCTGGTGGACCGCGGCGACGACCTGAAGGTCATGCCTGGGCTGGCACTGCGCTGGGAACGGGTCGAGCCGACGCGCTGGCGCTTCTGGCTGCGCGAGGGCGTGCGCTTCCACAACGGCAACGCATTCGACGCCGACGACGTGGTGTTCTCGATCGCGCGCGCGACCTCGCCGACCTCGAACTTCACGATCTATGTCGACACGGTGGAACGGGCCGAGAAGGTGTCGCCCTATGTCGTCGATCTGGTCACCCGCGTGCCCGATGCCGTGATCCCCGACAAGCTCACGCGCGTGCTCATGATGGACAAGGAATGGTCGGAGGCGAACGGCGCCGCCCGGCCGCAGAACCTGCGCGACCGCGAGGAGACCTTCGCCGCGCGCAACGCCAACGGCACCGGCCCCTTCATGCTCCGGTCGCGCGAGCCCGACGTGCGCACCGTGCTCGCGCGCAACCCCGACTGGTGGGGCGGGCCGGCAGGGCCGACCGACGTCACCGAGTGGCAGCACGTGGTGATCGCCTCGGATGCGACGCGCATCGCCGCGCTGCTCTCGGGCGAGGTCGATTTCGTGCACACCGTGCCGCACCAGGATGTCGCACGGCTGCAGCGCGACCAGCGCCTCAAGGTGCTGGTGGGGCAGGAGAACCGCACGATGTGGCTCGCGATGGATCAGGAGCGCGACGAACTCGGCTCCTCCAACATCCGCGGCCGCAACCCGTTCAAGGACGCGCGCGTGCGCGAGGCGGTGGCGATCTCGATCGACATGGAGGCGATCCGCACCCGTGTGCTGCGCGGCCTCGCCGTCCCGACCGCCAGCATGTGGACGCAGTTCGTCACCGGCTACGATCCGGCCTATGCGACGCGGCCGGCGGTGGATCGCGAGCGCGCCAAGCGCCTGCTCGCCGAGGCGGGCTATCCGGACGGGTTCGAGGTCGCGCTCGACTGCCCGGCCGGCGCGTATGACGGCGTCTGCCAGGCGGCCGCGGCGATGCTGGCGCAGATCGGCATCCGCGTGCGGCTCGAGGTGATGCCGAACAGCGTGTTCATCCAGAAGATCCGCGAGGGGCGGTCGAGCTTCTACGGCCTCACCTGGGGCGTGCCGACCTTCGATGCGCTCTACACGCTGCGCGGCATCATGATGACGCGCGGCCAGGCGGGTGGCGGCTCATGGAACTGGGGCGGCTATTCGAACCCGCGTGTCGATGCGCTGATCCGCGAGATCGAGGCCGCGACCGACCCGGAGAAGCGCACCGCGCTGATCCACGAGGCGCAGCGCGTGCACAACGGCGAGTTCGGCCACATTCCGCTCTACCACCTGATGATCCCGTTCGCGATGAAGGCCAACATCGTGGTCACGCACCGCGCCGACAACCTGGTGTTCGGCAGGTCGGTGCGCGTCGAGTAGCGCCGCTCAGAACCGCCCGGTCCAGACCGAGGCCGCCCAGACCAAGGCGGCGAGCGCTGCGCCGCCGCTTGCCGCCATGCCTGGGGTGCGCGCGAGCGGATCGAGCGCGTAGCCGGCCCAGAACACCAGGCGGCCGGTGGCGAACACGAGGGCGAGGGCGAGCACGCCGGACAGATCCGCCGCTGCCGCCGCGGCAGCCAGCAGGGAGGGCGCGAACACCGCGAGCTGCTCCACCGTGTTGGCGATCGCGCGCCGGTTGATCGTCAGGGCACGGCTGTCGCCTCCCGCCGTCGGGTCGAGCGCACCGGTCGTGAAACGCAGGCCCATCTGCACGAGCAGCATGGCGGCGAGCACCGCGATTCCCGGCAACAGCGCGGCGGCGGCGAGCGCGATCCGGTCCGCCGCCGTGGCCGCGGTCGGCACGGGCAGGAGGGACTGGAGCGCGACGAACAGAGCAAGCCCGCCGCCCAGCCCGAGGCCGGCAAGCCCGACCTGGAACAGCCGCGACTGCAGCGGGCCGGTCACGCGGCCATGCCCTGCCGCCCCATCTCGAGGAACTTCTCCTGGCGCATCGCTACCAGGGCGGCGCCGTCGCGGCCGGAGAGGGCCGCCAGTGCGGCGGCGATCGCCTCGCCCGTCGCGGCGATCGTCGCCGCCGGGTCGCGGTGCGCCCCGCCCAGAGGCTCGGCGACCACCGCATCGATCAGCCCCAGCCGCTCGAGATCGGCCGCCGTCAGCTTCAGCGCCTCGGCCGCGGCCTCGGCCTGGGCCGCGTCGCGCCAGAGGATCGAGGCGCAGCCCTCGGGGCTGATCACGCTGTAGATCGCATGCTCCAACATCAGCACGCGATCGGCGGTTGCGAGCGCGATCGCGCCCCCCGAGCCCCCCTCGCCGATGATGGTGGCGACGATCGGCACCGGCGCGGCGAGACAGGCCTCGATCGAGCGTGCGATCGCCTCGGCCTGGCCGCGCGCCTCCGCGTCGATCCCGGGATAGGCCCCGGGCGTGTCGACGAAGGTGAGGATGGGCAGGCGGAACCGGCCGGCGAGCTCGATGATGCGGCGCGCCTTGCGGTAGCCCTCCGGGCGGCTCATGCCGAAATTGTGCGCGACCCGGCTCTCGGTGTCGTCGCCCTTCTCGGTCCCCAGCACGGCGACGGCGCGGCCGCGGAACCGCCCGAGGCCCGCCAGCACCGCGCGGTCATCGGCGAAGCCGCGGTCACCGGCGAGCGGGACGAAGTCCTCGATCAGGCCCTCGACGAAGTGGCGCGCGTGCGGCCGCGCCGGGTGACGCGCGACCTGGGTCTTCTGCCAGGGCGTGAGCTTAGCGTAGGTGCTGGCGAGCAGCTTCTCGACCTTCTCGCCGAGCCGCGCGATCTCGTCGGCTATGTCCACCTCGGGGCTGTCGGGCAGGCGACGCAGCTCCTCGATCTTGCCCTCGAGCTCGGCGATCGGCTTCTCGAAGTCCAGGAAGTGGCGCATGGGGCGAGCGCGTAGCATATCGGGCCGGCGCCGGTAAGCGGCGCGCCCGGCCTTGAACCGCGCCATGGCGGGGCGGTATGCGTGGGGCGGGCCGGCTTAGCTCAGCTGGCAGAGCACCTGATTTGTAATCAGGGGGTCGGGGGTTCGAGCCCCTCAGCCGGCACCATACAATACGTTGACATCATGAAAGAAACGACGGTGCGTCGGGGCGCGCATGCGGCAATCGTCGGCGATCGCGGAGCCGCGCGGAGGCTCTGGACGGTCTGCCCAGGACAAGCGTGAAACGGCCACTTATACCCTCCGCACAAAGGTCAAACCCTTGTGCTCCGGGTATGAGAGGTCGGCAGATACCGACGATACCCTGGAACCCGCCAGGGGCGGCGCAGGACCAGCGCGCCCTCCGGCGCCGCTGGCGCCGATCCAGCCGGCGAGGCGCGCGCCGAGGACCGGATCGGCGAGCTCCGCCCGTCCCCGGGGCGAAGGTGGCCTTCGCATCGGCGCCGGCGCTACCGCTCCGCGTCCTTCGCCTTCACCACCTTGCGCGGCTCACGCGACAGGCCGCGCGCGGCGAGCTCGTCGAGATAGCGCGCCCAGCGCGTCTCGTATTCGCGACCGAGGCGGTAGAGGTAGTCCCAGGAGTAGATGCCGGTGTCGTGCAGGTCGTCGAAGACGATGCGCACGGCGTAGTTGCCGACCGGCTCGACCTTCAGGATGCCGACATGCCTGCGGCCCCAGACCAGCACCTTCTGGTCCGGCGCGTGGCCCTGCACCTCGGCCGAGGGGCTTTCGACGCGCAGATACTCGGCGGGCAGCACGAAGCGGGCACCGTCGTCGAAGGTGACGGTGAGCGTCCGCTCCGCCTTGGAGGCGCGGATTTCGACGGGGATCGGCATCAGCCCGCCTTCGGCGGCGGGGCGGGCGCCTCCAGCGGCCGCGCCTCGTCGGGCAGCATGATCGGGATGCCGTCACGGATCGGGTAGGCGAGCCCGGCGCGCTCGCTCACCAGCTCGCCGCGCTCGCGGTCGTAGCGCAGCGGGCCCTTGGTCAGCGGGCAGACCAGGATCTCGAGCAGACGGGGATCGACCTCGGTCATCATCGCACCTTCAGGACAGGGGCTGGCCGGGCTCCGGCCCCGGCCCGCCATGTGCGCCCATCTCGATCAGCGCGAGCAGCATCGCGGCGCGCGCATCGAGCGTCGGCGCCTCCAGAAGCGCCTGCTTCTCGCGCGGCTCGAACGGGCAGATCATGCAGAGCGTGGTCACCAGCGCGGCATCGGGCGTGTCCTTCACCGCCTGCCAGTTGGCGTCGATCGCGCGGGCGCGGAAGTAGGCGCGCAAGGCGCGTTCCAGCCGCGCGCGATCGAGCGCGGGGCGCGCCGCGAGATCCAGATCCTCCGCGAACCCGGCATAGTCCGCACGCACCCGCCGGTAGCCGCGCCGCATCGCCAGTTCCGCCGCCACGCGGTAGCGGATGATGCCGGTGAGCGTGATCAGGAGCCGCCCGTCCTCGGTCTCGCTGAAGGCCGAGAGCCGGCCGAGGCAGCCCACGCGGTAGAGCGCCGGGCCGTTCGGCCCGGGAGGCTCGGCCGGGTTGGGCTGGATCATGCCGAACATCCGCCCCTCGGCCAGCGAATCGAGCGTCATCGCGAGGTAGCGCGGCTCGAAGATGTTCAGCGGCAGCCGGCCCTGCGGCAGGAGCAGCGCGCCGGTGAGCGGGAAGACCGCGAACTCGCTCGGCAGGTCCTCGTAGGCAGGGTGCCAGGCGGAGGCGACCGCCACGGGACGGGTCAGCTGAACAGCAGGGCGGAGAGGCGCCGGCGCGCCGCCACCGTGACGTCGTCGGACAGTCCCCAGGCCTCGAAGAACTTGAGGAGCTGAAGCCGTGCCGCGTCGTCGTTCCACCCGCGGTCGCGCCGGATGATCTGCAGCAGCTGCTCGGCCGCCTCCTCGCGCTTGCCGAGCGCATTGAGCGCCACCGCATAGTCGAAGCGCGCCTGATGGTCGTCGGCATTGGCGGCGAGACGGGCCTGCAGGGCCGCGATCTGGCCCTGGGCCTCGCGCCCCTTCTCGGCGAGTTCGAGCGCCGACTTCACGCCCTGGATCTCGGCATGGCTCTCGACGTTGGCGGGCAGGGTCGCGACGAGGGCCTTGGCCTCCTCGGTGCGGCCGAGCGCGATCAGGGCGCGGCCCAGGAGCCCGATCGCCTCGGCGTTGTCGGGCTCCTGGGCGAGCAGGGCCTGCAGGATCTCCGCGGCCTCGCCGTGGTTGCCCTGCGCGGCGGCCTCCCTGGCCGCGGCGATCAGATCGGCCGCCGGCATGGTGCCGCCCGCCATCTGCACCAGCCGCTCCACCCACGCCTTCACCTGGCTCTCAGGCAGCGCGCCCTGGAACCCGTCCACCGGCTGACCCTGGTAGAACGCATAGACCGTGGGGACGGACTGGATGCGCAGCTGCGCGGCGAGGCGCTGGTTCTTGTCGATGTCGACCTTGACCAGCCGCACGCGCCCGCCCGCCCCGCGCACGACGCGCTCCAGGATCGGGGTGAGCTGCTTGCAGGGCCCGCACCAAGTGGCCCAGAAGTCGACGATCACCGGCACCTCGCGGCTGGCCTGGATCACGTCGGCGACGAAGGAGGCCTCGGTCGCCTCGGAAACCGGGTCGGGAGCGGCGGCGGCGTTGGCGCCGCCCTTCTGGGGGTCGAAGATGATGTCCATTGCCTTCCGCGCGCCTCTGTTCGCGTCGATGGGGCCGGCTGCGCCGGCGGTGCCGGCCCGCCCATAACATGACCCCGGCCGGGGCGCGAACAAGGGCGGATCAGGCGGCGGCGGTATCCAGCGCGTCGAGGGCGACCAGGCGCGGGACGTGGCCGGTGGCGGCGAGGAAGGCGCGGAACCCCTCGGGCGTCACCGAAGTGGTCGCCTCGTTGGTCAGCGGATGGGCGTTGATGCGCGCGTAGCGGCCGGAGAGCAGGGCGTCGTCGAGCACGAACTCGACCCGGTGCCCGGTATCGTTGATCAGCGCGAAGGGGGTCACCGCGCCGGGGATCACGCCGAGCAGCGCGGCCAGTTCCTCGGCCGAGGCGAAGGACATGCGCGGCACGCCGAGCGCGCGGGCGAGCGCGCCCACCGGCACGCGCCGGTGCTCGAGCATGGTGACGAGCCGGAACGCGCCCTGCTTGTCCTTGAGGAACAGGTTCTTCACATGCGCCCCCGGGATGGTCTCGTGGAGGCGCAGTTCCCTGGTCTGCTCGACCGTGAAGACGGGCTTGTGCCAGAGGGTGGTCTGGTCGATGCCGAGTTCGGCGAGACGGTCGAGCAGGTCCTGGGGCGCGAGCGGCATGATGCCGGGATAGGGCCTTCCCGCGCGGCCGGCAACCGGCGCGCTACCGCCGCACCTCCATCTTGATCGGCCCCTCGCTCGATCCCCTCACGAACTGATCGACATAGGGGTTGCCGCTCTCGCGGATCGCATGGGCGGGGCCGACCCAGATGATCTTGCCGCCGTGGATCATCGCCACCGTGTCGCCGATGCGCTGCGCCGAGGCCATGTCGTGGGTGATCGAGAAGGCGGTGGCGCCCAGCCGCTTCACCTGCGCGACGATCAGCGCGTCGATGATCGCGCCCATGATCGGATCGAGCCCGGTGGTGGGCTCGTCGAAGAACATGATGTCGGGCCGTGCGGCGATCGCGCGCGCCAGCGCCACGCGCTTCTGCATCCCGCCCGACAGCTCGGCCGGCGAGAGATCGGCGACATCCGGCCCGAGCCCGACCTGGGCGAGGATCTCGATCGCGCGCGGCTTCGCCTCGGCGCGGCGCATCATCCGGCGCGCAAGCAGGCCGAAGGCGACATTCTCCCACACCGGCAGCGAATCGAACAGCGCGCCCTGCTGGAACAGCATGCCGATATGCGCATTCACCGCCTCGCGCTCTGACCGTGACATCGTCAGAACGTTGCGGCCGTCGATCTCGATCGTGCCGGCATCGGGCTCGATCAGGCCGAGGATGCACTTGATCAGCACCGACTTGCCCGAACCCGACCCGCCGATCACGACCATGCCGCGCCCTGCCGGCACGTCGAGGTCGAGCGAATCGAGCACGCGCTTCGGCCCGAACGCCTTGCTGAGCCCGCGGATGCGGATCTTCGGGGCGGCCTCGCTCATCGCGCGAAGAAGAGCTCGGTGATCACGTAGTTGAAGGTGAGGATCAGGATCGAGGCGGACACCACCGCGTTGGTGGTCGCCGCGCCCACCCCCTGCGCGCCGCCCTTCGAGTGGTAGCCCTGGTAGCAGCCCATCAGCGCGATCACGAAGCCGAACACCGCCGCCTTGACCAGGCCCGAGATCACGTCCTGCGCCTCGAGGAACTCCCAGGTGCGCGCCATGTAGGTGCCGGGGTTGAACTCGAGCTTGGCGACGCCGACGATGAAGCCGCCGAGCACGCCGAGGATGTCGGCCACCACGACCAGCATCGGCAGCACCACGGTCGCCGCGACGACGCGCGGCACCACCAGGTACTTCATCGGGTTGGTGGAGAGCGTGGTGAGCGCGTCGATCTGGTCGGTCACGCGCATCGTGCCGAGTTCGGCCGCGATCGCCGCGCCGATGCGCCCCGCCACCATCAGCCCCGCCAGCACGGGACCGAGCTCGCGCGTGATCGACAGCACGACCACGGTCGCGACCGCCCCCTCGGCCGAGAAGCGCGCGAAGCCGGTGTAGGACTGCAGCGCCAGCACCATGCCGGAGAAGATCGCCGTCAGCGCCACCACCGGCAGCGAGAAGTAGCCGATCTCGAGCATCTGTCGGAGAAGGAGGCGCGGATAGAAGGGCGGGCGCACGATGTGGCTGACCGCCTGGAGGGCGAAGAGCGTCACCCCACCGGCCGCGGAGAGCACGGCGAACAGGCCGCGCCCGATCGCGGCGAGCAGATCGAGGAGCGCGGTCACGCCTGCCCGCGATAGTACCGGCGGTAACGCGCGCCGAGCGCGGTCAGGATCTCGTAGGCGTTGGTCCCCGCCCGCTCCGCCACCGCGTCGGGCGGCAGGTCGGGGCCGAGCAGGCGGACCCATCCGCCGGCGGCGGCCTCGGGCGCGTCGGTCACGTCGAAGGTGAGGAGATCCATCGAGACCCGGCCTGCGAGCGGCACCTGGCGGCCGGCGACGAGACCCACGCCGCGGCCTGACAGGCTGCGTAGATAGCCATCCGCATAGCCGGCGGCAACCGTGGCGATGCGCGCGGGCCGCGCAGCCACCCACGTGGAGTTGTAGCCCACGCTCTCGCCCGCCTCGATGTCCCGCACCTGGAGGATGCGCGCCTCGAGCGTGACCGCGGTGCGCATGGGGTTGGGGTGGCCCGGCGTCGGGTTGATGCCGTAGAGCGCCGCGCCGGGCCGCGCGAGATCGGAGGCGGCGAGCGGCCCGAGGAAGATCCCAGAGGAGTTCGCGACCGAGGTGGGGACCGGCGGCAGCATCGCCCGCAGCGCGTCGAAGCGGCGCACCTGTTCCCGGTTCAGCGGGTTCTCCGGCTCCTCGCTCGCGACGAAGTGCGTCATCACGTAGCGGAGATCGAGTGCGGCGAACGCGGCCGGGTCCTGCGCGACCCGCTCGACCTCGCGCCGGCCGAGGCCGAGCCGGTTCATGCCCGTGTCGATCTGCAGGATCGCCGGGAGCCGTTCGCTGCGCGCGGCGGCGCAGGCGCGCCAGCGCTCGAGCGCGGCCGGTTCGTTCAGCACCGGCACGATCCCCGACGCTGCCGCCTCCGCCTCCGCACCCGCGACCAGGCCGTTCAGCACCCCGAGCAGCACCGCGCGGGGCACGACCGCGCGCAGCGCGAGCGCCTCCTCGAGCGTGGCGACGAAGACGTGGCGCGCGCCCTCGGCGATGAGCCGGCGCGCGACCGGCGCGGCGCCGAGCCCGTAGGCGTCGGCCTTCACCACCGCCGCGACGGGGCCCGAGGGATGGCGGCGGACGAGGTCGCGCCAGTTCGCCGCGATCGCGTCGAGGTCGATCGCGAGGACCGCGCTCGCCGTCCCCTCAGTCGGCGTCATGCGCGCCGTGGTGGCGGTCCAGATCCGCGAAGCGGGTGAACTCGGCCTCGAAGAACAGCTCGATCCTGCCGGTCGGCCCGTGGCGCTGCTTGGCGAGGTTGAGCTCGGCGACGTTGTGCACGCGCTCCATGTCGGCGATCCATTTCGCGTGCGCCTCGTCGAACTTCGCCTGGTTGTCGTAGGCCATCAGCTTCGGCTCGCGCTGGGCGAGATAGTACTCGTCCCGGTAGAGGAACATCACCACGTCCGCGTCCTGCTCGATCGTTCCCGATTCGCGCAGATCCGCGAGCTGCGGGCGCTTGTCCTCGCGGCTCTCGACCGCGCGCGAGAGCTGGCTGAGCGCCAGCACCGGCACGGCAAGCTCCTTGGCGATCGCCTTAAGCCCCTGGGTGATCTGGCTGATCTCGAGCACGCGGTTCTCGGGCCGCGTGCCGGGCGCGGGACGCAGGAGCTGGAGGTAGTCCACCACGACCAGGCCGAGCCCCTGGGTGCGCTTCAGCCGACGGCAGCGCGTGCGCAACGCGCTGATCGACAGGGCCGGCGTGTCGTCGATCATGATCGGCAGCGCGGCGATCCGGCGCGAGCACTCGACGAAACGCTCGAAGTCGCGCGCGGCGATCTCGCCGCGGCGGATGCGGTCGGCCGAGACGCGCGCCTCCTCGGCAAGCAGCCGCGTGGCGAGCTGCTCGGCGCTCATCTCGAGCGAGAAGAAGGCGACCGCCGCCGGTGCGCGGCCGCTGCCCGCCTCGCGCGCCTCCGCGGCAAGCGCGCGCGCCGCGCCGAAGGCGATGCAGGTCGCGAGCGAGGTCTTGCCCATGCCCGGACGGCCGGCGAGGATGATCAGGTCGGAGGCATGCAGCCCGCCGAGCTTGGCGTCGAGGTCGCGCAGGCCGGTGGCGAGGCCGGAGACGTGGCCGGAGCGCTTGAACGCGCGCTCCGCCCCCTCGACCGCCTGGGCGAGCGCGCGCTCGAAGCTGACGAAGCCGCCATCGGCAGATCCTTTTGCTGCCAGATCGAACAGCGCCTGCTCGGCCGCCTCGATCTGCTGCGGCGCGTCCAGCCCCTCGGCATCGCCGAAGGCGCGGTTCACCACCTCCTCGCCGATGTCGACGAGCTGGCGGCGAAGATAGCAGTGGTAGACCTCGCGCCCGTACTCGCCGGCGTTCACGACGCCGACCGTGGCGCCGACGAGCTGGGCGAGATACGCCGTGCCGCCGACCTCCTCGAGCAGCCCGTCGTTCTCGAGCTCGCCCTTCAGCGTCACCGCGTCGGCGAGCTGGCCGCGGTCGATGCGCCGCGCGATCGCGGCGAAGATGCGCCCGTGCACCGGGTCGGCGAAGTGCTCGGGGGCGAGGAAGTCCGAGACGCGCTCGTAGGCCTTGTTGTTGGCGAGCAGCGCGCCGAGCAGCGCCTGCTCGGCCTCGAGGTTCTGCGGCGGGCTGCGCAGCGCAAGCCCGAGCAGCGCATCGCCCGGCGCGGAGTCGCGCGCGCGCATCGGCGAGATCGTGCCGGTCGGCATGGGTCAGGCGTCTCCCCTGGCAGCGGCGGCGACCTTAGCGCGTCGGCGCGCGCGCGGGAGGGAAGAAGGACTCACAGCCCTGTGGATACCGGGGATGCCGCGCGCCGCGCCGCCGCCGCCTCGGCCTCGACGATGTAGTCGCGCGTGAGCGGCACCGCATCCTGCCGGTGCGCGAGCTGCGCCTGCCAGACGAAGTGGCTCTGGTGGCGGAAGGCGAGCTCGCAGGCGACGAGATAGAACTCCCACATGCGGCAGAAGCGCTCGTCGTAGATCGCCGCGATCGCGTCGCGATTGCGCAGGAAGCGCTCGCGCCAGTGCCGCAGCGTCTCGGCGTAGTGCAGGCGCAGCGTCTCGAGATCGGTGAGCAGCAGGCGCGACCGCTCGATCGCCGGCAGGACCTCGGAGAGCGCCGGGGAGTAGCCGCCCGGGAAGATGTACTTGCGCAGCCAGGCATTGGTGACGCCCGGTCCGTCCGGCCGGCCGATCGCGTGGATCAGCGCGACCCCGTCGGGCGCGAGCGCGCGCGCGACCGCACGGAAGAAGGCGTCGTAGTGCGGCAGGCCGACATGCTCGAACATGCCGACCGAGACGATGCGGTCGTAGGTTCCGGTGACCTCGCGGTAGTCCTGCAGGCGGAAGCGTACCCGGTCGGACAGGCCTTCGGCCTGGGCGCGCGCGTTCGACTCGCGGTGCTGCTCCGCCGAGAGCGTGATGCCGGTCACGTCCGCGCCCCACTCCCGGGCGAGCGTGAGCGCGAGCCCGCCCCAGCCCGAGCCGATGTCGAGCACCCGCAAGCCGGGCCGCGTCAGCAGGAGCTTCGCGGCGATGTGACGCTTCTTCGCCGCCTGCGCCTCCTCCAGCGTCTCGTCGCCGCGCGGGAAATAGGCGCAGGAGTACTGGCGGTCGCGGTCGAGGAAGAGGCTGTAGAGCCGGCCCGAGAGATCGTAGTGGTGCGCGACGTTGTGCTTCGCCCGCCCGATCGGGTTGGTCTGCTGCAGCCGCCTCATCCAGGTGCCGACGCGCTCCAGCGCGGTCATGAACGGATGGCCGCCGCCGCGCTCCAGGTTCAGCATCAGCAGGTCGAGCAGCCCGTAGAGCGAGCCGCCCTCGACCGTCAGAACCCCGTCCATCCAGGCCTCGCCGAAGCGCAGGCCCGGGTTCAGCGCGATGCGGGTGGCCGCGGCGCGGTCATGCAGGCGGATGCGCGCTTCCGGCCCGGACTCGCGGCCGGCATAGGTGGTGACGGTGCCGTCCGGCCAGACCACGGTCAGCCGGCCGATCACGACGATGCGCTTCAGCAGGGTGTCGAGCAGCCGCATCGGCCCATGTCCACTCCCGGTCGGCAGGCTGGCCCGCCGCCGGCGCGTCAGGGTCCGGCGCGGCGCCTGCGGTCGACACGCGGTGTCGACTCGACCGGAATCATAGGCCGACACCCGCCCCGCGGCCAAGGCGACCGCGCGGGTGGGCGGATCAGAGCTCGGGCTGCTCGCCGGTGCCCGCCGGCGCGGCGCCGGGCTCGAACAGCGCCTCGGCGATCAGCGCCTCCTCCTCGGCGGCGCCGAGCACGGTCTCGCCGCGCGCCTGGCGCTCGGCCTCCTCCTGGGTGCGGGCGACGTTCACGGTGACGGTGATGATCACCTCGGGGTGCAGCATCACGCGCACCTGGTGCAGACCGAGCGCCTTGATCGGATGGTCGAGCAGGACCTGCTGGCGCGCGATGGTCAGGCCGTTCTGCGTCGTCGCATCGGCGATGTCGCGCGCCGAGACCGAGCCGTAGAGCTGGCCGCCCTCGCCCGCCTGGCGCAGCATCACCACCGTGAGCCCGGCGACGCGCTCGGCGACCCTCAGCGCCTCCTCGCGGCGCTTCAGGTTCTGCGCCTCGAGCTGGGCGCGCTCGGCCTCGAACCGGGCGAGGTTCTCCTTGGTGGCCCGGATCGCCTTCTTCTGCGGCAGGAGGTAGTTGCGGGCATAGCCCGGCTTCACCCTCACCACCTCGCCCATCTGGCCGAGCTTCTCGACCCGCTGCAGCAGGATCACGTCCATCTCAGTCCTCCGGGGGCGTGAGCCCCGTGCCAGGGCGCGGCCCGCGGCCGCGCAGGTTGAGGAAGTGCTCGGCCAGGCCGAGCGCCGCGAGGCCGAGCCCCACGGGAATCAGGAACAGCACCAGCGCGAGGTAGAGCCCGCCGAGCAGCACCGGCCGGCCGGGCCGCCCCCGGCTCAGCACATGCGCCACCGCGAGGCCCTGCAGCGCCAGCGGCACGGCGAGCACCATCGCCGCCGACTGCACGGCGAACCCCGCGCCGCCCGGCACCACGAGTGCCGCCAGCCCCGCCGCGAGCGCGAGCTTCCAGTACCAGCCGGGCAGCAGCGCCAGCGACCAGCGCGCCGGTGCGGCGACCGCGAGACCGCGGCCCTGCACCAGGCGTTGCGCGATCGCCGCGTTCATGGTCATGACGATGCCGAACCAGAGCGCGAAGGCGAGCGGCTTGATGCGCACCATCAGCGCCGCGACCTCCTCCGTGTCCGATCCCGGCGCAGCTCCCATGCGCGCCAGCGCATCCTCGACCGCCGTCCGCAGCACGCCGGAGAACCCGCCCGGCCGCGCGGCGAAGGCCAACTCGGCGCCCAGCAGCAGCGCCGCCGGCCACAGCGCGAGCAGCGCGAAGGGCAGCGCCAGCCCGAGCGTCCCGCCGGGTGCGGCCGGCAGCGCCAGCCGCAGCATCAGCACCGACGGCAGCGCGAAGAGGATCGCCCAGGCCAGCGCTCCAGGCACCCCGCCCGAGACCAGCGTCACGAGAGCGCCGACCAGCGCCGCCTGCGCCGCGGTCGCCCAGCCGAAGCCGAGCCCCGCCGCGAACAGCGGGAAGGGCGCGAACCAGAACGCCACGGTGCCGAGCGGCAGGCCGCGCAAGGCGGCCAGCGCCAGCAGCGCGGAGACGAGTCCCGCCGCCAGCGTCGCCGTGGTGCGCAGCGTCATCGCGTCCGCCGTCCGTCGCCATCGCCCATGCCCGCGATCCGGCAGCCGGACCGCGGCCGCGCCTCAGGTGTTGATCACGTAGGGCAGAAGCGCGAGGAAGCGCGCCCGCTTGATCGCCACCGCGAGGGCGCGCTGCTTCTTGGCCGAGACCGCGGTGATGCGCGAGGGCACGATCTTGCCGCGCTCGCTGATGTAGCGGCTGAGCAGCTTCACGTCCTTGTAGTCGATCGCCGGCGCGTTCGGCCCGCTGAACGGGCAGGACTTGCGGCGGCGGTAGAACGGCCGGCGCGCGCCGACGGCGGTGCGCCGCATGGCCGGGGTGATCGTCTCGGTGCTGTCGATCATGGCTCAGTCTCCGGTGGTCTCGCGCGCCGCCCGCTCGGCCCGCTCGCCCCGCGGCAGGCGCGCGCCGCGCTCGCCGCGGC
>NZ_VIKA01000063.1 GCF_006704265.1 Elioraea sp. Yellowstone | reverse complement strand
GGCCTGTTCCGCGGGTCGCGCTGTCGCGGCGGAGAGGCCGATGAGCAGCAGCACGCCGGCCGCCAGGAGGGCGCGAATGGCCCGCAGGGCGGCGGCAGGCGGTCTCAGACCGGCGGCCGGCGGCCCGTCGCGCCGATCCCGCTCGGCGCGGCGCGCTGGCCCGTCGCCGCGCTCGTCCTCGCCTATCTCGCGGCGGTGCTTCTGGTGCCGCTCGCGGCACTCGCCGCCGCCGCGCTGGTGCCGGCGACGGGGGTGCCGATCGGCGCCGATACGGTGACGCTGCGCAACTTCACCGCCGCGCTCGCCGCCGGGTCGCACACCCTGCGCGCGATCGGCAACTCGCTTGCGCTCTCGCTCGGCGCGGCCGCGATCCTGGCGCTGGCTGCGCTGCCGATCGCGCTCAGCCTGCGCCGGCGCGAGGTGCGGGTCGGCTCGGCCGCCGCCGACCTGCCCTATGCCCTGCCCGGCACCTGCACCGCGGTGGCCGCGATCCTGGTGGTGCTGTCGGTGCCGGGCGGGATGGCGCTCTACGGCTCGCTCGCGGTGATCCTGCTCGCCTATCTGACGCGCTTCCAGGCGCTGGCGCTGCGCCCCGCGGCGGCTGCGGCGGCGCGGCTCGATCCGCTGCTGGATCATGCCGCGCGCGGCGTGGGTGCCGGCACGCTGCGCCGCGTCGTCTCGATCCACGCCCCGCCGCTCGCCCCCGCGCTCGCCGCCGGGGCGATCCTGGTGGCGCTGACCGCGATCAACGAGCTGCAGGTGTCGGTGCTGCTCTACGGGCCGGGCACGCAGACGCTCGGCGTGCTGGTGTTCACGCTCCAGGACAGCGGCCAGTCGGCGCAGGCAGCCGCGGTGTCGTGCCTCGCGCTCGCCCTGATGGCGGCGCTGATGGCGGCGGCGACGCTGGCGGCGCGGCGGCTGCCGGCGGGCACGCTGCCGTGGCGGCCGTGAGGCGGCGCGCCCGGCCGCCGGCTCCGGCGGTCGCGCCGTTGCCGCCCGCGCCCGGACGCCCTATCCCGGCGCGCAGGAGGGTTCGATGACCGGCGCGTTCCGCCGCATCTGGGGACTGGTCTACCGCCACCTCGCGCTCTACCGCCGCTCCTGGCCGCGGCTGGTGGAGCTCGCCTACTGGCCCGTGCTGCAGATGTGCATCTGGGGCTTCGTCACCGAGTTCATGGTCCGCCAGTCCGGCTGGGCGGCCGCCGCCTCGGGCGTGCTGATCGGCGCGGTGCTGCTCTGGGAGGTGTGCCTGAGGAGCCAGATGGGCTTCGCCATCTCGTTCCTCGAGGAGGTGTGGTCGCGCAACCTCGGCAACCTGTTCGTGGCCCCCATCCGGCCCTGGGAGCTGGTCGGCGGGCTCGTCGCGATGAGCGTGTTGCGCATGCTCGCGGGGATCGTGCCGGCGATCCTGCTCGCCTGGGCGCTCTACCGTTTCGACATCCTCGCGATCGGCCCGGCCCTGCCGCTCTTCTTCGCCAACCTGATGGCGATGGGCTGGGCGGTGGCGCTGGCGGTGACGGCGATGGTGCTGCGCTACGGCGCCGGCGCCGAGGCGCTCGCCTGGTCGGTGCTGTTCGGCCTCGCCCCCCTCTCGGCGGTGTTCTACCCGGTCGCGGTGCTGCCGCCCTGGCTGCAGCCGGTCGCGCTCGCGATCCCGGCCACCCATGTGTTCGAGGGCATGCGCGCGGCCCTGCTGGAGGGGCGCTTCGCCGCCGGGAACCTCGCCTCCGCGGCGGCGTTGAACCTCGCGTGGCTGGGCGCGGCCGGCGCCCTCTTCACCGCCGTGTTCCGCACCGCCCGCCGCAAGGGGCTGCTGCTCAACGTCGGCGAGTGAGGGCATGCTAGGCTTGCCGCCGATTCGCGCCACCCGGCAGAAGGAGGTTGGCATGACGTGGTCTCCCACCCGCCGCGGGCTCCTCGCCGCCGCCGCCGCGGCGCCGCTGCTGCCCCGGCCGGCCGCCGCCCAGGCGGAGCAGCAGGCGCTGGTCGATCGCGCCACGCTGACCGTGAACGAGCTGATGGGCGGCGAGTTCGGCGCGGACCTGCGCCAGGTGCTGCGCCGGGCGCGCGCGGTGATGATCTTCCCGCGCGTCTTCCGCGGCGGCTTCATCCTGGGCGGCGAGGGCGGCTCCGGCGTCCTGGTCGCGCGCGACGGCGCTGGCACCTGGTCGAGCCCCGCCTTCTACGGCCTCGGCTCGGCGAGCCTCGGCCTGCAGATCGGCATCACCGACAGCCAGGTCATGCTGTTCATCATGAACGACCGCGCGCTGAACGCGATGCTGCAGAGCCAGTTCAAGTTCGGCGCCGATGCCGCGCTCGCGGTCGCGACGATCGGCGCGGGGATCGCGGGCGCGACGACCGCGGCGCTGCGCGCCGACGTGGTGTCGGTGGCGAAGTCGCGCGGGCTCTACGCGGGGATCTCGCTCGAGGGCTCGATCATCGCCCGGCGCAACGAGGAGAACGCCGCCTATTACGGCCGGCCGGTCAGCCCCGAGCAGATCGTGCTGACCATGGAGGCGCACAATCCGGGCTCCGACAACCTGCGCGCCGCGCTGATCCGCTGGAGCCAGGAGTAGCGCTTCCCCCGCCGGCCCGGCAGGCGTAGCGTCCGGTCCGATGCCGGACGCGCGCCCCTTCTGGGAGACGAAGACGCTCGAGGAGCTGACGCCCGCCGAGTGGGAGGCGCTGTGCGACGGCTGCGGCCGCTGCTGCCTGCACAAGCTGCGCGACCCGGATGACGGGGCGCTCGCCTACACCGCGGTCGCCTGCCGGCTGCTCGACCTCGAGCGCTGCCGCTGCACCGACTATCCGCGCCGCCACGTCCGCGTGCCCGACTGTGTGCGGCTGACACCCGCGGAGGTGCGCGCGGCCGACTGGCTGCCGCCCACCTGCGCCTACCGGCTGCGCGCCGCGGGAGAGCCGCTCGCCTGGTGGCATCCGCTGGTCTCGGGCGATCCGGAGAGCGTGCACCGGGCGGGCATCTCCGTGCGCGGCCGCGCCGTCGCCGAACGCGAGGCAGGGGCGCTCGAGCGACATGTCGCCTCCTGGCCTCGGCGCTGGCCAAAGGGGGCGAAGGGCGCTACTCCGCCGGCGGACCAGGGAAGGACACGCCCATGACCATGCTGGACGACGCGATCTATGGCGGCGTGAACGCCGCGGTGCTGACGCCGATGACGCCCGACCTCGCGCCCGACATCGCGCTGATGGCCGAGCATTGCCGCTGGCTGCTCGCCAACGGCTGCGACGGGCTCGGCGTGCTGGGCACCACGGGCGAGGCGAACAGCTTCTCGGTGGCCGAACGCATCGCGGTGATGGAGGGGCTGGTCGAGGCCGGCATTCCGGCGGCGCGGATGATGCCGGGCACGGGCTGCGCGGCGCTCACCGACAGCGTCGAGCTGACCAGGCGGGCCAAGGCGCTCGGCTGCCCGGGCGTGCTGATGCTGCCGCCCTTCTACTACAAGAACCCGAGCGAGGACGGGCTGTTCGCGTATTTCGCCGAGGTGATCGAGCGCGTGGGGGGCGGGATCAGGGTCTACCTCTACCACTTCCCGCAGCAATCCGCGGTGCCGTTCTCGCTCGGCCTGATCGACCGGCTGATGCGGGCCTTCCCCGGCACGATCAAGGGCATGAAGGACAGCTCCGGCGACTACGCGAACATGAAGGCGATGATCGACGCCTTCGGCGCGGAGGGCTTCGAGGTCTATTCCGGCTCCGACGAGTTCCTGCTGCGCATCCTGCGCGAGGGCGGGGCAGGCTGCATCACGGCGGCCGCGAACGTGAACTGCACCGCGGGCGGGCGCGTGGTCGCGGCGTTCCGCGCCGGCGACGAGGCCACGGCCGAGGCCGCGCAGGCCGTGCTGACGGCGACGCGCAAGGTCTGCACCTCGGTGCCGCTGATCGCGGGCCTGCGCGAGATCGTCGCGCGCGCGACCGGCAATCCCGGCTGGCGGACGATCCGCCCCCCCAACATGGCCCTGAAGGCCGAGCAGGTGGCGCCCTTCCTCGCCGCCTTCGACGCGACCGGGATCGGCGGGCTGAAGCGCGCCGCTTAGCGCGGGGACGGCTCAGCCCGTCCCCTTCACGCTCGCCGAGAACAGGTTCAGCACCAGCACGCCGGCGAGGATCAGGCCGATGCCGATCAGCGCCGGCGCATCGAGCGTCTGGCGGAACACGACCCGGCCGATCAGCGCGATGCCGACGATGCCGACCCCGGACCAGATCGCGTAGGCGACCCCCACCGGGATCGCGCGCAGGGCGAGCGAGAGCGCATAGAAGGCGAGCCCGTAGCCCGCGATCACGGCCAGGCTCGGCCAGAGGCGGGTGAACCCGTCCGAGGATTTGAGGGCGGCGGTGGCGATCACCTCGCAGACGATCGCGACGGCAAGGGCGAGCTGGGGCATGGCGACTCCCGGAGGCTGGCGGAGATGCAGCTTCGCATGCCGGACGGCGGCGGCGCGCGCCGGCTTGGTCGGGGGGGCATGTCATGTTATAAAGTAACCATGCGTGCTCCCCTCTCGCTCGTCGCCGGCGCGGGCCAGCGCCTTGCCCTGGTCGCGCCCCTCCTCGCCGCGCTCTGGGCGCTCGTGCTCTGGGCGATGGCATGATCGCGCCGATCCGCCTCAGCGACGTCACGGTCGCCTACCGGCGCCGTCCGGCGGTGCACCACCTCTCGGGCACCTTCGCGCCCGGCAGCATGACCGCGATCGTCGGGCCGAACGGCGCGGGCAAGACGACACTGCTCCGTGCCCTGATCGGCGAGCTGCCGCTCGACCAGGGCCGGATCGACCGCGGCGGGATCGATCCGCGCGACATCGCCTATCTGCCGCAGCAGGCGGCGCTGGACCGGACCTTCCCGCTCGCCTGCGCCGAGGTGGTGGCGATGGGGCACTGGGGTCGCATCGGCGCATTCCGCCGCATCACCGGCGCGGCGGCGGCGCGCGTCGCCGACGCGCTCGCCGCGGTCGGGCTCGACGGCTTCGCGCGGCGTCCGCTGGCGACGCTGTCGGCCGGGCAGTTCCAGCGCGTGCTGTTCGCGCGCATGCTGCTGCAGGACGCGCCGGTGGTGCTGCTCGACGAGCCCTTCACCGCGATCGATGCGCGCACCACGGCCGACCTGATGCGGGTCGTGACGGGCTGGCACGGCGAGGGCCGCACCGTGATCGCCGTGCTGCACGACCTCGAGATGGTGCGCGCCCACTTCCCCGACGCGCTCCTGCTCGCGCGCGAGGCGATCGCCTGGGGGCCGACCGGGACGGCGCTCACCTCCGCCAACCTGTTCCGCGCGCGCATGATGGCCGAGGCCTGGGACGAGGATGCCGCGATCTGCACGCGCGGCGAGTCGCGCCGCGCCGCCTGACGGCCATGCTGCTCGACCCGTTCCTCGAGTTCGCCTTCATGCGCCGCGCGCTCGCGGGCTGCCTCGCGCTCTCGCTCTCCGCGCCGCCGCTCGGCGTGTTCCTGGTGCTGCGGCGGCTCTCGCTCATCGGCGATGCGCTCGGCCATGCGATCCTGCCCGGTGTCGCCCTGGCGGCCGCGCTGTTCGGCCTCTCGCTCGTGGCGATGAGCGCGGGCGGGGTGCTCGCGGGGCTCGCGGTGGCGCTGGGCGCCGGGCTCGCCGCCCGCGGCACGGCGCTGCGCGAGGACGCCTCGCTCGCCGGGTTCTATCTGGTCGCCCTCGCCCTCGGCGTGGCGATCGTCTCGGCGAGCGGCGGACGGATCGACCTGATGGCGCTGCTGTTCGGCGCCGTGCTCGCGGTGGACGATCCGGCCCTGCTGTTCATGGCCGGCACCGCGAGCGTGACACTGATCATGCTGGCGATCCTGTGGCGGCCGTTCGTGATCGAGACCTTCGATCCGGGCTTCCTGCGCGCCGCGCGCGGCCGCGGCGCGGTCTGGCATCTCGGCTTCCTCGCGCTCGTGGTGCTGAACCTGGTCGCGGCGTTCCACGCGCTCGGCACGCTGATGGCGGTCGGGCTGATGATGCTGCCGGCGACCGCCGCGCGGTTCTGGGCGGCCACGCTCGGCGGCCAGGTCGTGGTGGCGTCCGTGCTCGCGATGCTCGCCTCGGCGGCCGGGCTCGCGCTCTCCTTCCATGCCGACGTGCCGACCGGCCCGGCGATCGTGCTGACCGCCGGCGCCCTCTGGATCGTTTCGCTCGCAGCCGGGCGCGAGGGATCGCTGCTCGCGCGGGTGCTGCGCCGGCCGCACTACGCCGGCTGAACACGGAGGTTCCGATGCCGACACGACGTCATGTCCTGCTGGGCACCGCCGCGCTGGCCTTGCTCCCGCCCGGCGCGCGCGCCGCCGACCCGGTCCAAGTGGTGGCCTCGTTCTCGATCCTCGCCGATCTCGTGCGCGAGGTCGGAGCCGAGCGCGTGCGCATCGACACGCTGGTCGGCCCCGACCAGGACGCGCACGCGTTCCAGCCCACGCCGGGCGACGCGCGGCGGATCGCGGCCGCGCGCGTGGTGGTGCTGAACGGGCTCGGCTTCGAGGGCTGGATGACGCGCCTGATCCGGGCCGCGAACTTCCAGGGCACCGAGATCGTGGCGAGCCGCGGCATCCGCACCCTGCGCGCGCGGCACGCGCACGCGCACGGGCACGGGCACGGGCACGGCGAGACCGATCCGCACATCTGGCAGGACCCGAAGCGGGCGCAGGTGATGGTGCGCCGCATCGCCGCCGGGCTCGCCGCCGCCGACCCGGCGGGGAAGGCGGCGTACGAGGCGAACGCCGCACGCTACAACGAACGCCTCGAGGCGCTGCATGCCTGGGTGGAGGCGCAGTACGCCGACATCCCGCGCGCGCAGCGACGCGTCGTCACCAGCCACGACGCCTTCGCCTATTACGGCGAGCGCTACGGCATCGACTTCCTCGCCGCCCAGGGCGTCACGACCCGCGGCGAGCCCTCGGCGGCCGGGATCGCCCGGCTGGTGCAGCAGATCCGGCGCGAGCGCATCCGCGCGATCTTCATCGAGGGCATGGCCAATCCGCGCATCCTCGAACAGGTCGCCGCCGAATCCGGCGCGCGTGTCGGCGGCACGCTCTACTCGGACGCGCTCTCTCCGCCGGACGGCCCGGCGCCGACCTACGAGGCGATGATCCGCACCAACACCGCGCGCATCGCCGCGGCCCTGGCGGGATGACGGGACGCTGCCGCGGTGCAGCATTTGTCATCCTTCGGTCATTTGCCCTATGCATGGCGCAACACTAAGTCGGCCCCGTCTCGGACGGGCCAAGGCGGCCTGCCGCGACCGGCAACAGGGAGAGACCGGGATGATCGATGCGACGCGACGGTTGGGGCTGATCGGGCTGCTGGTGGCGGCCGCCGCCCTGGCCCCGAGGGGGGCTGCGGCACAGGCGGCGCAGGACTGCCCGCGAGGGACGCTGGATGCCCGCTTCTGCGACCGCGACGGAGATCTCGTCGCGGATACCCCGACCGATCCGGGCCAGCTCGTCGATCCCTCCGTCCTCGTCTTCGCCTACACCCCCGTCGAGGATCCTGCCGTGTACCGTTCGGTCTGGCAGGGCTTCATGGACCATCTCGCCAAGGCCACCGGCAAGCGCGTGCAGTTCTTCGCCGTGCAGTCGAACGCGGCCCAGATCGAGGCGATGCGCGCCGGTCGCCTGCACGTCGCCGGCTTCAACACCGGATCGAACCCGCTCGCGGTGAACTGCGCCGGCTTCGTGCCCTTCGCGATGATGGCCTCGCGCGAGGGCGAGTTCGGCTACAACATGGAGATCATCGTGCCGGCCGACAGCCCGGTGCAGCGGATCGAGGATCTGAAGGGCCGCACGATCGCCTTCACCGCGCCCACCTCGAACTCGGGCTTCAAGGCGCCGTCGGCCCTGCTGGCGAGCCAGTTCAACATGCTGGCCGAGCGCGACTTCAAGCCGGCCTTCTCGGGCCGGCATGACAACAGCATCATCGGCGTTGCCAACAAGGACTACGACGCCGCCGCGATCGCCAACTCGGTAATGGCGCGGATGGTGGCGCGCAATGCCGTCGATCCCGCGCGCATCCGGTCGATCTACCGCAGCCCGCCCTTCCCGACCACCGGCTACGGCCACGTCTACAACCTCCGGCCCGAGCTGCAAGCGAAGATCCGCGAGGCGTTCTTCAGCTTCCCGTGGGACGGCTCGGCCCTGCTCGCGGAGTTCCAGAAGAGCCAACCGCCGCAGGAGAAGTTCATCCCGATCACCTACAAGGAGCATTGGGCGGTGGTGCGTGACATCGACAAGGCGATGAACGTCTCCTACGCCTGCCGTTGATCGCGCATCGGGCCATGGACGGGGTGGCCGGCACGGCCCGGCCACCCGCATCATCGCCGGGGGCGCCGCGATGCTGGTGATCGAAGGGCTGACCAAGCGCTACCCCACAGGCGACCTCGCCCTCGACGGCGTCTCGCTCACCGTGCCGAAGGGGCAGGTGATGGCGCTGATCGGGCCCTCCGGCGCGGGCAAGTCGACGCTGATCCGCTGCGTCAACCGGCTCGTGGAGCCGACCGCGGGCGCGGTGCGGCTCGGCGCGACCGAGATCACCCGGCTGGGCGACCGCGCGCTGCGGCGTGCGCGCCGGCGCATGGGCATGATCTTCCAGGAATACGCCCTGGTCGAGCGGCTGACCGTGATGGAGAACGTGCTGTCGGGACGGCTCGGCTATGTCGGCTTCTGGCGGTCGTGGTTCCGCCGCTTCCCGCTCGCCGACATCGAGGAGGCGTTCCGCCTGCTCGCGCGCGTCGGGCTGGACCACATGGTGGACAAGCGGGCCGACGCGCTCTCGGGCGGGCAGCGCCAGCGCGTCGGCATCGTGCGCGCGCTGATGCAGGATCCCGAACTGCTGCTGGTGGACGAGCCGACTGCGAGCCTCGACCCGAAAACCAGCCGGCAGATCATGCGGCTGATCATCGAGCTCGCGAAGGAGCGGAACCTCGCCGCCATCATCAACATCCACGACGTCGCCCTCGCCCAGCTCTTCGCCGAGCGGATCGTCGGGCTGCATGCCGGGCGGATCGTGTTCGACGGTCCCGCCGCCGCGCTGACGCCGGAGGTGCTGACCACGATCTACGGCGAGGAGGACTGGTCGGCGACCATCCGCAAGGTCGAGGACGGGGACGGGGACGGAGACGAGCCACCCTCCGTCGAGGCGGCGCGGATCGCCGCCGCGGACTGACGGGGATGGATGCCCGCGCCGCCGCCCTCGCCTGGCGCCCGCCGCCGCTGATCGAGGCGGCATGGCTGCGCTGGGCCGTCTATGGCGGCGCCCTCCTCTACCTCGTCCTGGCACTGGGCACGCTGGAGGTGAACTGGCAGCGCGCGGCCGAGGGGATCGAGCGCGGCGGCCGCTTCCTCGCCGCGTTCTTCCCGCCCGACTTCGCCTCGCACTGGCGCGAGATCGAGGAGGGCCTGCTCGAGAGCCTGACCATGACGGTCACCTCGACCGTCTTCGGCGTCATCCTGTCGGTGCCGGTCGCGCTGGGGGCGGCGCGCAACCTCGCCCCCCTGCCGGTCTACCTGTTCTGCCGCGCGGTCATCGCGATCAGCCGCACCTTCCAGGAGGTGATCATCGCGATCCTGTTCGTCGCCATGTTCGGCTTCGGTCCGCTCGCCGGCATGATCACCCTCGCCTTCGCGACGATCGGCTTCATGGCCAAGCTGCTCGCGGAGGACATCGAGGACATCGAGCGGTCGCAGGCGGAGGCGGTGCGCGCGACCGGCGCGTCCTGGTTCCAGCTCCTCGCCTGGGGCATTCAGCCGCAGGTGCTGCCGCGCTTCATCGGGCTCTCCGCCTACCGCTTCGACATCAACTTCCGCGAGAGCGCGGTCCTCGGGCTGGTCGGCGCCGGCGGGATCGGCGACACGCTGAACAACGCGCTCGACCGCTACGAGTTCGGCACGGCCGCGGCGGTGCTGCTGATCATCATCGCGATCGTGCTGGCCTGCGAGTACGCGAGCGGGTTCATCCGCCGGGCGGTGCAGTGATGCCGGTGGTCACGCACGAGCAGGGAACGCGGGTCTGGATGCGCCGGACGAGGGCGGGCGATCTCGTCGCGTGGCTGGGCTGGCTGATCGGGGTCGCGCTCACGGTCCTCTGCTTCCAGTTCATCTCAGACCGGACGATCTGGGGCTTCGTGTGGGACGCGCCGGCCCAGGCGGCGGATCTGCTCGAACGCAGCGTGCCGCCGCGCTGGTCCTACGCCCACGAGCTCTGGCGGGCGATGTGGGATACGCTCAACATCGCGACACTGGGCACGGTGCTGGCGATCGCGACCGCCGTGCCGGTGGCCTTCCTGGCCGCGTACAACACGACACCGTCGGCCCTGCTCGTGCGCCCGGTCGCGCTGTTCGTGATCGTCGCCTCGCGGTCTGTGAACAGCCTGATCTGGGCGCTGATCCTGGTGATCATCTTCGGCCCCGGCATGCTCGCCGGCATCCTCGCGATCGCGCTCCGCTCGATCGGCTTCATCGGCAAGCTGCTCTACGAGGCGATCGAGGAGATCGATCCCACCCAGGTGGAGGCGGTGACGGCGACCGGCGCCGGAAGAGCCCAGGTGCTCGCCTGGGGGATCGTGCCGCAGGTGATGCCCGCCTTCGCCGGGATCAGCGTGTTCCGCTGGGACATCAACATCCGCGAGGCGACAGTGCTGGGGCTGGTGGGCGCGGGCGGCATCGGCATGCAGCTCCAGGCGAGCATCAACACGCTCGCCTGGCCGCAGGTGTCGATGATCCTGATCCTAATCCTCGGCACCGTGGTGGTCAGCGAGTGGCTCTCGGCGCGGGTACGCCACGCCATCATCTGATGAGCCCTGTGGGCGGGCGGGCCTGCGGCCTGCGGTTTCGCCTGTCTTGAGGCCGCCGGGGCAGGAATCGGCCGGGCGTCTGGAAGATCCCGCCGTTTGTTGTGCGCCGACCAGGCTGCGGACAGGGCCCGCCCCTCTCAAGCCGCTGCACCGATCAGCGTCGCGGTGCGACGCCGGGTGTAGGCGGTCGCGGCGAGCCTGACCTGGAGCCCGGCCTTGCCGAGGCGCGATACCCTCCGCACAAAGGTCGAGCCTTTGTGCGGAGGGTATCATCCTCCTCCACGCGCCCGAGGATCCGTCCCGCGCTGAGCCGGCTCCGTCGCCGTGCGACGCTCCTCGACGGATCCGACCTGTCCTCGGCTCAAACCGCGCGGAGCACGTCAACCCGACCCATCCGACTATGGATCAGGTTTGCCACGCGGCCTGGCGTTCCGGCACGAGGATCAGGGCACCAAGCGGCGGCAGGGTCAGCGACAGCATGTGCGGATGGCCGTGCGCGTGCGCCTCGGTGGCGTGCACGGCACCGCCATTGCCGAGATTGCTGCCGCCATACGCCCCGGCGTCGCTGTTCAGCACCTCGCGCCAGACCCCGCCGCACGGCACACCGATGCGGTAGTCCAGGCGCGGCACCGGGGTGAGGTTCAGCACCACCAGGGCGAGGTCGCCGCCGGCGCGGCGAAGGAAGGCGAACACGCTCTGCGCCGCATCGTCGCCCACCACCCAGGCGAAGCCCTCGTGCGTCGTATCGGCGCGGTGCAGCGCGGGCAGGGTGCGGCTGATCCGGTTGAGGTCGCGCACCAGGCGCTGCACGCCGGCGTGACGCGGATCATCGAGCAGGTGCCAGGGCAGCCCCGTGTCGTGGTTCCACTCGGTGGGCTGGGCGAGTTCGCCGCCCATGAACAGCAGTTTCTTGCCGGGATGCGTCCACTGGAGGGTCAAGAGCGCGCGCAGGTTCGCGCGCTTCTGCCAGTCGTCGCCGGGCATCTTGCCGTAGAGCGAGCCCTTCCCGTGCACCACCTCGTCGTGCGAGAGCGGCAGCAGGAAGCGCTCGCTCCAGGCATAGACCAGCCCGAAGGTGATCTCGTTGTGGTGCCACTTCCGATGGGCAGGATCGCGCGACATGTAATGGAGCGTGTCGTGCATCCAGCCCATGTTCCATTTCAGGTCGAAACCGAGTCCGCCATGTTCCGTCGGATGGGTGACGCCCGGCCAGGCGGTGCTCTCCTCGGCGATCATCAGCGCGCCCGGACAGCGTGCATGCACCGTCGCGTTGAGCTCGCGCAGGAACGACACCGCTTCCAGATTCTCGCGTCCGCCATGCACGTTCGGCACCCACTCGCCCTCGCGGCGCGAGTAGTCGCGGTAGAGCATCGAGGCGACCGCGTCGACGCGCAGGCCGTCAGCATGGAAGTGCTCGAGCCAATGGAGCGCCGAGGCGATCAGGAACGCCCGCACCTCGTGGCGGCCGAAATTGTAGATCAGCGTGTTCCAGTCGCGATGGAAGCCTTCGCGCGGATCGGCGTGCTCGTAGAGGGCCGTGCCGTCGAAGCGGCCCATGCCGTGCGCGTCGGTCGGGAAATGCGCCGGCACCCAGTCGAGGATCACGCCGATCCCGGCGGCATGGCAGCGATCGACGAAGCGCGCGAAACCCTCCGGCGGTCCCAGCCGCGCGCAGGGCGCGAACAGGCCGAGCGGCTGGTAGCCCCAGGAGCCGCGGAACGGATGCTCCATCACGGGCAGGAGCTCGACATGGGTGAAGCCCATGCCGGCGACATAGGGCACCAGCCGTTCGGTCAGCCGGTCCCAGTCGCCGACGCCCTCCATCCAGGACTCGGCATGCACCTCGTAGACGGTGATCGGCGCGTCCGACGCCTGGCGCGCGGCGCGCCCGGCCATCCAGGCCTGGTCCGTCCAGGCGAAGGGGCGCGGATCGGCAACGATGCTCGCGGTCGCCGGCGCGGCCTCGGCCTGGCGCGCGAGCGGATCGGCCTTCAGCGGCAGCATCGTGCCGTCGGCGCCGATGATCTCGTACATGTAGCGGGTGCCCGGACCGAGCCGCGGCACGAACAGCTCCCACACCCCGGCCTCGCGCCGGAGCCGCATCGGATGGCGCCGCCCGTCCCAGCAGTTGAAGTCGCCCACCACCGAGACGCGGCGCGCGTTCGGTGCCCAGACCGCGAAGCGCACGCCGGGGATGCCGTCGATCGTCATGGCCCGCGCGCCGAGCGCGGAGGCGAGTTCGCGATGCGTGCCCTCAGCGAGCAGATAGACGTCCATCTCGCCAAGCAGAAGGCCGAAGGCGTAGGGATCCTCGGTCTCCTGGATCACCCCGCCCGGCCAGCGGATGCGCAGGATGTAGCCGCCCGCACTCGGCGCCGGGCCGCCGAACAGCCCGGCCGGATGGATCAGCGGCAACGCGACCGCGACACCGCCCGCAACGACCTCGACCCGTTCCGCTCCGGGGGCGAAATGCCGCACCTCGCCCGCATGCGGCCCGAGCAGGGCGAACGGGTCGCCATGCCGCCCGGCGACCAGCGCCTCGATTGCCGGCGCGCTCACGGCGCGATCCTCGCCGCGAGCCCGAGCAGCCCGCCGAGCGGCACGGGCAGCCATTCGGGCCGGTTCGCCGCCTCGTAGCGCACCTCATAGGCGGCCTTCTGCACCAGGAAGAGGTCGAGCAGCGCCGCCTCGGCCGAGGGCGCGACGAGGCGCTGCGGCGCGGCCGCAACCGCTTCGCGATAGGCTGCGAGGAAGGCGGCAGAGGCCTCCTCGCGCCAGCGCGCGATCATCGCCGCGCGCCGTTCGGCCGGCGCAACCAGGGCTGCCGCCGTCATCTCGGGCGCGGTCGCGACCGCGGCGGCATAGTCGAGGCTGCGAAGGAGCCCCGCGACGTCGCGCAGCGCGCTCGCCTTGGCGCGGCGCTCCGCGAGCGGACGGGCTGGCTCGCCCTCGTAGTCGACGATCACCACGTCACCCTGCGCGATCAGCACCTGGCCGAGGTGGAAGTCGCCATGATGGCGCGTCATCAGCGCGCCCACGGCCCTGCGCGCAAGCCGCGGCACGGCCCGGCGCAGCCGTTTCGCCACCGTGCGCAGTTCCGCGGCAAAGGGCATGGCCGCCTCCGGCACTGCCGCGCCGGCGAGTGCCGCGAGCGCGAGGTCGAGCTGCGCGAGCGTGTCCTTGGCCCAGGCCTCGGCGTGCTCGGCGCCGGCGCGCTCGGGCGCGAAGTCCGGCACGTCGGAGGGGCGCGCGAGGATCGCGTGCAACTCGCCGAGCCGGCGTCCGATCGCCGCGGCGATCGGCAGGTAGCCGGCGAGCGCGTCGGTCGGAACCTCCGCGACGAGCGCGGCCTCGTCCAGCACGCGGTGCAGCCAGTCGAGCGTCCACTGCCAGCCATCGCCCTGATTGCGCACGAACTGCTGCAGCAGCATCAGCGTCCAGGGCGTGCCCTCCGGATCGACGCGCACCACCTCGCCCAGCAGTGCCGGCGCACCCTGGTAGCCCGCCGCCGTCAGATGCCGCGTCATCTCCGCCTCGGGATGGATGCCCGGCGTGACACGGCGCAGGAGCTTCAGGACCACCGCCTCGCCATGGATCAGCGAGGAGTTCGACTGCTCGGCCGAAAGCCGCCGCGTCTCGGCCCCGGGCGCGATCTCCAGCGTCGCGAGACCGGGGCCGGGAATGAAACGGATCTCGCCCTGCTCGGTCGGCAGTCGTGCCTCCTCGCGCAGGCAGGCGAGCACCGCCGGCACCAGCGCCTCGGAGGCGAAGGCATCCGTGAGGTAGCCGACGCGGCGCACCTGGCGCAGCCGCGAGAGCGCGAGCTGCGCCGGCAGCGGGCTCGCGGTGTCCTCCGAGACCGCGGCGAGCGGCAGGAAGTAGTGCGCGACCTGGCTGTCGAGGCGCACCTCCAGCTCGGCGAGCGCGACATAGCCGCCGGTATGCGGCAGGGTCGCATGGGCGACGATGCGCACCTCGCGCGGGGTCTCGCCCTTGGCGCCGAACCAGCGGCGGAGCGGCAGCCAGGCGGGCAGGATCTCGCGTTCGAGCTCGCGGCGGACGGCCCCGCCGAGCAGCTCGGTGGCGTCGTTGCGCACCACGATCGTGCGCAGCTCCGGCAGCGGCTCGGGCGCGCTGACGTGCCAGGCCGGCATCGCCATCTGCTCGGCGAGCAGGAACCAGTAGAACCCGTAGGGCGGCAGGGTGAGCAGATAGGTGAGCCGGCCGATCGGCGGGAACGGCGTGCCGCCCAGCATCTCCACAGGCACCCGGCCGGCGAGCGCGGAGAGGTCGAGCTCCACGGCCTGTGCCGCACGCGAGAGGTTGAACACGCAGAGGATCGTGTCCTCGCCCTCCTCGCGCAGATAGGCGAGCACCTTGCGGTTCGAGGGGTAGAGAAGGCGCAGCGTGCCGCGGCCGAACGCCCTCGAGCGCGCGCGCACCGCGAGCATGCGCCGCGTCCAGTTGAGCAGGGAGTGCGGATCGCGCGACTGCGCCTCGACGTTCACCGCCTGGTAGCCGTAGATCGGGTCCTGGATCGGCGGCAGGACGAGGCGGGCGGGGTCGGCGCGGCTGAAGCCGCCATTGCGGTCGGGCGACCACTGCATCGGCGTGCGCACGCCGTCGCGGTCGCCGAGATAGATGTTGTCGCCCATGCCGATCTCGTCGCCGTAGTAGATGATCGGCGTGCCGGGCATGGAGAGCAGCAGTCCGTTCATCAGTTCGATGCGCCGCCGGTCGTGCTCGAGCAGCGGGGCGAGGCGGCGGCGGATGCCCAGGTTGAGCCGCGCACGCCGGTCGGCGGCGTAGGTCGCCCAGAGATAGTCGCGCTCGCGGTCGGTCACCATCTCGAGCGTGAGCTCGTCGTGGTTGCGCAGGAAGATCGCCCACTGGCAGCCCGGCGGGATGTCCGGCGTCTGGCGCAGGATGTCGGTGATCGGGAAGCGGTCCTCCTGCGCGATCGCCATGTACATGCGGGGCATCAGCGGGAAGTGGAACGCCATGTGGCATTCGTCGCCGTCGCCGAAGTACTCCTTGACGTCCTCGGGCCACTGGTTCGCCTCCGCGAGCAGCATCCGCCCCGGATAGCGGCGCTCGAGCTCGGCGCGGATGCGCTTCAGGATCGCGTGCGTCTCCGGCAGGTTCTCGTTGCTGGTTCCCTCACGCTCGACCAGATAGGGAACGGCGTCCAGCCTGAGCCCGTCCACACCGATGTCGAGCCAGAACCGCATGACGGAGAGGACCGCGCGCAGCACCCGCGGGTTGTCGAAATTGAGATCCGGCTGGTGGCTGTAGAAGCGGTGCCAGTAATAGGCCTGCGCCACCTCGTCCCACGCCCAGTTCGATGTCTCGGTGTCGAGGAAGATGATGCGCGTGCCGGCATAGCGGTCGTCGCTGTCGGACCAGACGTAGAAGTCGCGCTGCCATGATCCCGGCGGGGCGCGGCGCGCACGCTGGAACCAGGGGTGCTGATCGGAGGTGTGGTTGATCACGAGCTCGGTGATCACGTTCAGGCCGCGCTTGTGCGCCTCCTTCACGAAGCGGCGCGCGTCCGCGAGCGTGCCGTAGTCGGGATGGACGCTCCGGTAGTCGGCGATGTCGTATCCGTCGTCGCGGCGCGGGCTCGGATAGAAGGGCAGCAGCCAGAGCGTGTTCACGCCGAGCTCGGCGACGTAGTCGAGCTTCTTCAACAGGCCCGCGAAGTCGCCGACGCCATCATCGTTGGCGTCGAAGAAGCTCTTCACGTGCAGCTGGTAGATCACCGCGTCGCGGTACCAGTGCGGATCGCGCTCGGTCATGCCGCATGCCCCACGGGGTGGACGCGCCAGATCGCGAAGGGCAGCCAGGTCGGATCGAGCCTGATCTGCTGCATCTTGCCGCGCCAGACGAAGCGGTGGCCGGTCATCAGCTCCTCGGCCTCGAGTGCCGCATGGTCGGGCAGGCCCCATTCCCAGAGCGGCAGTTCGACCGACGCCTCGCGTGCATGGTGCGGATCGAGGCTCACCGCCACGAGCACGACGTTGGAGCGGTCGGGAGTCGCCTTGCGGTACCACAGCACCGCGTCGTCGAAGGCGTTGTGGAAGGCAAGCCCGAGATGGCTCTGCAGCGCCGGATTGGCGCGGCGGATCGCGTTCAGCCGCGCGATCTCGGCCTTGATGTTGCCGGGCCGGTCGCGATCCCAGGCGCGCAGCTGGTACTTCTCGGAGTCGAAATACTCCTCCTTGCCCGGAAGCGCTGCGGCCTCGCAGAGCTCGAAGCCCTCGGTCATGCCCCAGAGCCCGGAGAGCGTGGTGGCGAGCGCGGCGCGGATCAGGAAGCCCGGCCGGCCCGAGGTCTGGAGGAAGCGCGGGTTGATGTCGGGCGTGTTGACGAAGAAGTGCGGGCGGAAGAAGTCGCGCGGCGCGGCGGTCGTCAGCTCGGTGAGATACTCCGTGATCTCGCGCTTCTCGTTGCGCCACGTGAAGTAGGTGTAGCTCTGGCTGAACCCGAGCTTGGCCAGACGGTACATCATCTTCGGCCGTGTGAAGGCCTCGGAGAGGAAGATCGCGTCCGGGAACTCGGCGCGGATGTCGGCGATCAGCCACTCCCAGAACGGCAGCGGCTTGGTGTGCGGGTTGTCCACCCGGAAGGTGCGCACGCCCTCGCGCGCCCAGAAGCGCACCACATCGCGCAGAGCGAGCCACAGCGACGGCACCGCGCCGGGCGCGTAGAACTCGACATTGACGATGTCCTCGTACTTCTTGGGCGGGTTCTCGGCGTAGCGCAGCGACCCGTCCGGCCGCCAGGCGAACCACTCCGGATGCTGCTTGAGCCACGGATGGTCCGGGCTGCACTGGATCGCGAAGTCGAGCGCGATCTCGAGCCCGTGGGCCTGCGCCGCCGCCACCAGGCGACGGAAGTCCTCGAGCGTGCCGAGCTCGGGATGGATCGCGTCATGCCCGCCCTCGGCCGCGCCGATCGCGTACGGGCTGCCGGGATCGTCCGGCCCGGCCGTGAGGCTGTTGTTGCGCCCCTTGCGGTTGGTGCGCCCGATCGGGTGGATGGGCGGGAAGTAGAGCACGTCGAAGCCCAGATCGCGGATCTCGGGCAGGCGGCGGATCACGTCGGCGAAGGTGCCGTGGCGCGCCGGATCGCCCGACTGGCTGCGCGGGAAGAGCTCGTACCAGGAGGCGAAGCGCGCCTCGCGCCGCTCCGCCTCCACGGGGTGCTCGGCGCTCGCGGCGGCGAAGGGGCGGTCGTCGGCGGCGCGCATCAGCGCCTCGGTACCGGGATCGAGCAGCAGCGACAGCCGGGTCGCGCCGTCCGCCGTGGCGAGGCGCTGCGCGAGGGCGGCGAGCGCGCCGCCCGCGCGTGCGGCCGCCGCGGCGACGAGCCGCGTGCCCTCCTCGAGCTCGAGCGTCAGGTCCAGCCCGGCATCGTGCTTCTTCTCGAGCTCGACGCGGAACGAGGCGAACACGTCGCGCCAGGCGACGATGCGGAACAGGTGACGCCCCAGCCGGCCGAGCGGGAAGGCGCCGCGCCAGCGGTCGTTGGCGACCAGCGTGAGCCGGGTCTCGCGCCACTCGGCCTCGTCGGCGGCGCGGAACTGCACCACCCCGGCGAGCCGGTCGTGGCCGTCGCAGATCAGGTCCGCTTCGACCTCGACCAGCTCGCCGACGATCCGCTTCACCGCGAACCGCCCGCCATCGACCGCGGGCGAGACGGCCTCGATCGCGATGCGCGGCTGGGCCGCCGCCGCCGCCGCCGGCCACGGCGCGCCCGCAGGCTCCGGGC
>NZ_VIKA01000062.1 GCF_006704265.1 Elioraea sp. Yellowstone | reverse complement strand
ATGCGGGCGGGATCGGTGCGCTCGGCCGACGGCGAGGGCGCAGGCGCGGGCGACCCTTGCGCGCGGCCCGCCTGACGTTCGCGCCGTTCGCGCCCGCGCCGCTCCTCCTCGGTCTCGAACACCGAGGCGCGGTCGCCGCCGTCACGCGGCCACTGCACGGAGATGTCGGGCTGGAGCGGCGCGACCCGGTCGTCAGCGCCGGCGATGCGGCGCCCGGTGTAGCTGTCCTCCGGCACGGCGGGACGCCAGGAGGCGCCGAAGCCGCCGAAGCCGAGTCCCGAACCGGAGAAGCCCGCGCATCCGGAGAGCACGAGGCCGCACGCAGCCACGGCCAGCCAGCCTCCGATCCCTCGTCGCATCACGTCCTCCTGGTACCCGCCGCCCGAGATGTGTGCCATCCGTGCGGCTGCCACAAGCATCTCACTCCGCCGCCGCGGCCCCCCGCACATGGCGCAGGCTGGCGATCAGGTAGTCCCAGCCGGTGACCAGGGTCAGCGCCGCGGCGAGCGTCAGCAGCGTCTCGCCGAGCAGGCTGACCGGCAGGAAGCCCAGCCCCAGCAGGCGCGCCGAGGCGTCGCCAGCGACCAGCATGCCGAGCGCGGTCATCTGCACCCCGGTCTTCCACTTGGCAAGCCGGCTGACCGGCAGGCCCTGCGAGAGCCCGGCGAGGAACTCGCGCAGCCCCGAGACCAGGATCTCGCGCAGCATGATCACCACGGCCGCGATCAGGCCGATGTCGGAGAGCCGGCCGAGCCCGGCGAGCAGCATCAGCACGGCGCCGACCAGCAGCTTGTCGGCGATCGGGTCGAGCATCCGGCCGAGCTCGGAAGTCTGGCGCCGGCGGCGCGCGAGATGCCCGTCCAGCCAGTCGGTCACGGCGGCGGCAGTGAAGACGACGCAGGCCGTGAGATCAGCCGCCGGCCAGCGCAGCAGCACCAGCGCGACGATCAGCGGGATCGCGGCGATGCGCGACAGGGTCAGCAGATTGGGCAGAGAACTCGACACGCGATCCCCGGGGGCGGTCAGCCGCTCCGGTGCAGTGTATCGGTCCCGGCGCCGGGATGGAAATGCTCGTAGATCCGGCGGGCGAGCGCACGGTCGATGCCGGGGCAGGCCTCCAGCGCGGCGAGCCCGGCGGCGGCCACGCCACGGGCCGAGCCGAAATGGTTCAACAGCGCGCGACGGCGCGCCGGCCCCACCCCCTCGATCGCGTCCAGCCCCGACCGGCCCATCGCCTTCTGCCGGCCGGCGCGGTGGGCGGAGATGGCGAAGCGGTGCGCCTCGTCGCGCAGGCGCTGGAGGTAGTAGAGCACCGGGTCGCGCGGCGGCAGCTCGATGGGCGGCCGGTCCGCGATGAAGAACCGCTCGCGTCCGGCGTTGCGGTCCGGCCCCTTGGCGATCGCGACCAGCGGGAGGTCCTCGATGCCGAGCCCGGCGAGGGTCTCGCGCGCGGCCGAGAGCTGGCCCTGGCCGCCGTCGATCAGCACGAGGTCGGGCCACGTGCCGGGGTCGCGGTCCGGGTGCTCCTTGAGCGCGCGGCCGAAGCGGCGCTCCAGCACCTCGCGCATCATGGCGAAGTCGTCGCCGGGCGGGAGCGGACCCCTGATCGCGAACTTGCGGTAGGCGGACTTCACGAAGCCCTGCGGGCCGGCGACGATCATCACGCCGTAGGGCTCGCGCCCCATGGTGTGGCTGTTGTCGTAGACCTCGATCCGCTCCGGGGGCGCGGGCAGGGCGAAGACGCGGGCGACGCCGTCGAGCAGCACGGCCTGGGCGGTTCCCTCGGCAAGGCGGCGTTCGAGCGCCTCGCGCGCGTTCTGGAGCGCGTGTTCGACCACCGCACGCTTTGCCCCCCGCTGCGGCACGGCGAGTTCGACCTTCCGGCCCGCCTTCAGGCCGAGCGCCTCGGCGACGAGTTCGGGCTCGGCGACCGGATGCGAGAGCAGGACCGTGCGCGGGGGCGGCTTGTCGTCGTAGAACTGGCCGATGAATGCCGAAAGGACGGATGATTCGTCGTCATTCTTCGTATGAGACGGGAAGTGTGCGCGATTGCCGTTGTTGCGCCCGCCGCGGATGAAGAAGACCTGCACGCAGGATTGCCCGCCGGCCATGTGGCAGGCGATCACGTCGGCGTCGCCGAGATCGCCCGGGTTGACGACGTCGGTGGACTGCACGTGGGTCAGCCCGCGGATGCGGTCGCGGATGGTGGCCGCGCGTTCGAAGTCCAGCGCCTCGGCGGCGCGTTCCATCTCGGCGGCGAGTTCCTGCTGCAACGCGGTGGTATCGCCGTCGAGGAACCGCTTCGCCTGTGCGACCAGCCCGGCATAGGCTGCCTGGTCGATCCGGCCGACGCAGGGGGCGGAGCAGCGCTTGATCTGGTAAAGCAGGCAGGGGCGGGTGCGGTTGGCGAACACCGTGTCGGAACAGGTCCGCAGCAGGAAGGCGCGTGAGAGTGCGGTCACCGCCTGGTTGACCGCCCAGGCGGAAGCGTAGGGGCCGTAGTAGTCGCCCTTGCGGGCCTGTGCGCCGCGATGCTTGGCGAGCTGCGGGAACGGGTGGTCGCCGGTGAGGGTCAGCCAGGGGTAGGACTTGTCGTCGCGCAGGACGATGTTGAAGCGCGGCTTGAGGCGCTTGATGAGGTTGCTCTCGAGCAGCAGCGCCTCGGCCTCGGTATGGGTGGTGATCACCTCCACCGCGGCGGTCTCCATGACCATGCGCCGCAGCCGTTCGGGCAGGCGCGCCGGCTGGGCATAGGCCGGCACGCGCTTCCTCAGGCTCTTCGCCTTGCCGACATAGAGCGCCTCGCCCTTGGCATCGAGCATGCGGTAGACACCCGGGCCGGGCGGCAGCGTGGGCAGCGCCGCCTCGATCACGGCGGGGCCGCGCGGCGGGGACGGAGACGTATCGCCGGACGACGTTCGCGTCATCGGAGTCGCTGGAGTAGCGTCAAACAACCGAAGGGCGCAGTTCCGGTATCCACCAAGCCTGTGGACAAGTCTGTGAGCAAGAGCCTCACGGCGTCGCGAGTCCGGCCTTTCGCTAGGGGTCTGTCGCTTTGCTCAAACTTTGGGCAACCATCATCAATGCATTGATTATCAAAGAAACTGTCTGTCACAGCTGCAATCACTCTGCCGCCGAACCGTCACCCGCAAGGCCCGGACGCCCCGCGATCGGCCCGCCCATCGGCGGAATCAGCGCAGTGGACAACTTGCATGCGCGCTGTCAACCTCGCCTGCGCTCGATCGTAACGCCAGCGCAATCCGCATCCGGCAGCGCCTCGGGCTTTTCAACCGTGACGCGAACGATCCGCACGCGATGGTCTGACAGGCACGCCTCGGCGATCCGCTCCGCGAGCGTCTCCACCAGCTGCACATGCCCCTGCGCCACGATCGCGCGCACCAGAGCCGCGATCCGCTCGTAGTCCACCACCCGGGACAACTCGTCGCGCCCGACGGCTGGGCGGGACATCGGCCGCGCCCCGTCGTCCTCGACCGCGAGCTCGATGCCGATCCGCACAGGCTGGCGTCCCTCGTGCTCGTGGCGGTGCACGCCGATCGAGGCCGCGAGCGTGAGCCCGCGCACGAACACGTGCCTGAGCCCGAGCGCCGCATCCGCCAGCCGCCGCTCCGCGCCGAGATCCATCGCCGTCCTCTCCGCCGGCTACTCCTCCGGCGCCTCGCCCCGTGCGGACGCCCAATTCAGGTGCTGCCCGCCGTCGAGTGCGATCATCTGCCCCGTCATCGACGGGAGCGCAAGGACGGCCAAGGCGGCGCGCGCGACCTCCGCGGGCGAGGCGGCGCGGCGGAGCGGCACCGAGGCCACCTGATGCGCGAACTGCGCCTCGGTCTGGCGCGGGCTCGGCAGGGTGGGCCCGGGGCCGATCGCGTTCACCCGGATGCGCGGTGCAAGGGCGAGCGCAAGCGTGCGCGTGAGCGTCCACAGCGCGGCCTTGCTCACCGTGTAGCTGAGGAAGTGGGGCGTCAGGTTCCACACCCGCTGGTCGAGCAGGTTGACCACGACGCCCTCCGCCCCCTCGGGCAAGGCGCGCGCCATCGCCTGGGTCAGCACGAAGGGCGCGCGCAGGTTGGGTTCGAGATGGGCGTCCCAGCTCGCGCGCGTGGCGTCGTGCCACTCGTCGCGCTCGAACACGGAGGCGTTGTTCACCAGCACGCCGACTGGCCCGAGTGCCTCGGCGGCGGCCGGAACGAGCCGGACCACCTCGTCCTCGCGAGCGAGATCGGCCGCGAGTGCGATCCCCCGCCGGCCGAGCGCGGCGATCGCCGCGGCGGTGGCGGACGCCTCGGCGGCGCTGGTGTGGAAATGGACGGCCACGTCGAACCCCGCCTCGGCGAGGGCGAGCGCGATCGCCCGCCCGATCCGTTTCGCCCCTCCGGTGACCAGGGCCGTGCGGGGAATCGAGGCGGGGATCGGGGTCATGCGCGAGAAGATGGGGGACCTGGCCACGCTTGCCAGCCGCGCTGCGATGGGCTGGCATGCGCAGGCGCGCCGTGACAGGGGGAGGAAGCGCATGGATCTCGGGCTTCGCGGCAAGACCGCGCTGATCACCGGTGGCTCGAAGGGGATCGGCCGCGCGGCCGCCGAGAGCCTCGCCGCCGAGGGCTGCGGCGTGATCCTGGTCGCCCGCACGGCCTCGGCGCTCGACGCGGCAGCCGAGGAGATCCGCGGCCGGTTCCAGGTGAACGTGCGCGCCCACGCCGCCGACATCGCCGTGCAGGGCACCGCCGAGGAGCTCGCCCGCCTGTTCCCCGCGATCGACATCCTGGTGAACAACGCCGGCGCGATCCCGGGCGGATCGCTCCCGCAGGTGGACGGCACCACTTGGCGCAACGCCTGGCAGCTCAAGGTGTTCGGCTACATCGACATGTGCCGCGCCTTCTATCCCCTGCTGGCGCAGCGGTCGGGCGTGATCGTCAACGTGATCGGCAACGCCGCCGCCACGCTTGACCCGGCCTATATCTGCGGGGTCGCCGGCAACGCCGCGCTCGAGGCCTTCACGCGCTCGCTCGGCGGCGGCGCGCCGGCGGACGGGATGCGCGTGGTCGGGCTCTCGCCCGGCCCGGTCGCGACCGACCGGCTGGTGACGCTGACGCGCAAGAAGGCGGCCGACCGGTTCGGCGATCCGGAGCGGTGGCGGGATCTGCTCGCGGCGATGCCGTTCGGCCGGGCGGCCACGCCGCAGGAGATCGGCGACATGGTTGCGTTCCTGGCGAGCACCCGGTCCGGCTACACCAGCGGCACGATCGTGCAGATCGACGGCGGCATGGCAAGCCGCAGCCGCGCGTTCTGAGGGACCCCATGCGCATCACCACCAGCGACGGCGTCACGCTCCACGTCGAGGACACCGGCCACGGCGCGCCGATCGTGTTCGTGCACGAGTTCGCCGGCGACTGCCGCAGCTACGAGCCGCAGGTGCGCCATTTCTCGCGCCGCTACCGCTGCATCACCTTCAACGCGCGCGGCTATCCGCCCTCGGACGTGCCCGCCTCGCCCGACGCCTACTCGCAGGCGCGCGCGCGCGACGACATCCGCGACGTCCTCGACGGTCTGGGCGTCCAGGGGGCGCACATCGTCGGCATCTCGATGGGCGGCTTCGCGGCGCTGCATTTCGGCCTGACCTACCCGCACCGCGCGAAGTCGCTGGTGATCGCGGGTGTGGGCTACGGCGCGCCGGCCGACAAGCGCGCCCAGTTCGCCGAGGAGTGCGAGGTGGCGGCCCGGCGCTTCGAGACCCTGCCGGCGGCCGAAGCCGCCGGAAGCTACGGCCGCGGACCGACCCGGGTGCAGTACGAGAACAAGGACCCGCGCGGCTACGCCGAGTTCATGGCCCAGCTCGCCGAGCACGATCCGCGCGGAGCCGCGAACACGCTGCGCGGCGTGCAGAAGCGCCGCCCCTCCGTGTTCGATCTCGCCGAGGCGATGAAGGCGCTCCCTGTGCCCAGCCTGATCATGACCGGCGACGAGGACGATCCCTGCCTCGAGGCGAGCCTGTTCATGAAGCGCTGCATCCCGAGCGCGGGGCTGGTGGTGCTGCCGTGCACAGGCCACACGCTGAACCTGGAGGAGCCGGCGGCGTTCAACGCCGCGGTGGCGGACTTCCTCGCCGCGGTGGAGCTCGGCCGCTGGCCGCGGCGCGATCCGCGCAGCCTGACCGGCTCGATCCTCGGCACGCGATGAGGTCCGCGCTAGGGGTGCGGATGCACCCCGCCGTGGAAGAAGCTGTTGCCGGCATAGCGGTAACGCAGCGTGTAGAAGCGCCAGGGCCGCTCCAGCGGGTGGGTCCCGAAGGTGGTCGCCTTGAGCGCGTAGCCGACCTTGCCTTCGCTCATGTAGGCCATCGGCTCGATCAGCGTGCCGTCCCGGCCGACCTCCGAGAGCGCGATGTTGCGCTGGAGCTTGGCCTGCTGCGCCCGCCCGGCCGCGATGCCCAGGCTCTCGATCGCGGTGCCGGAGCGCGCCATGTTGACGTGGCAGACCCGCACCGTGCCGTTCGCGCCGCGGCCCTGGCTGCCGATCCCGAGCGTGCAGCCGTCCATCGTCGGCGTGAACATCCACAACGCCAGATTGCCCAGCGTCGTTGCCTTGATGTTGTTCTGCTCATAGGGACAGAAATAGGCGGGGATCGACACCGGATCGTCGCGCCGCACCAGGCGCAGGCGGAACACCTTGGCGTCTGGGTTGTTGGTCACGGTCGAGTTCGGCCGTTCCTCCACCGTGACGTCGACCAGGCCCTCGGTCTGGTTGGGAACGATCACGTAGACGACATGCGTCTCCATGAAGGTCTTGGGGGCGTTGCAGAACGCCTCGGCCATCGACATGCGGATCCTCCCTGCGATCCCGCGACCGCCGGCGCAGGATCGGCTGCGAAAATACCGTAACCACAACGGGCGGCCGGGCGCTACGCCGGCGCGGCACGGTCCACTCCCCCGCCTGTCGGTTGCCTCGTGGCACGCGCGTTCCACGCTCTGCCGATACGCGGCCCCACCCTCGCCCTGACGGATCCCAGCCCGTCTCATCTCATGTCGCCCCGACCGCCTGGTGCAGCGGAACGGCTACCGCGAGCGTGACTGGCAGACGCGCGCGGGCACGGTGGAACTGTGCATCCCCCGCCTGCGCCGAGGCTCCTACTTCCCCGGCTTCCTCGGTTGAACGCACTGCGTTCAACCGCCGGATGGCGGAGAAGGCGCTGACCGCGGTGATCCAGGAGGCGTACATCCAGGGGGTGTCGACGCGCTCGGTTGACGATTTGGTGAAGACGCTCGGCATGAGCGGCATTTCCAAGAGCCAGGTGAGCCGGCTGTGCGAAGAGATCGACGAGCGGGTACGGCGTTCCTGGACCGTCCGATCGAGGGCGACTGGCCCTATCTCTGGATCGACGCGACCTACGTGAAAGTGCGCCAGCAGGGACGCATCGTCTCGGTGGCGGTGATCGTCGCGGTGGGCGTCAACGGTGATGGGCGCCGTGAGGTTCTGGGCATGGATATCGGCCCCTCCGAAGCAGAGGCGTTCTGGACTGCGTTCCTGCGCAAGCTTGCCCGACGCGGCCTGCGCGGGGTGAAGCCAGGCTCAGGACTCATTGATTGAGCCAGAAGGTGACGGTTGCGGCGAGAGTGATGGCTGCGAAGAAGGTTTGCGCGCATTGGTCGTAGCGCATGGCGATGCGTCGCCAGTCCTTGAGCCTGCCGAACATGTTCTCGATGCGGTGGCGCTGGCGGTAGAGCGTTGGGTCGTGCGGGATGGGCTGCTTGCGCGAGCGCGTCGAGCGGATGCAGGCGTCGATGCCGCGCGCTGCGAGCTCGGCCCTGAAGCGGGCACTATCGTATCCTCGGTCAGCGATCAGTTCGTTGGCGGGCGGCAGCTTTGGCAGCATCAGGGCCGCACCGCGGTGGTCGCTCGCCTGGCCCTCGGTGAGCAGCAGGACCACGGGGCGCCCCTGGCCGTCGCAGACGGCATGGAGCTTCGAGTTCAGCCCGCCCTTGGTCCTCCCGATGCAGCGGGGAAAAGCCCCTTTTTGAGCAGGCTGGCAGCGGTGCGATGCGCCTTGAGGTGCGTGGCATCGATCATCAGCCGCGATGGCGGGCCACCCTCGGCCGCCAGTGCTGCGAAGATGCGGTCGAACACGCCCATGCGGCTCCAGCGGACGAAGCGGTTGTACAGCGTCTTGTGCGGGCCGTAAGCCGCGGGCGCATCGCGCCACCGCAGGCCGTGGCGGATCACGTAGATGATCCCGCTGAGCACACGGCAGTCGTCCACTCGTGGGATGCCGTGCGAGAGCGGGAAATGCGGCGACAGACGCTGCATCTGGGCAGTCGTGAGCAGAAACGGTGGTTCGGGCATCGCGGCACCTCCGCCATACCCAGAATCACACTACCCCGCGTCGCTCCAAGCGATTAATGGGTCCTGAGCCTAGTCATCTCCGACGCCCATGAAGGCCTGAAGGCGGCGATCGCCAAGGTGTTGAGTGCGACCTGGCAACGATGCCGCGTGCACTTCATGCGCAACGCCCTGGCCCATGCCGGCAGGAGCGGCCGGCGCGTCGTCTCCGCCTTCATCGCCACCGCGTTTGCCCAGAACGACGCGGCAGCCGCCACGATGCAGTGGCGACGCGTCGCCGACCAGCTGCGGCCCAAGCTGCCGAAGCTCGCCCCCTGATGGACGAGGCCGAGAGCGACGTGCTGGCCTACATGAGCTTCCCGCCGCAGCACCGCGCCAAGCTGCACAGCACCAATCCGCTCGAACGCCTGAACGGCGAGATCAAGCGACGCACCGAGGTCGTCGGCATCTTCCCCAATGAGGCCGCCATCACCCGCCTCGTCGGCGCCATCCTGCTCGAACAGAACGACGAATGGGCCGTCCAGCGCGCCCGCTACATCACCCTGGAAAGCATCAGCCCCGCCAGCGATGATGCACCCGTCAGCCTGCCAGCAATGGCGGGCTGATCAGCCCGGCCAAGCCGGCAAACGCGGTGGCTCACCGCCAGCTACACCACAACACGGGACACGACCGCCGAAGGACCTTCGATCTGCTTCATGCCGGACATCATCGTTCCAGTCTCTCCTCAGACAAATGGGTGTCCACAGAAACCGGATGCGGCTCACCACGATGCGGCACTTGCGCCCGCGGCGGGAGCGGGCCAGAGGAGACGGATGCGGATCGTGCTGGAGGCCCGAGGCCTGGCGAAGCGCTACGGCGAGGTGCTGGCAGTGGACGACGTCTCGTTCAGCCTGCGCGCGGGCGAGACGGTGGGACTCCTGGGCGGCAACGGCGCAGGCAAGACCACGACCATCGCCATGCTGCTTGGTCTGGTGATCCCCGATGCCGGGCGGATCACGGTGCTGGGCCACGACATGGCACAGGACCGCTTCGAGGCGCTCGCGCGGATGAACTTCTCCTCGCCCTACGTGTCCCTGCCGCACCGGCTCTCCGTGCGCGAGAGCCTGCGCGTCTACGGACATTTCTATGGCGTGCGGGATCTGGAGGGGCGGATCGCGCGGCTCGCCGAGGAACTCGATCTCGCCGCCCTGCTCGACCGCCCGGCGGGCGAGCTGTCGGCCGGGCAGAAGACGCGGGCGGCCCTGGCGAAGGCGCTGATCAACACGCCGGAGGTGCTGCTGCTGGACGAGCCGACGGCGAGCCTGGACCCCGATACGGCCGACCGGATGCGGGCCTGGCTGGAGGCGTACCAGGCCGAGACGGGGGCGGCGCTGGTGCTGGCGAGCCACAACATGGCGGAGGTGGAGCGGCTCTGCAGCGAGGTGCTGATGCTCAAGCGCGGCCGGGTGGTGGATCGCGGTGCGCCGGCAGCGCTGATCGCGCGCTACGGGCGAGAGGACCTGGAAGAGGTGTTCCTGGACATCGCACGCGGGACCGGCGCGGCGGCCGCGCACTGAGGCGGGGCGGCCGGCGGCCGGGCCGGGACGCGACGTCCCGGCCCGGATGGCGCCGCCGGGGGCTACCGCACCCGTTCCAATATCGATACGTAGTTCGCGACCGCCGCTCCGCCCATGTTGAACACGCCGGCGAGCGTCGCCCCCGGCACCTGCATCCCGCCCGCCTCGCCGACAAGCTGCATCGCCGCAAGCGCGTGCATCGAGACGCCGGTCGCGCCGATCGGGTGGCCCTTCGCCTTCAGCCCGCCCGAGGGGTTCACCGGAAGCCGTCCGCCCATCGCGGTCGATCCGTCGAGGGCAAGGCGCGCGCCCTGGCCGCGCGGCGCGAGCCCCATCGCCTCGTACTCGATCAGTTCGGCGATGGTGAAGCAGTCATGCGTCTCGACGAAGGAGAGATCGTCGAGCCGCGTGCCGGCGGCCGCGTGCGCGCGCTCCCAGGCGAGCGCGCAGCCCTCGAAGGCGATCGGGTCGCGCTTCGACATCGGCAGGAAATCGTTCACCTGCACCGCGGCGCGGAAGCCCACGGCGCGCGCCATGCCCCGCGCGGTCTCCGCGTCGGCCAGCACCAGCGCCGCCGCCCCGTCCGAGACCAGGCTGCAATCGGTGCGCTTCAGCGGCCCAGCGACGATCGGGTTCTTCTCGCTCACCTGCCGGCAGAAGTCGAAGCCGAGATCGCGCCGCATCTGCGCGTAGGGGTTGGCGACCCCGTGGCGGTGGTTCTTCGCGGCGATCGCGGCGAGCGCGTCCGAGGCGTCGCCGTGGCGCTGGAAATAGGTCTGGGCGATGCGGCCGAAGATGCCGGCGAAGCCGGCCTCGACCTGAGCCTCCTCGCGGCGGTAGGAGGCGGCGAGCAGCGCATCGGCGATCTGCGCGGGCGAGGATGCGGTCATCTTCTCCGCCCCCACCACCAGCGCGACGCGCGTCTTGCCGGCGCGGATGTCGGCCAACGCCGCATGGATCGCTGCCGAGCCGGTGGCGCAGGCGTTCTCGTGCCGGGTCGCCGGGGTGAAGCGCAGCGCGGGCAGCGCCTGGAACACCATCGAGGCGAAGAAGTCCTGCTTCGAGAACCCGGCATTGAACACGCCGACATGCACGGCACCGACATCCGCCGGTTCGACACCGGCATGGGCGAGCGCGTCGGCGGCGACGGTCGCCATCAGCGCCTCGACGTCCGGCTCCTCGCGCTTGCCGAAGGCGGAGTGCGCCCAGCCGATGATGCACGGGGTCATGCGGGTTCTCCTTCAAACCGGCCTGTCGCCCTTCTGCACCGTGAGCGTGCGGTTGTCGACGCCAGGCAGCATCCGCGCCGGATCGCGCGTCACCACGATGTCGAGCACCGTCGGAGATGTGGTGTTGGCGAGCCCCTCGCGCAACGCGCCCTCCAGCGCCTCGGGGTCCTCGATGCGGATGCCGTGGCAGCCCATCGCGCGCGCGACCGCCGCATAGTCCATCTCGGCGAGGTCGGAGGACTGGTAGTTGCCCGGCCCGAACACCGCGTGCTGAAGCGCCTTCACATAGCCCGAGGCCGCGTTGTTGAAGATGCAGACGACGATCGCGGCACCCAGCCGGCGCGCGGTCTCGAGCTCGCCCATCGACATGTTGAAGCCGCCGTCGCCCGTCAGCGCCACCACGCGGCGCTGCGGCCCGACGCCGAGCTGCGCCCCGATCCCGCCCGGCACGCCATAGCCGATCGAGGCGAAGCCGCGATCGGGCACGAAGGCCCGTCCCGCCTGCTTGGTGTCGAAGAAGAGGCCGCCCCAGTGCGCCGCGAAGCCGCCATCGGCGACCAGCACCGCATCCGCCGGCAGGACGCGGTTCAGCGCCCCCATCAGCCTCCCGACATTGATCGGGCGTTCGGTGGACTCGAGCCGCTCGCGCGCGCCCTCGCGCCAGCGCGCCATGCGTTTCGGAACCGACGCGACCCATTCGGCGCGCCGGCGCAGCCGCCCGGCGCCGTCGCCGAGGAACGCGGCCAGATCCGCGAGCGCGAGCCGCGCATCGGCAGCGAGCGCCACATCGGCGCGCGTGGTGCGGCCGATTTCCTCGGGCAGGATGTCGACGTGGATCAGCCGCTTACCGGGCGGGATCAGCGCGAAACGTTTTGTCGCGATCTCGCCCAGCTTGCAGCCCACCACGAGCAGGCAGTCGCTCTCGGCGATCAAGGCGTTGGCGATCCGGTCGTAGCGGCCGAACAGCCCGGCCGAGAGCGCATGCGTGCAGGGGATCGCACCCTTGCCCGACATGGTGTGGGCGACCGGAATCCCCTCGGCTTCGGCGAGCGTCCGCAGCGCGTCGTAGGCCTCGGAGAGATGCACGCCGCCGCCGGCGAGGATCAGCGGCCGGTCGGCCTCGGCGAGGAGGCGGCCGGCCGCAGCAAGCAGGTCGGGATCGGGCCGCGTGCGCCGCGCCTGCGCCTTCAGCGTGCCGGGATCGAGCCAGAACTCGGCGGCATCGAAGTCGTGCTCGCCGTGCGCCACGTCCTCCGGCACCTCGATCAGCACCGGGCCGGGACGGCCGGAGGTCGCGACCGCGAAGGCGCGGCGGACGAGTTCGGGGATGCGGGCGGTGACCTCGATGCGGATCGCCTCCTTCACCGCCGGGCGCAGGATCTCGAACTGGCGCGCCTCCTGCGTCATGTTCTTCCACGCATGCTGGCGGTTGGCACCGCCCGCGATCGCGATCAGCGGCATCCCGGCGTTCAGCGCCTCGATCAGTCCGGTGGTGAGATTGGTCGCGCCCGGACCCAGCGTGCCGTCGCACATGCCGGGCCGGTTGGTCACGCGCGCGTAAGCATCGGCCGCGAAGGCGCCGCAGCGCTCGTCGTTGATCAGCACGTGGCTGAGGCCGAGCGCGCGGCACGCCTCGTAGAACGGCAGGAGCTGGAACCCGCCCATGCCGAAGATCGGCCCGGCGCCGGCCAGCTTCAGCATCTCGGCGAGCGCCGCCCCGCCAGTCATCCGGCGCAGCGTGTTCGAGACGGGCCTGGCATCCATGCGGGTCAGCTCCTGTGGTCGAGGATCGCGGCGACGATGTCGCGGCAGGTCTGGCCGATGCGCCCGCCCATGCGCGCCGCCGTCTCGTTCACCGCCGAGACGATGCCGTCGCGCCAGGTGGACAGCGCCTCGCCGATACGCGCACTCTCGGCCGAGACGGTGGCGGCGGCGATGCCGCGGGCATCGAGCACAGGCAGGCGCGAGATCCCGGCACGGTCGATGCCGATGCCCGCATCGTTGTAGACAGCGGCGCGCACCGGATGCTTCACCGCCGTCTCCGGCCTTCCGCCGAGCAGTCCGCCATGGCTGCCGGTGACGATGACGTGGCCCGCATCCTCCGCCCGCACGAGGCTGTTGGAATCGAGCGCGACCACGCGGACCCCGCCTTGCGCGGCGAGGGCGAGCTCGGAGCGCGTCTCCGCCATCGGCGGTACGGGCGGCGCGGGCGGCAGGTCGGCGGCGGCCAGCAGGCGCAGCGCCTCGGCCGCGCGCATCCCGACCGCAACCCCGAGTGCCTGGGCCGGCAGATTGACCGCGGTCAGCACCCCGCGCGCGGCGCAGTCGGCGCCGTCGCCGATGCGTGCCGTCCGGTGGCCGAGCGCGGCGGCCGGCACGCCATACGCCGCAAGCCAGGCGAGCCCGGCGATCCCGGCGCGGTCGCGGCCGATCCCCGCATCGTGCAGGATCACCGCGGCGACCCCTCGATCGGCGGCGTACCAGGCAGCGAAGACCGCGCCGTGCGAGGCGCAGAGGGCCACGCAGCCGCGCGCCTCTGCCGGCAGATGGGTCACGCTGTCGAGCACCAGGGGATCGCGCACGCGGGCCTCGGCGTATGGGCGGTGCTTGATGTTTCAGCGCGCCCGTCCAGGATACGCAAGAGGACTGGGGGACACCGCATGGCCGAAACGGCGCTCGCCGGGCACAACATGTGCCGGCTTATCGAGCTCTACCGCACCATGGTGCGCATCCGCGCCTTCGAGGAGACCGCGCTCGCCGCGCATCGGGCCGGGCTCATGCCCGGGCCGCTGCACGCCTCGATCGGCCAGGAGGCGGTGGCAGCCGGAGTGTGCCTGAACCTGCGGCGGGACGACCGCATCACCTCGAACCATCGCGGCCACGGCCACGCGATCGCCAAGGGTGCGGGTGTGGCCGGCATGATGGCCGAGCTGTTCGGCCGTGCCGGCGGGCATTGCGGCGGCAAGGGCGGCTCGATGCACATCGCCGACTTCTCGGTCGGCATGCTGGGCGCGAACGGCGTGGTCGCGGGCGGGATTCCGATCGCGGTCGGCGCGGCCCAGGGGCTTCGCCTGCTCGGGTCCGACGCGATCGTCGCCTGCTTCTTCGGCGACGGCGCGATCAATCGCGGCCCGTTCCTCGAAGGGTTGAACTGGGCCGCGCTCTACCGCCTGCCGGTGCTGTTCGTCTGCGAGGACAACGGGGTCGCGGCGTTCACGCGCGCGGGCGAGGTGACGGCGGGGCCGGGTGCGGTCGCCCGTGCGCAGGCGATCGGGGTTGCTGCCGAGAGCGTGGATGGCAACGACGCGGTGGCGGTGGACGCGGCCGCCGGCCGGCTGGCGGCCGCGGTGCGGCGCGGCGACGGGCCACGACTGCTGCATCTCCGCACCTATCGCCTGCTCGGCCACACCAGCACCGACCAGGCCGCGTGGCGGCCGGAGCAGGAGGTTGCGGAGGCGCGCGCGCGCGACCCGATCGCGCGGCTGCGCGCACGACTGCTCGGTGAGGGCGTGGCGGCGGCGGCACTCGATGCGATCATCGCAGGAGCCGAAGCCGAGATGAGCGCGGCGCGCGACGCCGCGCTCGCCGCGCCCTGGCCCGATCCCGCGACGGCCTGGACCGACGTGCTCGACGCCGACCGGCAGGAGGTTGCGTGATGGACGCGCCCGCCACCGCCGAGACGCTGACGCTCGTCGAGGCCGGGCGCCGCGCCGTCTTGCAGGAGATGCGCCGCGATCCCCGCATTTGGGTGCTGGGCGAGGATGTCGCACGCGGCGGGTTGTTCGGCCAGTATCGCGGCTTCCGCGACGAGTTCGGGCCCGACCGCGTGGTCTCCACGCCGATCAGCGAGAGCACGATCATGGGGGCCGGGCTCGGCGCCGCGCTGGTCGGCACGCGGCCGATCATCGAGATGCGCATCTTCGACTTCGCGATGTGCGCGATGGACGAGCTCGTCAACCAGATCGCGAAGATCCGCTACATGTTCGGCGGCCAGGCCAAGGCCGCGCTGGTGGTGCGCATGCCGCACGGCATCTGGCGCAACTCGGCCGCCCAGCACAGCCAGACGCTGGAAGCCTGGTTCGCGCATCTGCCGGGCGTGGTAGTAGCGGCACCCTCAACCCCCGCCGACACCGCCGGCTTGCTGGTTGCGGCGATCCGTTCCGACGATCCGGTGCTGTTCTTCGACCCGAAGAACCTGTTCGGCGTCACCGGGCCGGTGCCAGCGGAGATCGATCCGCTGCCCTTCGGGATCGCGCGACAGGTGCTGAGCGGCGGCGACCTCACCATGGTTGCCTGGTCGTCGATTCTGCCCGACTGCGAAGCGGCCTGCGCGGCTCTTGCGCAGGAGGGGATCGGCGTCGACCTGATCGACCTGCGCACGCTCTGGCCCTGGGACGAGGACGCTGTCGCCGCCTCGGTCGCGCGCACCGGCCGGCTGCTCGTGGTGCACGAGGCAGTGCAGGCGGCCGGGTTCGGGGCCGAGGTGGTTGCGCGCATGATCGAGCGCCTCGGCCCCGCTGCGGTGAAGGCCGCCCGACGCCTCGGCGCGCCGCGTGTGCCGGTGCCCTTCAGCCCGCCGCTGGAGGAGGCCGTGAAGGTGACGGCGGCGAAGATTGTCGCCGCGGCGAAAGCGACGCTCGGCGCGTAAAGCCGGCCCTCAGTCTGATCCTTGCAGGGATCGTTTTGCGGGCGATGTTTGTAACTTTATCGTAATGTTTGGGTCGGGTTGACGTTCTCCGCGCGGTTTGAGCCGAGGACAGGTCGGATCCGTCGAGGAGCGTCGCACGGCGACGGAGCCGGCTCAGCGCGGGACGGATCCTCGGGCGCGTGGAGGAGGATGATACCCTCCGCACAAAGGCTCGACCTTTGTGCGGAGGGTATCGCGCGCGGGGCTGGTGGGGCGGCCGCGCGCGAACATGACCCCGTACCAGCCCGCCGAAGGTCAAACCTTCGGCGGGCTGGTATGAGACGGGACGGTCGGCGGCGGAGTTGTGCCGGAGGCACGGGATCGGCGGCCAGACACTGTGCAACTGGAAGGCCAGGCATGGCGGCGTGAAGCTGCGGGAGGCGTTGCGGCTGAAGGGGCTGGAGGACGAGAGCCGGCGCCTGAAGAAGGGTAGCGTCCGCGGAGGTGGTGGAAGTTCTGGCTTCGGCCGGGGTGTCGGGCTGGGGTGGCCATCGGCCTTGGCGGCTGGGGTGGAGTTGCAAAGCTCCCACTCCTGACCATCCGAGGCCCCGATGACCGAGGAGAGACTGCCACTGGCCAAACTGCCGGGGAAAGCGGGCGACGGCGGTGTCCTGCGCAGCGTCGCCGAGGCGGTGCTGCAGCTGCTGATGGAGGCCGACGTGGAAGGCCTGATCGGTGCGGGGCGGCACGAGCGCACCGGTGAGCGGTTGAACTGACGCAACGGCTTCCGCGACCGCACGCTCGACACGCGGCTCGGCGCCCTGCAGCTGCGCATCCCGAAGCTGCGCCAGGGCAGCTGCTTCCCGCCCTTCCTGGAGCCCAGGAAGACCTCCGAGAAGGCCCTGGTGGCGGTCAAGCCTGGATCGGCGGGGTCTCGACGCGGCGCGTCGACGACCTGGTGCGGGCGATGGGCCTGACGGGGATCTCGAAGTCGACCGTCTCGAAGCTGTGCAAGCACATCGACGAGCGGGTCGGCGCCTTCCTCGATCGGCCGTTGTCCGGCGGATGGCCGTATCTCTGGCTCGACGCCACCTACCTGCGCCAGCGCGAGGGCGGCGTTCGGGCATGCCCTTGAACCGGTGGCGGGCATAGCCCTCACCGTCTCCGTCGCGGCGATAATCGCCGTGGCCTGCGATGCCGAGGGGCGCGCGAGATCCTCGGCCTGCACATCGGTCCCTCCCAGGCGGAGACGTTCTGGCTCGAGTTCCTGCGCAAACTCGCCCGGCGCGGCCTTCGCGGCGTGACGCTGGTGATCTCCGACGCCCACGAGGGCGTGAAGGCGGCGTGGCGCGCGTGTTCCAGGCGACCTGGCAGCGCTGCCGCGTGGGGCTGTTGAAAGACCGTCTGGGGTCTGATTCGGTGCCGCATCGCGGCGATGAGGGTCGAGCATGCTGGGGCGGGGCGGGCCGGAGCAGCACGAGTTTTTCGTTGGCTCGCTGCGCGAGCTGATCCCTGACGAGCACGTGCTGCCCGCCTTGACCGCGCGCTCGATCCGAGCGGGCTGCATGACGAGGTGGCTGTGCTGTACAGCGCCGAGGCCGGTCGTCCCAGCATCGATCCGGAAGCGGCGGTCAGGCTGATGCTGGCCGGCTTCCTGCTCGGCCTCGTTCATGACCGCCGTCTGCTGCGCGAGGCGGCGGTGGACGTGGCGATCCGCTGGTTCGCGCGTTTCGGCCTGGCCGACGCCCTGCCGGACCATTCGTCGCTCGCGCGCATTCGCCAACGATGGGGCGCGGCGCGCTCTCGCCGCATCTTCGAGCGCACGGTGGTGGCGTGCGTGGCCGCCGGGATCGCGAAAGGCGAGGTGGTGCACCTCGACGCCACGCTGATCCGCGCTGATGTCAGCTGGGAAGCGCTTGCCCTACGTTGGGTCACAGCGCTGGATGCCGAGAACGAGCCGGTCGATGAGGCCGCGCGCGACGTCGGGACCCCATCGCGGCTTGCCGCGATGGGCACCCGAGCAAGCAGACCGGCAAGTACAAGAAGGTCTGCACCACCGATCCCGAGGCGACGATGGCGACCACCGGCCGCCACCAGCGGCTCGAGCCGGCGTACACGCAGCACACAGCCCTTTGCGACCAGGCCGGCGTGATCGTCGACGTGGAGGCGACGACGGGTGAGCTCAACGAGGGCGGCGAGCCCGTGCCCGCGATCGAGCGCAAAGTTTGAGCCGATCCGCTCGCCAGGGCCGATGCGGCGCTTCCGCTACGATGCCCGCCACGACCGCCTCACCTGCCCACGCGGCAAGACGCTGAAAGCCGGCCGTCGCGCGAAGCATGGCCGCTTCTTCACCGCGCGCGCCAGGGATTGCCGGCGCTGCGACCTGGCCCGCCTCTGCCTCTCGGGCGGGCGCGCCAACAAGGCGGTGGTGGTCGGCGACGACTGCCCCGCGCTGCTGCGCGCCCGGCGTCGGCGCGAGAGGTGGAGCGATCACGACAAGCCTGTCCATGCTCGCCACCGCTGGCGCGTCGAGGGCGTGCACCGCGAGGCGGAGACCCGCCACGGCCTGGCGCACGCCGGCAGGAGCGGCCGACCCGTCGTATCCGCCTTCGTCGCCACAGCCTTCGCCCAGGACCACGCCCAGGCCGCCAGGGCGCAGTGGCGCCAGGTCGCCGACCAGGTCCGCCCGAAGCTGCTGAAGCTGGCCGCCCTGCTCGACGACGCCGAGGCGGATGTGCTCGCCCACATGGCCTTTCCCAAAGCCCATCGCGCCAAAATCCACTCGACCAACCCGCTCGAGCGCCTCAACGGCGAGATCAAGCGCCGCGCCGACGTGGTCGGCATCTTCCCCTCCGAGCAGTCAATCCTGCGCCTGATCGGCGCGGTCCTGCTCGAGGCCAA
>NZ_VIKA01000061.1 GCF_006704265.1 Elioraea sp. Yellowstone | reverse complement strand
CGGTCGGTCCGGAGACGCCGCCCGGCGAGGGGACGCCGCCGATGGCGCGCGTGATCGCCCCGGCGCTTGCCGCCGCGGCCGAGGCCGCGCTCCAGCGGCTCGATGCGGTGACGGTGGAGACGCTCTGCCGCGATGCCACCCGCGCCGGGCTCGCCCCTGCGCCGCCCGCGCCGCTCATCTGGATGATCTGACGCGGCCGCATCGGCCGGGATGGTGGCGCGCGTGCGATCCGCAGCCGCGCGGCATCCGATCCTGCACGATCTCCACCTCGCTGAGCGGGCCGGGCGTGCGCGGATGCGCGGCGAGGTGGATGACGCGGAGCGTGCTGCGGGCGGAAGGGCACGTGGCGCACGCTCGTGGGCGAGCTCGGTGTCAGCCCGGAGGCGCCCTGCCGCGAGCGCGCGCGGGACGGATGCGGCATGGGCTCGCGGCACCGATTATCGACAATCATGTTGACAATTCTCCGCGCGCGCCCGAGCATGGCCGCAGCACGAAGGCGCGCCGCAGCGCCGATGCCGAAGGAAGGGGACGTCATGACACCTCGTCGCGCGATGCCGGGCTGCGCGCTGGCCGCGGTGCTCGCCGCCGCGGCGCTCGCCGCGCCGGCAGCCTCGCAGGAGATCACGCTCTGGTCGCACTGGGCGGCCGAGCAGCCGAAGCGCCAGTTCATCGAGGAGGCGATCCGCCGCTTCGAGGCCGCCCATCCGGGCGTGACCGTGCGCGCGACCTGGTACGAGAAGAACGCGCTCTACGCCGCGCTGCGCACCGCGCTCCGGGCCGGCCAGGGCCCGGACGTGTTCTACGCCGAGCCCGACCAGGTCGAATACGTCCAGAACGGATTCCTGCTCGACCTCTCGCAGGGCATCGACTGGGCGAATGTCGAGCCCTGGGCGCGCGAGATCTGGACCCATGGCGGCAAGCCCTATGGCCTGCCGCTCGAGGCCTGGACGGTCGAGCTCTACGTCAACACGCGCCTGCTCTCCGAGCTCGGCTGGCAGATGCCGGCGAACCTCCAGTTCACCCACGGCCAGCTGCTCGAGATCGTCAGGAAGGCGCGCGAGCGCAACATCGTGCCGATCTCCGCCGGCGTGGGCGACCGGCCGTTCCCGGGCGCCTTCCTCACCCACGAAACATTGCTGATGCGGCTCGGCCGCGTCGATTACGGCCGGCTGCTGAAGGGCGAGATCCGCTGGGACGATCCGCGCGTGGTCGAGAGCCTGCGCGCGGTGCGCGCCCTCGTCGAGGCGCGCGCCTTCCCGCCCGGGGTCGCGACGTTGCAGCTGGGCCAGAGCCACGTCTACTTCCACACCAACCCGGGAACCGTGTTCTTCCCGATGGGCTCCTGGTACACCAGCCGCGCCTTCAACCCGCCCGATCAGGGCGGCCAGCCCGCCGACTTCCCGCTGGGCATCCTGCGCATGCCGGCACCCGACAACGCCGCCTGCCCCACGTGCCGCACCATCGCGGTCGGCGGCTCCTACGTGATCAACGCCGCCAGCCGCCATCCCGACAAGGCGAAGGCGTTCCTGAACGCCTTCACGACGCCCGAAATGGGTGCCCTCTGGCTCCAGAACGTCATGGTGCAGACCGGCATCAAGGCCGATGTCGGCATGGTGACGGGTCCGCGTGCGGGCTATTTCCGCGACCTCGCCGCGGCCAACGAGGGCAGCGAGTACTTCTTCGGCATTCCGCTGCAGATCCTGCAGGGGCGCGCGCGCGACACCTTCACCCAGGTGGTGAACACCGCCTTCATCTCCGGCCAGGTGACGGTCGAGGAGGTGGTGCGGCAGATGAACGCGGCGATGGGCGCACGGTGACATCGCCGCGCGAGCGGCCGGCCTGGGGCGCGATCGTCCCGTTCCTCCTGCCGGCCACGGTGTTCTATCTCGGGCTCACCGCCTATCCGGTGATCCGCACGGTGTGGAACTCGGTGCACGAGGTGCTGCCGCGGCGCGAGGCCTATGTCGGCGGCGCGCACTACGTGGAACTCTGGGCGGACGACACGTTCTGGCGCGCGGTGCGCAACACCGTGACCTGGGCGCTCGTCGCACCGTTCCTCGAGGTCTCGATCGCGCTGCTGCTGGCCCTCGCGCTCTACGCCAGGGTGCCGGCCGCGCGCATCCTGCGCATCGCCTGGTTCACGCCCGTGCTGATGAGCTACGTCGTCGTCGGCATCGTCTGGATGTGGATCTACAACTACGACTGGGGCGCGGCGAACGCGATCCTGCGCGCGGTCGGGCTCGGCCACTGGGCGCAGCCCTGGCTCGGCACCACCGACACCGCGCTGCCGGCGCTGATCGTGGTCACCACCTGGATGTGGACCGGCTTCAACATGGTGGTGCTGCTCGCCGCCCTGCATGCCCTGCCCACCGAGGTGATCGAGGCGGCGGAGCTGGATCGCTGCGGCTGGGGCGCCAAGCTCACCCGCGTCATGGTGCCGCTGATCCTGCCGACCATCCTGAACCTGCTGGTGCTCAGCTTCGTCGGCAAGATGAAGATCTTCGATCTCGTCTGGATCACCACCAAGGGCGGACCGCTCTGGTCCACCGAGACCGTGTCCACCTATGTCTACAAGCGCGCCTTCGAGTGGAGCACCTTCGATCTCGGCTACCCCTCCGCGATCGCGACGGTCTGGTTCGTGATCGTCATGTCCTTCGTGGCCGTGCTCACCTGGATGGTGCGCCGCCAGCAGAAGCTCGAATACTGATGTGGGGGCGTGTCCTCGCCCGCGCGGCGGTGATGCTGGTGATCGTGCTCTGGACGATGTTCGCCGCCGGTCCCTTCCTCTGGGTCGCGACGATCTCGCTGCGCACCACTTCGGAGTTCATGGCCGCCCCCTATGCGCTGCCCGAGACCTGGCGCTTCGACAAGTTCGCCACCGCCTGGACCGGCAGCGGCTACGACACCTACTTCACCAACTCGATCCTGGTGGTGTTCTCGGCCGTGGCGATCGTCACCGCGGTCGGCGCGATGGCGGCGCACGCGCTCGCCCGCTATCGCTTCCCCGGCAACCGCCTGGTCTATCTGCTGATCTTCTCCACCATCGTCCTGCCGCCGCAGATCACCGTGATCGCGCTGTTCCAGACGCTCGCGAAGCTGGGTCTCTACGACACGCGGGTGGGCCTCACCCTCGTCTATGCCGCCGTGCAGCTGCCGCTCACCGTCTACATCCTCGAGAGCTTCTTCGCGCGCATCCCTGCCGACCTGTTCGACGCCGCGCGGATCGACGGCTACTCGGAGTGGGCGACCTTCTGGAAGGTCGCATTTCCGGTCGCGATGCCGGCGATCGCGACGGTGGTGATCCTCAACACCATCCTGCTCTGGAACGAGTTCCTCTACGCCGTGGTGCTGATCGCCGACGATGCCAGGCGCACCCTGCCCCTGGGGATCCAGAAGTTCATGGGCGACCAGCTGGAGGACTACGGCATGATCGCCACCGGGCTGATGATCGCGATCGTGCCGGTGGTGCTGATCTACGCGATCTTCAGCGAGAAGCTGATCCAGGGCATGACGGCCGGAGCCGTCAAATGAGCGCGGTGACGTAGTGGCGACCGTCACGCTGGATCGTCTCGGCAAGCGCTACGCCGGTGGCGGCGCGCCTGCGGTGCAGGACGTCACCTTCGAGGTCGCGCACGGCGAGTTCTTCGTGCTGCTCGGCCCTTCGGGCTGCGGCAAGTCGACCACGCTGCGCATGATCGCGGGGCTGGAGGCGATCACCGAAGGCACGCTCGCGATCGACGGGAAGCGGATGAACGAGGTGCCTGCGCGCGACCGCGACATCGCCATGGTGTTCCAGTCCTACGCGCTCTATCCGCACATGAGCGTCTACGACAACATGGCGTTCGGGCTGCGCCGCCGCGCCATGCCCAAGGCCGAGATCGACCGGCGCGTGCGCGTGGCCGCCGCCATCCTGGGTCTCGAGCCGTTCCTCGGCCGCCGCCCGCACGCGCTCTCGGGCGGACAACGCCAGCGTGTCGCGGTCGGGCGCGCGATCGTGCGCGATCCCAAGGTGTTCCTGTTCGACGAGCCGCTCTCGAATCTCGATGCCGCGCTCCGCGCCTCGACGCGCCAGGAGCTGATCCGCCTGCACCGGCGGCTCGGCGCGACCATGATCTACGTCACGCACGACCAGGTCGAGGCGATGACCATGGGCGACCGGATCTGCATCATGGACCATGGCCGTGTGGCGCAGATCGGCGCGCCGCTGGACGTCTATCGCCGACCGGCCACGACCTTCGTCGCGGGCTTCCTCGGCAGCCCGCCGATGAACCTGCTGCCCGCGACGGTCGCCGACGGCAGGGTGCGCCTCGGCGAGGCCACCCTGACCTTGCCGGCACGCGTGCCCGAGGGGCCGGTCACGCTGGGCGTGCGGCCGGAGGATCTCGTGCCGGTGCCCGAAGGGCCGCTCCGCGGCGAGGTGGTCGCGGTCGAGCCGCTCGGCGCCGAGACGATCCTGTCCCTGCGCCTGCCCGGCGTGGAGCGCGAGCTGATGCTGCGTGCCGGCCGCTCCGCCCCGGCGGGTCTGGGCGAGCGGATCGCGCTGGTCGCGCCGCACGACGCGATCCACCTTTTCGATGCCGCCACGGGCTGCCGGCTCACCTGAGGGAGGACCAGCCATGATCCTGTTCACGCGACGCATCCTTCTCGGCACGGCGACGCTCGCGTCCTTCGCCGCGCAGGCGCAGGCCGCATGGCCCACCGCCCCGGTGCGGATCATCATCCCGTTCGCGCCGGGCGGCGTGCCGGACATCGTCGCCCGCCTGGTCGCACCGCACATGCAGGCCGGCCTCGGTCAGCCGGTGCTGGTCGAGAACCGGCCCGGCGCAGGCGGCGCGGTCGCGGCCGAGCTCGTCGCCCGCGCCGTCCCCGACGGCCACACGCTGTTCATGACCACCGTCAGCACGCAGGCGATCGCGCCGAATCTGCGTCCCGACATCCGCTACGATCCCGATCGCGACTTCGCCCCGATCAGCCTGATCGCGCGCGTGCCGCTGGTGCTGCTGGTGCCGCCCGCCCTCGGCGTGCGCGACGTGAAGGGACTGCTCGACCTGCTCCGACGCGAGCCGGGCCGGCATGCCTATGCCTCCTCGGGCGTCGGCGCGCCGCTGCATCTGGCCGGCGAGCTGTTCCGCCAGCTCGCCGGCGTGGACGTGACGCATGTGCCGTATCGCGGCTCCTCGCCGGCGCTGACCGATCTCGTCGCCGGCCGCGTCACCTTCATGTTCGACGCGCTGCCGCCCGCCGTGCCGTTCATCGCCGACGGGCGGCTGACCGCGCTCGGCGTCGGCACGCTCGAGCGCGCCCGGGCACGGCCCGAGATCCCGACCATGCAGGAGGCCGGCATCGCCGGCTTCGAGGCCTATACCTGGGCCGCGCTCTATGCGCCGGGCGGCACGCCGGCGGCGATCATCGACCGCCTTCATGCCGAGGTCACCAAGGCCGCGCGCCAGCCCGACGTCGCCGAGCGGATGCAGCAGCTCGGCTACGAGCTCGTCATCTCCACGCCCGCCGAGCTCGCCGCATTCCAGCGCCGCGAGCGCGAGAAGTGGGGCGAGGTGATCCGGCGCGGCAACATCTCGATCGAGAACTGAAGAGGTCTCCCGTGGCAGACGCCCCCGCCCTCACCATCCGCCGCGACTGGCCCCGGCCCTCCGAGGCCGAACGCGCCGCCTTCCGCGACGCCCCCACCGGCTGGGTGGTGGACGCGCAAGGGCGGCGCGGCGCGCTCGACCACCGGATCCGACCGGTCACCAGGGCGACGCGGATCCTCGGCGCCGCCCTGCCCGTGTGGTCGCGCGGGGGGGACAACCTCGCGCCCTACGCCGCGCTCCGCTTCGCCAGGCCCGGCGACGTGCTGATGGTGGCGACCGAGGAGTTCGAGACCGCCTCGGTCGCCGGCGACATCCTGGTCGGCATGGCGAAGAACGCCGGCATCGTCGCCTGCGTCACCGACGGGGTGGTGCGCGACATCCCCGGGCTCGATGCCGTCGGCATCCCGGTCTTCGCGCGCGGGGTGACGCCCAACTCGCCGCAGAAGGACGGACCCGGAACGATCGGGCTTCCGATCGTGCTCGGCGGCGTGATCGTCGCGCCCGGCGACCTGATCGTCGCCGACGGCGACGGCGTCGTCGTGGTGCCGCGCGCGGCCGTCGCCGCGGTCGGCAGCGAGCTCGCGGCGATCGCGAGGAAGGAGGCGGAGATGGACGCGACCGTGCAGGCCGGCGCGGCCGAGCCGGGCTGGCTCGCCGAGCGCCTGTCGCGCCCCGACGTGCGGTTCGTGGACTGACATGGGCCATCGCGTCGCCTATTGGAGCGTCGGCACGCCCGAGCTCTATGCGCTGCTGCGCCGGCTCGCGCCGCCGGAGCTCGACCTGCTGACGCTCGGCACGGGCGAGGAGGCGGAGCGGCTCGCGCTCGCCGCCGAGGTCGAGGCGGTGGTGGTCGCGGCGAGCCCCTTCACCGAGGCGCATCTCGCGGCGGCGCGGCGCCTGCGCTTCGTGCAGCACCAGGGGGTCGGCTGGGAGGACACGGTGGCGTGGCAGGGGCTCGCCGCGCGCGGCATCCCGCTCGCCACCACCCCGCAGGGCACGACGCTGCCGGTCGCGGAGATGACCGTGCTGCTGGCGCTCGCCGCGCTGCGGCGGCTCCCCTTCGCGGACGCCGAGCTGCGTCGGGGACGCTGGCATGTGAATGCGCTGCGGCCGGTCTCGCGCAATCTCGCCGGCCGTGTCGTCGGCTATGTGGGCTTCGGCCGGATCGGCCGGGCGGCGGCCGAGCGCTTCGCCGCCTTCGGCACCACGGGCCTCTATTTCGATCCCGGCGTGACCCTGGCGCCGGCGGAGGAGGCACGCCTCAAGGTGCGCCGCGCGGCGTCGCTCGAGGCGCTGCTGGCGGCGGCCGAGATCGTCACGCTGCACCTGCCGGTGACAGCGGAGACGCGCCACCTGATCGACGCCGCGGCGATCGCGCGCATGCGGCCCGGCGCGGTGCTGGTGAACACCGCGCGCGGGGGCCTCGTCGACGAGGCGGCGCTGGCAGGGGCGCTGCGCGAGGGCCGTCTGCTCGCCGCGGCGCTCGACGTGTTCGAGGCCGAGCCGCCGCCGTCGGACCATCCGCTGCTCGGCCTGCCGAACGTCGTGGTGACCCCGCATATCAGCGCCGGCACGCTGGATGCGTTCGAGGAGAAGCTCTCCGCGGCGCTGGCGAATGTCGCCGCCTTCTTCGCCGGGGCGGAGGTGGCGAACCTGGTGCGGCTGCCGGCAGCGGTGGGGTGAGGCGCTGCCGTCCGATCCGGACGCGTCGCGACCCGGTCCGGCCGCACATGGCAGGGAGGCGGCACCGCCGACCGGGGGGACCGTGCCGGTGCGGGCCTGCGGTGCGCCGCCTGCCCTTGACCCCGACCCGCCGCTTCGCCATAACCCCGCATCCCGCGCGGCTCCGGCCCGCGGCCGTTGCTGTTTGCGCCCGCGCGGGCGCCCGACCGAGGACGAGACCCATGTACGCCGTGATCCGCGCCAGCGGGAAGCAGTACCGCGTGACGCCGAATGCCGTGCTCGCCGTGGACCGGATCGAGGCCGAGCCGGGCCAGACCGTCACCTTCGGCGAGGTGCTGATGGTGGGCGGCGCGGACGGCGTGAGGATCGGCGCGCCGCTGCTCTCCGGCGCCTCGGTCGCCGCGACCGTGCTGGAGCAGAAGAAGGACGACAAGATCCTCGTCTTCAAGAAGCGCCGCCGCAAGAACAGCCGCCGGCTGCGCGGCTTCCGCCGCCAGCTCACGGTCCTGCGCATCGGCGCCATCACCGCCTGACGCGAAGGAGGGATTGCCATGGCACACAAGAAGGCGGGCGGTTCGTCGCGCAACGGGCGCGACTCCGCGGGTCGGCGCCTCGGCGTGAAGAAGTTCGGCGGCGAGGCGGTGCTGGCCGGCAACATCATCGTGCGCCAGCGCGGCACGAAGATGCGGGCGGGCCGAAACGTCGGTGTCGGCCGTGACCACACGCTGTTCGCGCTGGTCGACGGGCACGTGAAGTTCGAGCGCAAGGCCGAGGACAGGGTGCATGTCAGCGTGGTCCCGGTGCCGCCTGCGGAGTGACGGCGGCGCGCGGCCTCGCGACGTGACGACAAGGGGCCGGAAACGGCCCCTTTTTCGTTGTGCGCAGGGGTGGTGTGGCGGCTGCGCACAAGCAGAAGGCTTCAGATGAAATTCCTCGACCAGGCCAAGATCTGGGTGAAGGCGGGCGACGGTGGCAATGGCTGCGTCGCCTTCCGGCGCGAGAAGTTCATCGAGTTCGGCGGTCCCTGGGGCGGCGACGGCGGCAAGGGCGGTGACGTGATCATCGAAGCCGTGCCCAACCTCAACACCCTGATCGACTACCGCTACGCCCAGCACTTCAAGGCCGAGCGCGGCGAGGACGGCAAGGGCAGGGAGATGACCGGCCGCAGCGGGGCCGACCTCGTGCTGAAGGTCCCGGTCGGCACCGAGATCCTTGCCGATGACCGCGAGACCCTGCTCGCCGACCTCACCGCGCCCGGCCAGCGCGTCACGCTGTGCCGCGGCGGCAAGGGCGGCTTCGGCAACACCCACTACAAGTCGGCCACCAACCGCGCGCCGCGCCGCGCCGATCCGGGCGAGCCGGGCGAGGAGCGCTGGATCTGGCTCCGCCTCAAGCTGATCGCGGACGCCGGGCTGGTCGGCCTGCCGAACGCCGGCAAGAGCACGTTCCTCGCCGCGGTCTCGGCGGCGAAGCCGAAGATCGCCGACTACCCCTTCACCACGCTGCATCCGCAGCTCGGCGTGGTACGGCTCGGTGACGAGGCGGAATTCGTGCTCGCCGACATCCCCGGGCTGATCGAGGGCGCGCACGAGGGGGCCGGGCTCGGCGACCGCTTCCTCGGCCACCTCGAGCGCTGCCGCGTGCTGCTGCACCTGGTGGACGGCACGCTGGAGAGCCCGAGCCGTGCGTACCGCACCGTGCGCGCGGAGGTCGCAGCCTATGGCGGCGGGCTGGTCGAGAAGCCCGAGATCGTCGCGCTCAACAAGATCGACGCGGTCGAGCCGCGGGCACTCGCCGCCCGGCAGCGGGCCTTGGCAAAGGCGGCCGGGCGGCCGGTGCTGCTCGTCTCGGGCGCCACGGGGCAGGGCGTGGACGCCGTGCTGCGCGCGCTCTGGACGGTGATCGCCGAGGCGAGGGCGGCGGCATGAGCGCGCTCGCGGCCAAGCGCGTGGTGGTGAAGGTCGGCTCGGCCCTGCTGGTGGACGACGCGACCGCCGCGCCGCGCGCGGCCTGGCTCGCCGCGCTGGCCGAGGACATCGCCGCCTTGCGTGCCGCCGGCACGCAGGTCGCGGTGGTGTCCTCGGGCGCGATCGCGCTCGGGCGGATGCGCCTGCCCGGCCTGCCGCCGAAGCCGCGGATGCGGCTCGAGGAGAAGCAGGCCGCCGCCGCCGCTGGCCAGCTCGGCCTCGCGCGCGCCTGGGAGGAGGCGCTCGCGCCGCACGGGCTCCCGGCCGCGCAGGTGCTGCTGACGCTGGACGACTCCGAGGAGCGACGGCGCTACCTCAACGCGCGCGCGACCATCGAGACTCTGCTGTCCCTGGGCGCGGTGCCGGTGATCAACGAGAACGACACGGTCGCCACCGACGAGATCCGCTTCGGCGACAACGACCGGCTCGCCGCACGCGTGGCCGAGATGATCGCCGCGGATCTGCTCGTGCTGCTCTCCGACATCGACGGGCTCTACACCGCCGATCCGCGCAAGGACCCGCACGCGCGGCACATCCCCGAGGTCGCGGCGATCACGCCCGAGATCGAGGCCATGGCGGGCGATGCGGTGCCGGGGATCGGCACCGGCGGCATGGTGACCAAGCTCGCCGCCGCGCGCATCGCCACGCGCGCGGGCTGCCGCATGGCGATCGCGCATGGCGCCGCCCCGCATGCCCTGCGTGACGTCATGGCGGGCACGGCGCGGCGCACCCTGTTCCATGCCACCGCCGCACCGCGCTCGGCCTGGAAGTCCTGGATCGCCGGCGCGCTCGCGCCTGCGGGGCGGATCGTCGTCGATGCGGGCGCGGTGCGCGCGCTGCGGGCGGGGCGGTCCCTGCTGCCGGCCGGGGTGCGGGCGATCGAAGGCGCGTTCGGCCGCGGCGACTGCGTGACGGTGGCCGGGCCCGATGGCGTCGTGATCGCGCGCGGGCTCGCCAACTACGCCGCCGAGGACGCGCGCCGCATCATGGGCCGACACTCGCGCGAGATCGCCGCGATCCTCGGCTTCGCCGGCCGCGAGGAGATGATCCACCGCGACGACCTGGCGCTGCTGTAGCGGCTGTACGAAAGCGGCCGCACGAAAGGGAAGGGGCCGCACCGGCTGCCCGGCGCGGCCCCTCGCCGTCAGCCCCGCCGCGTCAGCGGATCGGCGGCGAGTACATCAGACCGCCCTTGGTCCAGAGCGCGTTCACGCCGCGCTGGATGCCGAGCGGGGCGACGTTGCGCTCGAAGCTCTCGGCGTAGTTCCCGACCTGCTTGACGATGTTGTAGGCCCACTTGTTGTCCACCCCGAGCATCTCGCCGAGCCCGCCGGTGGCGCCGACGAAGCGCTGGATCGCCGGATTCTGGCTGTTCAGGTGCTGGTCGATGTTGGCGGAGGTGAGCCCGAGCTCCTCGGCCTCGATCATCGCGTAGAACGACCAGCGCACCACGTCGGCCCAGCGGTTGTCCCCGTGGCGCACGGCCGGGCCGAGCGGCTCCTTCGAGATCACCTCGGGCAGGATCACGTACTCCTCGGCGCGCGGCCCCTGGCTCGACCGGACCGAGGCGAGGCCCGAGACGTCGGTCGTCAGCGCGTCGCAGCGGCCGGAGAAGAAGGCGGCGTTCACCTCCTCGAGCCGCTCGATCACCACCGGGGTGAAGCGCATGTTGTTGGCGCGGAACCAGTCGGTCAGGTTGAGCTCGGTGGTGGTGCCGGGCTGCACGCAGACGGTGGCGCCATCGAGCTCCTTCGCGCTCTTCACGCCGAGCGACTTCTTCACCATGAAACCCTGACCGTCGTAGAAGTTGACGCCCAGGAAGTCGAGGCCGAGCGAGGTGTCGCGGCCGAGCGTCCAGGTGGTGTTACGGCTCAGGAGATCGACCTCGCCGGACTGCAGGGCGGTGAAGCGCTGCTGGGCCGTGGTCGGCACGTAGCGGACCTTGCCGGCGTCGCCGAACACGGCGGCGGCAACGGCGCGGCAGAGGTCGACGTCCAGGCCGCGCCACACGCCCTGGCTGTCGGGCGCAGCGAAGCCGGCGAGGCCGGTGTTGACGCCGCAGTTGACGACGCCGCGCGCCTTCACGGCGTCGAAGGTGGTGGTCTGCGCCTGCGCGACGCCGGCTGCGGCGGCGAGCGAGACGGCCGCGGCCGCGGCGGTCGCGAGGAACCCTTGGATGCGCATGCTGCGCTCCTCCTCCCTGCTGTGGGGTGTCCGGGCGCGGCACATCCACGCCCTTGGCCTGTACCTAGGCCGGGGCGATGAAACGATCAACGGGGCGCTGCGCGCGCCGCTGGCCGCCGCCGGTGCGGCCGGCCGGTGCGGGCGTGCTCAGCGCCGCGCCAGGGCGGGCTCGGTGAGGCGGCGCGAGGCGGCGCGCGCGCAGGCCTCGAACACGCCGAGATCGCGCCAGGGATCCTCCGGCGCGGCCGAGGCGCGCACGAACACCCCGCCCGCGGCGGCGATGCCGCCCTCCAGCATCAGGTTGTCGGAGAGGCCGAAATCCTCGATGTCGAGCCCGTCGGGGCGCTCGATCGCGCGCGCGGCGTAGTCGCGCGGATCGTTCGTGTAGGCGTAGAGGCCGAGGCCCAGGCCGCGGGCGAAGCCGAGCTCGTAGACGGTGCCGACATCGGCCGAGGCGCCGCGGAAGGGCGTGAGGTTGGCGATCACGGCGATGCAGGAGCGGATCAGGGCCTCGTTGCCGGCGGAGATCGCGAAGGCGCGCTTCATCGCCTCGGCCGCGGCGGGGGCAGGGGCATCGGTCAGCGGCACCACCGCCACCAGCCCGAGCCGGGCGCAGACCGCCCGCTTGCGCGCGAGCACCGCCTCGGCATCGGGCAGGAAGACTTCCGGGCCGGCGAGATAGACCCGCGGCGCGTCGGCCGCGACCGCCGGGAGGTTCATCGACCCGCTCAATGCAGGCGGGGCGGCCGGCCGAGTCCACGCTGGACGATCACCAGCGTGACGCCGTCATCGGCCGGCTCGATCGCCTTCTCGCCCGCGCGCGGCAGCGGCACGCCGGCGAGCCGGCACCAGCCCACGAGCACCGCGGTGAGCTCCTCGGCATCCATCGCGCATTCGCGTACCGCGCCGCCGGCACGGCGCCAGCGGGCGACCACGACCGGCTCGTCGGGGCCATCCTCTGGGCCGGCCATGCGCACGCCGTCGAGCTCGGCATCGGGCATCTCGGCGCGGATCAGCCCCGCCACGGTCGCCCGCACGGCCTCGGCGATCATGTCCGTGCCGAAGTCGATGCGTCGGTATTCGCGAACGCGGATCATGGGCGCAACCCTCCGTTGCTCCGTCAACGATGCGTCAAAGCATCGTTAACGATCAACCCATTTCTGGTTGTCGGTCGTCTTCAGTCCGCGCGCCAGCGTTTGCGCAGCCGCACGCTCGCCCCCTCCCTCAGGCTGCGCTCGATATACCCGTTCAGGGTCGCCTGCACCGCCCGCGCGGAAGCCTCCTCACAATACGTTCCGGGCCATTTCTGCGCCAGCCAAAGATAGGCCGTGCAGAGCCGCGCGGCCCGCTCCGCCGCGGCGAGATCCGCCGGATCCGACGCCACCCCGCGCGCCACCAGCCGCCGCGGCAGCGGCAGGGCCAGGACCCGTGCGGCCTGGGCGTGCCGCCGGGCCCAGGCGAGCAGGGCCTGGGCCGCGGCGCGATCGCGCAGATCGGCCGGACAGCCGAGATAGCCGAGGCTCTCCGGCAACGGCAGCCGGGCCGCAGCGGCGATCTCGGCGATCGCGAAGGCGTCTTCCAGCCGCGCGAGCGCGAAGTCCGCGCCCGGCCAGCGGAACCGCTCGGCGACCGCGACGAGCACGCGCAGCAGCGAGGCCGCGCCGAGCCGGCGGCCGATCTCCAGGAGCTGGCTCTCGCGCGGCAGCACCCGCATCGGCCCCTCGAGCGGGGGCGGGGGATGCTCGATCGCGGCCAGGATGGGCGCCGGGTCCTCGCCCTCCAGCACGCCGACGAACCCCTCCGGATAGTGGCCGAACCGCCCGGCGCGACCGGCGATCTGGCGGATCAGGTGCGGCCCGAGCCCGCCGTACTTGGTCGTGGCGGCGAACAGGATGCGCCGGATCGGCAGGTTGAGCCCCATGCCGATCGCATCCGTCGCCACCAGCACCGGGGCGGTGCCGTCGCGGAACCGTTCGGCCTCGGCGCGGCGCACATCCGGCCCCAGTGCGCCGTAGACCATCGCCGGCGGGCGGCCGCGCGCGATCAGCGCCTCGCGCAGCGCGAAGGCGTCGCGGCGCGAGAAGCAGACGATCGCATCGCCGGGCTCGGTGCGCGCGAGCGGCACCGGCCGGTGCAGCGGGGTGAGCGGCACCATGCGCTCGAAGCGGCGAAGCTCGACCGTCTCGCCGGTGAGTCCCGCGAGGCGGCGGATCAGCGGCTCCGCCTCCGCCGCGCCGGCGAGCACCAGCGTCTCGGCCGGCAGCCCCACCACCGCCTGGGTCCAGGCCCAGCCGCGATCCTCGTCGGCCAGCATCTGCACCTCGTCGATCACCGCGACCGGCACGGGGGTCACGAAATCGGCCATCTCGACGGTCGCGGAGAGGTGCGTGTCGCCCGGGTCGGCGCGGCGTTCCTCGCCGGTCAGCAGGCTGGCGGCGACGCCGCGTTCGGCGAGCCGTTCCTGCCCCTCCCAGGCGAGCAGCCGCAGGGGCGCGAGATAGGCGCCGCGCGGGGCGGCGGCGAGCAGGTCGAAGGCGGCGTGGCTCTTGCCGGAGTTGGTCGGGCCGAGGAAGGCGAGGATGCGCCGCCGCATCGCCCGTGCCGCGGTGAAGGAGGCGACCCAGCGGGACAGCGTCAGCGCGGCGACCACCTCGCCCTCGTGGCGGTGGCGCGCGCGCGCGTGGAGTTCGCCGAGGCGCTGGCGGCGCCACTCCTCGAGCCGCGCCTCGGCGCGTGCCCGCTCGGCATGGGTGATCGCGGCCTCGTCGGCGGCGCGCTTCAGCCGGCCGCGGATCGCCTCGGCCAGGATCGAGACGAGGCCGATGTCGTCGAGCTCCGGATCGGCGGCGAGTGCCGCGAGCCCGGCGGCGATGTCCTCCCGGCGCACGGGTACGCGCAGCCCCGCGAGCAGCGCGTCGAGACGATGGCGGCCAGGCGGGGGGTGAGCGGTCACGCGGGCGGCGTGCCGGACCGGGCCTCGCCTGTCAACGCCGCGCGCACCGTTGACGCGGCTCGTTGCAATCGCGCATCGTGGACCCGAAGGCGGAGGGGGATGGGACGATGTCGGATGCAGCCGAGCTTGCGCGCTGGATCGTTGCCTACCCGGCGCAGGCGCAACGACCCGAGGAAGGAACGTTCGCGCTCGGCCTCTGCATGGCGGGGGCTGTCTCGGCCGGCGCCTACACCGCCGGCGTGCTCGACCTGATGGTCGAGGCGCTCGACGCCTTCGCCGCCGAGAAGGCGCGCCGCCGGGAGGCGGGCGAGCCACCGTTGCACGAGGTCAGGCTCTCCGTCCTCGGCGGCGCCTCGGCGGGCGGGATGTGCGCCGCTCTCGGCGCGGTGTTCCTCGACGCGGCGTTCCCCCACGTGACCCCCGACGCGGACGCGGCGACCAGGGCTGCGAATCCCCTCTACGACGCCTGGGTGCGGCGGATCGACATGCGCCACCTGCTCGGCACCGACGACCTGAAGGAGGGCCGTATCGTCTCGGCGCTCGACTGCACCGTGCTGGACGAGATCGTCGAGACGCTGCTGGACGCGCGCCGGGCCATGGCGGGAGCGGAGCGGCCGTGGCTTGCCGATCCGCTGCCGGTGATGCTGACGCTTGCCAATCTGCGCGGCGTGCCCTACGCGCTCCGCTTCGGGGGACCGGGCTTCAGCCACTTCATGTGGCGCCATGCCGACCATCTGCGCTTCGTCGTGCCGCGCGGCGTGGCGGCGAAGGCGGGACCGGACGAGACGCTGCTCGACCGTTTCCGTCCGCGCGGCGATCCGCTGCGCGAGCTGTTCAAGGCGGCGACCCTCGGCACCGGCGCCTTTCCGGCCGCGCTGCGCCCGCGCGTGATCCGCCGTCCGCGTGCCGACTACGCGTTCCGGGCGCTGCTGCATCCCCGTTCGCGGCTCGCCGAGGAGGCGGATGCGCCGCTCGATCCGCTGCCGGTCTGGGCGCGCGAGTGCCTGCCCGACTGGGACGAGGGCGAGCCGGACGAATACCGCATGCTGTGTGTCGATGGCGGCGCGATGGACAACGAGCCGCTCGAGCTCGTCCGACGCGCCCTCGCCGGCTGGAACGGGCGCAACCCGCGTGCGGGGCACGAGGCCGACCGCGCGGTGATCCTGGTCGATCCCTTCACCAACAGGGAGCAGCCCGGTCCGGACGCCGAGGTCGGGCTGTTCGGCGCGGTCCTGCCGCTGTTCAACGCGCTGGTGCGGGAGAGCCGCTTCAAGGCCGAGGATCTGGCGCTCGCCGCTTCGCCCGACACCTACAGCCGCTTCCTGATCGCGCCCTCGCGCGGACCGGGCTGGCGCGCGCCGGGCGCGATCGCGGCGGGCTATCTGGGCGGCTTCATGGGCTTCTTGAGCGAGGCCTACCGGCACCACGACTTCATGCTCGGGCGGCGCAACGCGCGCTCGTTCCTGCTCCGCCACCTCGTGCTGCCGATGGGCAATCCGCTGTTCGCCGCGGGACGCTGGAGCGAGGCCGATGTCAGCCGCCACCTGGTGCGCCGCACGCCGGACGGGCCCGAGGACCATCTGCCGATCATTCCGCTGTTCGGCCGGCTTGCGCGGCGCGACGACCCGGTCGCGGACGATGCCGTCGAGCCCCTGCCGGCTTGGCCGGCGGGACGCTTCAACGCCAAGGACATCGCCGAGCCGATCGCGCGGCGGATGCAGCGCGTGGCCGAGGTGGTCTACGAGCGGTTCGTCAGGCCGCAGCTCGATCAGCTCGCGCGCGAGACCACCGACAAGCTGATTGCACGCCAGTCCTGGCCGACGCGCAGCCTGCTGCGGCTCGCCCGCCCCTGGCTGGAACGCCGGCTCTGGCCGCGCGCCGAGGAGGTGCTGCGCAGCGTGCCGGCACGGTACCTCGCCGAACAGGCGCTCGCGCGCATCAGCGCGGCCGTGGCGGAACTCGACAAGGCGGAGCTGGCGTGAGCCCCGCTCAGCCCTCGAGCTCGCTGTCCCAGTAGAGGAAGTCGCGCCAGGATTCGTGCAGGTAGTTGGGCGGGAAGGCGCGGCCGTTCTCCTGCAGCTCCCAGCTGGTCGGCTGGCGCGGCGGATTGCGCGGCCACATCCGGCACTCGCGCGGCAGGCGGTTGCCCTTGCGGAGGTTGCAGCACGAGCAGGCGGTGACGACGTTCTCCCACGTGGTGCGCCCGCCCTTCGAGCGTGGCACGACGTGATCGAAGGTCAGGTCGTGGGTCGGGAAGGGATCGCCGCAGTACTGGCACTCGAAGCGGTCGCGCAGGAACACGTTGAAGCGCGTGAAGGCCGGCCGGCGCGCCGAGGGCACGTACTCCTTCAGCGCGATCACCGAGGGCAGTCTCATGCTGACCGAGGGGCTGCGCACCTCGGTCTCGTACTCCGAGAGGACCGAGACCCGGTCCATGAACACGGCCTTCACCGCGTCCTGCCAGGCCCAGAGCGACAACGGGAAGTAGGAGAGCGGACGGAAATCCGCGTTCAGCACCAGGGCGGGATAGTGACTGCCACCATCCGGCACGCGCCGTTCTCCCTGTCGGGCGGCGCCACACCAGATGTCGGCAATCGTGACGGTGCCGATACCAGATGATGTGGCACAGCCAGTGGACTGGCCGGGTTATGCACAGCTTCGGCGCGGAAGTCCAGCAACCGCGCCCGCCATCACGCAAGCTTCACGTGGAGGAGCTGCCGCCCTGACGCTCCAGAAGGTCGGCGCAGAGCGCGGCGAAGGCGCCGATCCCCTCGTCGTCCAGGCTGTGGCCGAGTTCCGGCCGGTAGAGCGCATGCACGGGGACGCCGAGCGCGCGCAGCACGCGCTCCATCTCGCGCGTCATCGCCGGGGCAACCACCTCATCGCGCTCGCCGTGCACCAGCAGCACCGGCGGGCGCGCCTTCAACTCCGCCGGCAGCGTCGCCAGCCCCGGCAGCGCGCCCGAGAATCCCGCGAGCGCGCCAGGGGGGTCCGCCATGCGCAGCCCGGTGAAGAGCGCCATCATCGCCCCCTGGCTGAAGCCCGCGAGCACGCCGGCGCGGTGCGGCAGGCCGAGGCGCGCGCATTCGGCGGCGAAGAAGCGCGCCAGCAGCGGCGCGGTCGCGCGCACGCCCTGCTCGATCATGGCGTTGCTGCGCTCGAAGAGCGGGAACCACTGCCGCCCAGCCGGCGCGAGATCGAAGGGGAAGGGCGCGTGCGGGCAGACGAAGGCGGTCTCGGGCAGGGCGTGGCACAGGAGCTCGGCGAGACCCATCATGTCCTCGCCGTCCGCGCCGACGCCGTGGCAGAGCACGACGAGCTGACGCGGCCGCCGGCCGCCGGGCGGCGTGAGCCGGGGCCCGTCGAGCGTGATCGCGTGGTCGGTCGGCGCGCCCATTCCCTGCTCCCTAGCTGCCAGAGCGGCGATAGCCTTTCCGCATGGCCGCGTCCATCGTGACCCGATTCGCACCGAGCCCGACCGGCTTCTTGCATCTCGGTCACGCCATGAGCGCGCTCTACGCTTGGCGGCGGGCGCGCGAGGCGGGCGGGCGGTTCCTCCTGCGGCTGGAGGACATCGACGCCGCCCGCTGTCGTCCCGAGTACGCGGACGCGATCCTCGAGGACCTCGCCTGGCTCGGGCTCGACTGGGACGAGCCGGTGCGGGTGCAGTCGGCGCACATGGCGGAATACCGCGGGGTGCTCGACGCGCTCGCGGCGCGGGGCCTGCTCTATCCCTGCTTCTGCACCCGCGCCGCGATCGCCCGCGAGGTGGCCGCGATCGGCAACGCGCCGCACGGCGCCGACGGACCGCTCTATCCGGGCACCTGCCGGCGGCTCCCGGCCGGCGAGCGCGCCGCCCGGATCGCGCGCGGCGAGGTCTATGCGCTCCGGCTCGACACCGCTGCGGCGCTGGCGGCGACCGGACCGCTCACCGCGGAGGAGGAGGGCGAGGGGGCGTTCCGGATCGACCCCGCACCGCTCTTCGGCGACGCGGTGCTCGCGCGCAAGGACACGCCTGCGTCCTATCACCTCTGCGTCACGCATGACGACGCGGTGCAGGGGGTGACGCTGGTGACGCGCGGGATCGACCTCAAGCCGGCGACGCACCTGCACCGGCTGCTGCAGGCCCTGATGGGCTGGCCGGTGCCGCGCTGGCGCCACCACATGCTGCTGACCGGCCCGGACGGGAGGCGGCTCGCCAAGCGCGATCGGGCGGTCGCGCTGCGCGCGCTGCGCGCGGCCGGCCGCAGCCCAGCCGAGGTGCGGGCGATGGCGGGGTTCCCGGACTGACCCGAGGCGGCCGGGGAATCGGCCCCGGCCGCCCTTCCGGATCAGGTGATCCACCGCCAGAGCCGGCGCAGCGCCTTGCCGATCTCCTCGGCGAGCTCGACGGCAAGAAGCGCGGCGATCAGCCCGAGGATCGCCAGGATGACGATGCCAACCCAGCCGTCGCGCGCCGCCGTGCCGGCGACCGCGCCGGACCCCGGCCCGGTGCCTGCAGGCGCCGCGGCGGCTGGCC
>NZ_VIKA01000060.1 GCF_006704265.1 Elioraea sp. Yellowstone | reverse complement strand
GTTCCCTCGCTGCCGAGCTCGGCGCGCCGGCCCTGCATGCGCGGCTGGCCGAGCGCGATCCGGTGACCGCGGCCCGGCTCACGCCCGGCGACACGCAGCGCGTGATCCGCGCCTGGGAGGTGCTGGAGGCGACCGGTGAGGGGCTGGCCGCGTGGTGGCGCCGTCTGGCCGCGCCGCCCGCCCCCTGGTGCTTCGCGCATGTGAAGCTCGATCCGCCGCGGGTTGACGTCCGCGCCGCGATCGATGCGCGGTTCCTGGCGATGATGGCCGCCGGCGCGCTCGAGGAAGTGCGTGCGCTCGCGGCGCTCGGCCTGGATCCGGCGCTGCCCGCGATGCGGGCGCACGGCGTGCCGCCGCTCCTCGCGGCGATCCGGGGCGACCTGCCGCTCGAGGCGGCGATCGCCCGCGGCCAGGCGATGGTGCGCCAATACGCGAAGCGCCAGGCGACCTGGTTCCGCCACCACGCGCTGGCGCCACCGGAACGAACCTTTACGATCGATGCTTGGCTCGGCGGCATCGCGCAATTTTCGGAAAAACGCATGGCAGGCCTGTTTGCGTTTATTGACGATTTCCTGTTGACGCGCCGCACCATGGCAGGATAACCGCGCCTCTCCCGCCCGACCGGGCGACCGAGCCAAGGGAACGCTCGCCATGCCGGCCACCGAGATGCTGAGTGGAGCCGAGATCGTCCTCCGCGCGCTGAAGGAGCAGGGCGTCGACACCGTGTTCGGCTATCCGGGCGGGGCGGTGCTGCCGATCTACGACGCGCTGTTCCAGCAGAACGCGATCCGCCACATCCTGGTGCGCCACGAACAGGGCGCGGTGCACGCGGCCGAGGGCTACGCGCGCTCGACCGGCAAGGTCGGCGTGGTGCTGGTCACCTCCGGACCGGGGGCCACCAATGCGGTGACGGGCCTGGTCGATGCGCTGATGGATTCCATCCCCGTGGTCTGCCTGACCGGGCAGGTGCCGACCCACCTGATCGGCAACGACGCCTTCCAGGAGGCCGACACCACCGGCATCACCCGGCCGGCGACGAAACACAACTACCTCGTGAAGAGCACCGACGATGTCGGGCGGGTGATCCACGAGGCGTTCTACGTCGCCCGCTCCGGCCGACCGGGGCCGGTGGTGGTCGACCTGCCGAAGGACATCCTGATCAACAAGGGCGTCTATGCCGGCGTGCCGAGCGCGCCGCACCGATCCTACCGGCCGGTGCTCGATCCCGACCCGCAGGCAATCGCCACCGCGATCCGCATGCTGAAGGGGGCCAAGCGGCCGATCGTCTATGCCGGCGGGGGGGTAGTCAATTCCGGTCCCGAGGCCTCGCGCCTGCTCGCCGAGTTCGTCCACCTGACGGGCTTCCCCTGCACCAACACGCTGATGGGGCTCGGCACCTTCCCCGCCTCCGACCCGCAGTTCCTCGGCATGCTGGGAATGCACGGCACCTACGAGGCGAACCTCGCGATGCATGGCTGCGACGTGATGCTGAACATCGGCGCGCGGTTCGACGATCGCGTCACCGGCCGGCTCCGGGACTTCTCGCCCGGCAGCCTCAAGATCCATGCCGACATCGATCCGTCCTCGGTGAACAAGAACGTGCGCGTCGACTGCGCGATCATCGGTGATGCCGCGCGCATCCTCGCCGCGCTGATCGCAGGATGGAAGGCGGATGCGGCGAAGCCGGACACCGGCGCGCTCGCCCAGTGGTGGAGGCAGATCGATGCGTGGCGCGCGCGCGACTGCCTGCGCTTCCGCCAGGACATGGCCCCCTCCGCGATCATCAAGCCGCAGTACGCGATCCGGCGCCTCTACGAACTGGCGCAGGAAACGGGCAGGGACACCTTCATCACCACCGAGGTCGGCCAGCACCAGATGTGGGCCGCGCAGTTCTGGAAGTTCGAGCGGCCGAACCGCTGGATGACCTCGGGCGGCCTCGGCACCATGGGCTACGGCCTGCCGGCGGCGATGGGGGTGCAGATCGCGCATCCGGACGCGCTGGTGATCGACATCGCGGGCGAGGCCTCGATCCTGATGAACATCCAGGAGATGGGCACGCTCGCGCAGTACCGCCTGCCGGTGAAGGTGTTCATCCTCAACAACGAATACATGGGGATGGTGCGGCAGTGGCAGGAGCTGCTGCACGGCGGCCGCTACTCGGAATCCTACTCCGCCGCGCTGCCGGACTTCGTCAAGCTGGCGGAAAGCTTCCACGCGGTCGGGCTGCGCGCGACCAGGCTGGGCGAGCTCGACGACGTGATCCGCGAGATGCTGCGCGTGGACAAGGCCGTGATCGCCGACATCTGCGTCGACAAGGCGGAGAACTGTTTCCCGATGATCCCCTCGGGGGCGGCGCACAACGAGATGATCCTCGGCCCGGAGGACGAGGCGTCCAGGAAGGGCGGCGGGGCCGGCGTGACCGAGGAGGGGATGGTCCTGGTCTGACATCCCTTCCCCGATCGTGGAACGTTTCCTATGCTCAAGGTCCTGATGCCCGACCACGACATCACCACCCGCCAGGCCGTGATCTCGGTGCTGGTCGAGAACGAGGCCGGCGTGCTCGCGCGAGTGATCGGCCTGTTCTCCGGCCGCGGCTACAACATCGACAGCCTGACCGTCGCGCCGGTGGACGAGGAGAAGCACCTCAGCCGCATCACCATCGTCACCTCGGGCACGGCGATGGTGATCGAGCAGATCAAGGCCCAGCTCGACCGGCTGGTGCCGATCCACAAGGTCGCAGACCTGACCATGGAGGGTCCGCACATCGCCCGCGAGATGGCGCTGATCAAGGTGGCGGGCGTGGGCGAGAAGCGGGTCGAGGCGCTGCGCATCGCGGACGCCTTCCGCGCCCGCGTGGTGGATGCGACCACGGAAAGCTTCGTCTTCGAGATGACCGGGGCGACCGACAAGCTGGACGCCTTCACCGCGCTGATGCGCCCGCTCGGCCTGGTCGAGGTCTGCCGCACCGGCGTGGTCGCGATCGCGCGCGGGCCCAAGGGCATCCACGGCTGAGCCTGCTTGCCGGCCGGCGGGCCCGAGGCTAGACCCCACCCGAACCGTTCCATCCACTGCGAGGATACGCCCATGCGCGTCTACTACGACCGCGACGCCGACGTGAACCTGATCAAGGGGAAGAAGGTCGCGATCATCGGCTATGGCAGCCAGGGCCACGCCCATGCCAACAACCTGAAGGACAGCGGCGTGGCCGAGGTCGTGGTGGGCCTGCGCAAGGGCTCGGCCGGCGTGGCCAAGGCCGAAGCCGCAGGCTTCAAGGTGATGGACCCGGCGGATGCGGCGAAGTGGGCGGACCTCGTGATGGTGCTGACCCCGGACGAAGGCCAGGGCGATCTCTACCGCGAGAAGCTCGGGCCCAACATGAAGGAGGGCTCGGCGCTGATGTTCGCGCACGGCTTCAACGTGCACTTCAACCTGATCGAGCCGCGCCCCGACATGGACGTGCTGATGGTCGCGCCGAAGGGCCCGGGCCACACGGTGCGCTCGGAGTACCAGCGCGGCGGCGGCGTCCCCTGCCTCGTTGCGGTGGCGCAGAACGCCTCCGGCAATGCGCTCGAGCTCGGCCTCTCCTATGCGTCCGCGATCGGCGGCGGGCGGGCCGGCATCATCGAGACCACTTTCAAGGAGGAGTGCGAGACCGACCTGTTCGGCGAGCAGGTGGTGCTCTGCGGCGGGCTCGTCGAGCTGATCAAGGCCGGCTACGAGACGCTGGTCGAGGCCGGCTACGCCCCCGAGATGGCCTATTTCGAGTGCCTGCACGAGGTGAAGCTGATCGTCGACCTGATCTACGAGGGCGGCATCGCCAACATGAACTACTCGATCAGCAACACCGCCGAGTACGGCGAGTACGTGACCGGCCCGCGCATCATCACGGATGCGACCAAGGCCGAGATGCGGCGCGTGCTGGCCGACATCCAGTCGGGCCGCTTCGCGCGCGACTGGATGCTCGAGAACCGCGTCAACCAGGCCTCGTTCAAGGCGACGCGCCGCAAGCTCGCCGAGCACCCGATCGAGCAGGTCGGCGAGAAGCTGCGCGCGATGATGCCGTGGATCAGGAAGAACGCGCTGGTGGACAGGTCGCGGAACTGACCCGCGCGGCCTGAGGCTTGCGCCGCCCGGTCCTGCCGGGTCGGGCGGCGCGTCGTGCCATGTCCGAGGTCATTCCGTTCCGCCGGCGCGCCGCGCCGCTGCCCGCCCCCGTGCGCGGCCTCGAACTCCTGCGCATGGAGGCTGAGGACGCGCGTCCCGCGACCGTCCTGTTCCTGCATGGCGCGGCCGGCGCGGCCTGGATGTGGGCCGAGCATCTCATGGCCGCGCTCGCCGCCTCCGGCTGGCGCACCGCCGCGCTCTCCTTCCGCGGCCATGGTGCGAGCGCGGGCCGCGAGTCGCTGCACGGCTTCGGCCTGATCGACTACCTGGTCGACGCGCGTGCCGCGATCGCGGCACTCGGCGGGCCGGTGGTGGTGGTCGGGCATTCGCTCGGCGGGCTGGTGGCGCAGATGCTGCTCGGCGATCCGCGCATCCGCGGCCTGGTGCTGCTCGCGCCGGTGCCGCCCGAGGGGCTGGCGGGCGCGAACTGGCGGCTCGCCTTCACCGACCCGGTGCTGTGGCAGGAGGTGGCGCGCATGCCCTGGGCCGATGCCGCCGGCACGAGACCGGTGCGGCTGCGCAGCGCGCTGTTCTCCGATGCGTTGCCGGATCATCTCGCCTGGGGCTACATCGCGCGGCTGCAGTCCGAGAGCCTGCGCGCGCTCGCCGAGGCGCAGTGGCCGCGCCCCGTCGCCTCCGCCCGGCTGGTCGGCGTGCCCGCCCTGGTGCTCGGCGCGGCCGAGGATCCGCTGGTGCCGCGGGACGCGCTGCTGCGCACGGCCTGGCTGCATGGCGCCGAGCACGCGACGATGGACCGGCTCGGCCACGCGATGATGCTGGACGCCGGCTGGCCGCGCGTCGCGGAGACGATCCTGCGGTTCCTGGCCGCGCGGGTTCCGTAGCCGTCAGCCCGCGCGCGCGATCTCGAGCGCGGCGGCGAAGTCGCGCGCGATCGCGAAGCCGGCCGTTTCGCCCGTCAGGCCCATCCGGCGCATGACCGCGAGCGGCTGCGGCTGCACGCCGGTCGCGATCACGGTGGTGCCCTGCGCGCGGTTGCGGCGCACGAAGTCGGCGAGCGCCGCCACGCCGGTGGTGTCGATGAACGGCACCTCGCGCATGCGCAGGATGAACACGCGCGGCCGCTCGGGCAGCATGTCGAGCGCGTCGGCGAGCCGCCCGGCCGCGCCGAAGAACAGCGGCCCACGCAGCTGGAACACCTCCACCCCCGGCGGCAGGGCGTCGCGCTGCACGTAGCGGTCCTCGCGCGGGCGGGCGAAATCGTCCTGGTCGGCGACCAGGATGGCTGCGCCGTCGCGGCTGAGCGAGACCGCCTCGGCCATGCCGTGCATGAACAGGATCGCCGAGACCACGACGCCGACCTCGATCGCCACCGTCAGGTCGACCAGAACGGTGAGCGCGAAGGTGAGCGCCAGCACCAGCCGTTCGCCGACCGGCGCGGTCGCCATGATGTGGCGGATCTTGTGGCGCTCGCTCATGTTCCACGCCACCACCACCAGCACCGCGGCGAGCGCGGCGAGCGGCACGTAGGCAGCGAGCGGCATCGCCACCTGCATGAAGGCGAGCAGGAACAGTGCGTGGAAGATGCCCGTGAGCGGGCTGCGCGCGCCGGCGCGGATCGCGGTCGCGGTGCGCGCGATCGCGCCCGTCACCGGCAGGCCTCCGACCAGCGCCGAGGCGGCGTTGGCGATGCCCTGCGCGACCAGCTCGCAGTTCGAGCGGTGGCGCCGCCCGGTCATCCCGTCGGCGACCATGGCGCAGAGCAGGCTCTCGAGCCCGGCGAGGAAGGCGATGGTGAAGGCGGGGCTGATCAGCGCGCCCAGCCGTTCGAGCGTGACCGCCGGGATCGAGGGGGCCGGGATCGCGCCCGGGACCTCGCCGAAGCGGGAGCCGATCGTCTCCACTGGCAGCCCGGCATAGGCGGCGATGCCGGCAGCGAGCACCGCGACCAGGAAGCCCGGCGCGCGCGGGGCGAGCCGCCGCAGCCCGAGGATCAGCGCGAGCGCGCCCGCCGAGACCGCGATCGCGGTTGGCGAGAGGCTCGCGCGCGCCTGCCAGAACGCCTGCCACTGCGCGGCAACACCGCCCGGCAGGGCGGCGATCTCGAGGCCCAGCAGATCGCGCACCTGGCTCGAGAAGATGATCACGGCGATGCCGGCGGTGAAGCCGACCACCACCGGTTCCGGGATGTACTTGATCCAGGTGCCGAGGCGGAACAATCCGGCCGCCACCAGCATCGCCGCGGCCATCAGCGTGGCGAGCACCAGGCCGTCATAGCCGTGCCGCTCGATCACGCCGAACACCACGACGACGAAGGCGCCGGTGGGGCCGGAGATGTTGAAGCGCGCGCCGCCCAGGGCGGAGCCGAACAGGCCGCCCACCACGGCGGTGACGAGGCCCTTGTCGGGGGTCGTTCCGGAGGCGATCGCCAGCGCCATCGCCAGCGGCAGGGCGACGATCGCGACCGTCAGCCCGGCGAGGATGTCGGCGCGCAGCGCGGCCAAACCGTAGCCCTGGCGCAGCACGGTGTAGAGCTTGGGGACGAAGAGGTGCCAGGCGGGAGCGGCGGCGGCCGGCGCGGTCGTCGCCGCGTCGGAGGCGGCGGTGTTCATGCGTCATGCTCGCGCACGGGCGGCGCGTGGGGCAAGGGGCGGGAGGCGCAGTCGAGCCTTGCCGGCCGGCACGGGAACGGCCCGGCCGATTCCGAGGAGGGGCGCACGCAGCTTCCGGGGCATCGCGCCCCGCGCTATCATTTCGATCCTGAACCTGGAGCGCGCGATGACCCGGACGCGTCTCACCCTGGCCCTGCTCGGCGCCCTGGCGGCGACCTCGGCGACGTCCCAGCAGCCGCCCCCGTTCCCGCTGCGCGAACCGGCGGCGCGGCCCGACACCGCGCCGGCGGCACCCGGTCCGGCGACCCGGCGCGACCGGCCCCTGCCGGCGGATCGCCCGGACGAGCCATCCCGCGAGGCACCCGGCGGCCCGCGGCCGGATCTGATCCCTTCGCCGTTCCCGCCGTCACCGCCCTCGCCAACGCCCCAGGCGCCGCCGCCGTTCCAGACCTCACCCTCGCTTCCCGGGCCGCAGCCCGGTCTGCCGGTGCGCTGACGCGCCGTGCCGTTCCAATGGGACTGGAAGATCAATGTGAGCGGCGCGGTCGGCACCGTGCTGGCGCTCGGCGCGCTCGGCTGGAACGCGGTCGACTGGCTGCGCGGCGCCGAGCCCGTGCTGTTCCCGCCGCAGCAGGTGCTGCTCTGCCGCGAGACCCAGCCGCTCGGCCACGAGCTGGTCCGCATCGGCGCGATCTCGGCCTATGCGAACACGGCGCCGTCCGGCTATCCGGCGACGGTGCTGCGCGAGTGGATCGTCCTGGACCTGGGCGGGCGGCGGCTCGAGCAGGTCGCGCAGCACCGGGTCGAGACCTCGTGGAGGCGGATCGCCGAGGGCGGTGCGCCGGTGCCGATGCCCGACTGCGATCCGCCCGCACCCGGTGCGCCGGTGCAGCTCGTCGTCGCGCACAAGGGCGTGGCGGCGCCGTTCCAGGTGCCGGGCCGCGGCTCGGTCGCGCACGAGTCGCTGTTCTATCCCCATCCGGTCGACTGCCCGGCCGGTGCCGCGGCCTGCGATCCGGCCGCGAACCAGATGGCGTGGCCCGCGTTCCTGGCGCGTGCCGGTGCGGCGCGGCGGATCGCCGTGACGTTGGGCGCCGATGTCGCGGCGGGCGGCGCGGTCGCCCGGCTCGCGGCGCCGCCCTGCACGATCCTGCTGGACGCGGATGCGGTGGAGGTGCTGCGGCGCTTCAACTTCTACGCCTTCCCCTGCCGGCCGGAGTCAGGCGGGGGGTGAACGGGAGCGGGGCGGCCCGCCCTCTCCTCGAGGGCGGCGCCGCCCCGCGCGGCGGTCCGATCCGAGCAGGGATCAGGCGCTGTAGTACATCTCGAACTCGACCGGGTGCGGGGTGTGCTCGAAACGATACACCTCGGTCCACTTCAGCGCGATGTAGCTCTGGATCTGGTCGAGATTGAACACGTCGCCCTTGAGCAGGAACTCGTGGTCCGCCTCGAGCGACTGCAGCGCCTCGCGCAGCGATCCGCACACGGTCGGGATGCCCTTCAGCTCCTCCGGCGGCAGATCGTAGAGGTCCTTGTCCATCGCATCGCCCGGATGGATGCGGTTCTGGATCCCGTCCAGCCCCGCCATCAGCATCGCCGCGAAGGCGAGATAGGGGTTCGCGGTCGGGTCGGGGAAGCGCACCTCGACGCGCTTGGCCTTCGGGCTGGTGGCGTAGGGGATGCGGCAGGAGGCCGAGCGGTTGCGCGCCGAGTAGGCGAGCAGCACCGGCGCCTCGAAGCCCGGGATCAGCCGCTTGTAGGAGTTGGTGGACGGGTTGGTGAAGGCGTTCAGCGCCTTGGCGTGCTTGATGATGCCGCCGATGTAGTAGAGCGCCGTCTCGGAGAGGTCGGCATAGCCGTTGCCGGCGAAGGTGGGCTTGCCCTTCTTCCAGATCGACTGGTGCACATGCATGCCCGAGCCGTTGTCGCCATAGATCGGCTTCGGCATGAAGGTCGCAGTCTTGCCGTAGCTGTGGGCGACGTTGTGGATCACGTACTTGTAGATCTGCATCTGGTCGGCCATGCGCACGAGCGTGTTGAACTTCATGCCGAGCTCGTGCTGGGACTGCGCGACCTCGTGGTGGTGCTTCTCGATCGTCACCCCCATCTCGCCCATGGTGGAGAGCATCTCGGCGCGCAGGTCGCTCTCGCTGTCCACCGGCGGGACCGGGAAGTAGCCGCCCTTCACCGACGGGCGATGGCCCATGTTGCCCTCGGGGTAGTCCTTCAGGCTGGCCTGCGGCCCCTCGATGCTGTCGAGCTGGTAGATGCCGTAGTTGCCGCCCGTGCCGAACTTCACGTTGTCGAACACGAAGAACTCGGCCTCAGGACCGAAATAGGCCGTGTCGCCGATCCCGGTCGAGGCGAGATAGGCCTCGGCCTTCTTCGCCGTGCCGCGCGGATCGCGGCCGTAGAGCTGGCCGGTCGAGGGCTCGATGATGTCGCAGAACAGGATCAGGGACGGCTTGGCCGCGAAGGGGTCCATCACCGCCGTCTCGGGGTCCGGCATCAGGATCATGTCGGACTCGTTGATCACCTTCCAGCCGGCGATCGAGGAGCCGTCGAACATGATGCCGTCGGTGAAGGCCTCCTCGTCGATCGTGCTGACGTGCTGGGCCGTGTGGTGCCACTTCCCGCGCGGGTCGGTGAAGCGCAGATCGACGTATTCGACCGAGTGCTCCTTGAGCATCTCGAGCACCTTCTTGACTTCGGGCTTAGCAGCCATGGTCCCCTTCCTGTGTGCAGGTCAGCAGTGTGTGGGAGTATCGCCCGGGCCGGCGAGCCCGGACGCGGCGCCGCGGCGGAGGCTCCGCCGGGCAGCGTGGCCGCCGCCATGCATGGCGCGGGCCGGAATCTGTGGATGGAACGCGAAGCGACCTAGATCGCCTCCTCGCCGCGCTCGCCGGTGCGGATCCGGATCGCCTCCTCGACCGTGGTGACGAAGATCTTGCCGTCGCCGATCCGGCCCGTGCGCGCGGCGTTCATGATCGCCTCGATCGCGCGGTCCACCAGCCCGTCCTGGCAGACCACCTCGATCTTCACCTTGGGCAGGAAGTCGACCACGTATTCGGCGCCGCGATAGAGCTCGGTATGGCCCTTCTGGCGGCCGAATCCCTTGGCCTCGACCACGGTGATGCCCTGCAGCCCGACCTCGTGCAGCGCCTCCTTCACCTCGTCGAGCTTGAAGGGCTTGATGATGGCCTCGATCTTCTTCATCCGCCTGTCCGCCGTTGAGCCCTGCGCGGTCCCGGCCGGCCGTCGGGATTCGCGCGCTGGCGCATTGCTGGGTTGCATCCGTTACTCGCACGGCTTGCCTCGCTGCGGCAAGGCCGGCCGGCGAGGCCGGGCGGGCGGCGGGGCGGCTGCCCTGCGACTCAGCCGGTGCCGCGAGCATCTGCCCAATTTCTGGGCAGTCCTTGCACCGCACCAACGGTCCCGCCATAGTCGGCCCTCGGTTCCGGGGGATCCTGCCAGCGCGATGAAGCCGCACAACACCCTGCTCGCCAGCACGGGCACCACGATCTTCACCGTCATGTCCGCGCTCGCGGTGCAGCACGGCGCGGTCAATCTCGGCCAGGGCTTCCCGGACGAGGACGGCCCGGCCGATGTGCTGCGCGCCGCGGCGGACGCGCTGCTCGATGGGCGCAACCAGTACCCGCCGATGACCGGCCTGCCGGAGCTGCGCGCTGCGGTCGCCGCCGCGAACCGGCGCTTCTGGGGGATCGAGGTCGATCCGGCCGCGGAGGTCGTCGTCACCTCCGGCGCCACCGAGGCGATCACCGCCTGCCTGATGGCGCTGCTCGATCCGGGCGACGAGGTGGTGCTGATCGAGCCGCTCTATGACACCTACCTGCCGGTGGTGAGGATGCTGGGCGCGGTGCCGAAGCTCGTGCGCCTCGAGCCGCCCAGGTGGGAGCTGCCGCGCGCCGAGCTCGCCGCCGCCTTCGGGCCGCGCACCAAGGCGATCCTGATGAACACGCCGCAGAACCCGTGCAGCAAGGTGTTCACCGCCGCCGAGCTCGCCTTCATCGCCGACCTCCTCCAGAAGCACGACGCCTACGCGGTGTGCGACGAGGTCTATGAGCACCTGACCTTCGACGGCTGGCGCCACATCCCGCTGATGAGCCTGCCGGGGATGCGCGAGCGCTGCGCGCGCATCGGCAGCGCGGGCAAGACCTTCAGCCTGACCGGCTGGAAGGTCGGCTACGTCACGGCGCCCAAGGCGCTGGCGCAGACCATCGCCAAGGCGCATCAGCTGCTGACCTTCACGACGCCACCCAATCTCCAGCGCGCGGTCGCCGTCGGGCTCGCCAAGGACGACGCCTATTTCCAGGGGCTCGCCGACGGGCTCGCGGCCAAGCGCGACCGGCTGGCGGCAGGTCTTGCCGCGCTCGGCTTCGGCGTGCTGGAGGCCAAGGGCACCTATTTCGTCACCACCGATTTCCGCCCGCTCGGCTTCGCCGGCGACGACGTCGCGTTCTGCCGGTGGCTGACCGAGACGGCGAAGGTGACGGCGATCCCGGTCAGCGCCTTCTACGCCGATCCGGCGACCGCACCGCGCCACTACGCCCGCTTCGCCTTCTGCAAGCAGGACGCGACGCTGGACGAGGCGCTGAGCCGCCTGCGGGCGGCCCTCGCCGCGCGCGGGGCGGATGCACCGCGGGCGTTGACGGCATGAGGCCCTCGGGCGTAGGAACGCGCGCCTCGGCGGCGGCCTTAGCTCAGCTGGTAGAGCGCCAGGTTGTGGTCCTGGATGTCACGGGTTCGAGTCCCGTAGGTCGCCCCACGCGCGCCTGCGCCGCGCCATGAACATCAGCCTCGCCGGCCGCCGCGCGCTCATCACCGGCGCCTCCGAGGGGCTCGGCCTCGCCATGGCGCGCCGCTTCGCCGCCTCGGGCGCCGACGTGGCGATGCTCGCCCGCCGGGCCTACGTGCTCGAGGCCGCTGCCAACGCCGTGCGCGAGGCGGCCCCAGGGCGCACGGTGGTCGCCATCCCGTGCGACGTTAGCCGCGCCGAGGCGATCGCCGATGCCTGGCCGAAGGCCGAGGCCGCGCTCGCTGGCATCGACATCCTGGTGAACAACGCCGGCACCTCGAAGCGCGGACCATTCCGCGACATCACCGATGCCGAGTGGCAGGCCGATCTCGACCTGAAGCTGTTCGCCGCGATCCGCCTCGCCCGGCTCGCCTGGCCGGGCATGGAGGCGCGCGGCTGGGGCCGGATCATCAACGTGCTGAACATCGGCGCGAAGGCCCCGCCGGCGGAGGGGGCGCCGACCGCCGTCAGCCGCGCGGCCGGCATGGCGCTGACCAAGGTGCTGGCGAACGAGGGGGCACCCAGGGGCATCCTGGTGAACGCGCTCCTGGTCGGCATCATCGAGAGCGCGCAGTGGCGCCGCCGCCACGCGGCGGAGAAGCGCGGCATCACCTGGGAACAGTGGTGCGCCGAGCAGGGCGCCACCGTGCCGCTGGGGCGCATCGGCACGGCGGAGGAGTTCGCCAACGTGGCCTGCTTCCTCGCCTCCGACGCCGCCGGCTACGTCACCGGCACGGCGATCAACGTGGATGGCGGGCGGAGCCCGGTGGTCTGATCAGCCCTTCAGCATTCCCACCATCACGCTGATCAGGTAGGTCTCGACCTGCTTGCCGAGCTCGGTCATGACCGCATAATCGCGGCAGTCCGCCGGCCTCGCGGGATCGTTGCGCGCCTCCACCAGCCCGAGATGGGCGAGCCGGCGCATCCCCGCGCGATACTCCGCATCCAGGTTGCCGCAGTAGATCGCATGCTGGTCCATGTCGAGGAAGGTGCGCAGGACGTCGGCATCCATCGCCTGAACCGCGCGCGTCACGAACTCCGAGGGCTGCGGCAGGCTGTGCGGCGCGAGCCGCATCGGCAGCTCGCCCAGCACCACCACCGTGCCGGCACCGCTCGCGTGGCCGTGCAGCGCCTCCAGGCTTGCACGGATCGGCTGCAGCAGCAGCACGAACAGCGTCACCACCACCGCCGGCCAGCGCAGCGCCTTGACGAAGTCGAGGAACGCGATCACGCGGTCGCCGCCATGCGGCGGCAGGGCGGGCACCGACATCGACGGGTCCTTCCGGCCGGACATGCAACCGAAAGTATAGCAGGAGAGGTTGACGGATGCTGACCGTGGGGATCGGCGGGCTGGGCGCGATCGGGCTCAGGCTGGCGTGTGCGCTCGATGCGGGGGTGGAGGGGTTGCGCCTGGTCGCGGTCTCGGCGCGCGACCGGGCCAAGGCCGAGGCGGCGCTCGCCGGGTTCCGCGCCGTCCCTGCGCTCGTCGGCCCGGGCGAGCTCGCCGAGCACGCCGAGGTGGTGGTCGAGGCCCTGCCTGCGGCGGTGTTCGAGGAGATCGTCGGCCCTGCGGTCGCGCGCGGGCGGATCGTGGTGATCTCCTCGGTCGGCGCGCTCCTGCCGCGCATGCATCTCGTCGAGCAGGCGAAGGCCTCGGGCGCGCGGATCATCGTGCCCACGGGCGCGCTGCTCGGTCTCGATGCCGTGCGCGCCGCCGCCGAGGGCGCGGTCGAGAGCGTCACCCTGGTCACCCGCAAGCCGCCGCGCGGGCTCGCGGGTGCGCCGTATCTCGAGGAGCACGGGATCGACGTCGCCGCGATCACCGAGCCGACGCGCGTCTTCGCGGGCTCCGCGCGCGAGGGGGCGAAGGGTTTCCCGGCCAACGTGAACGTCGCCGCCGCGCTCGCCCTCGCCGGGATCGGCCCGGATCGCACCCGGCTCGAGATCTGGGCCGACCCGACGGTCACCCGCAACACCCACACGGTGACGGTGGAGGCCGACACGGTCCGGCTCTCGATGACCATCGAGAACGTTCCCTCCGAGGACAATCCCCGCACGGGCAGGATCACGCCGCTCAGCCTGCTCGCCTGCCTGCGCGGCCTGGTCTCGACCCTGAAGGTGGGGACGTGAGGGGTCAGGCCGTGGCCACGAGCCGCCAGAGGTTGAGCGCGTAGCCCGTGAGCATCGCGGCGCCGAGGGCGCGGCCGATCCGACCCGAGACCATCGCCGGCAGCAGCAGCAGCGTCGCCCCGGCCATCACCCACATCTCGGTGCGCGCGATCTCGGGCGGGATCGCGGCCGGTGCGATCAGCGAGGCGGCGCCGAGAATGCCGAGGATGTTGTAGATGTTGGAGCCGAGGATGTTGCCGAGCGCGATGTCGGAGTGGCGGCGCAGCGCGGCGATCACGCTCGTCACCAGTTCCGGCAGCGAGGTGCCGATCGCGACCAGGGTCAGCCCGATCACCACCTCGGAGACGCCGAAGCCGCGCGCGATGCTCACCGCCGCGCCGATCATCAGCTCGCCGCCGAGGACGAGCAGGCCGATCCCGCCCGCCACCATCGCGCCCGCGAGCCACGGGTTCAGCGGCACGGCCTGAACCTCCTCGGCCTCGGCCGCGTGCAGCGCGCCCGATGCCGTGCCGCCGAGGCGTTCCTGCCGGTAGGTCAGCACGGCGGTGCCCGCGAGCAGGCCGAGGCAGAGCACCCCGTGCCACCACCGCAGCCGGTCGGTGGTCAGTGCGATCGCCAGGAACAGCGCCGTCGCGCCGAGCACGAACAGCCCGTCGCGGCGGATCGCCTCGGGACGGACCGCGATCGGCGAGATCACGGCGGCGGCCGCCAGGATCAGCAGGATGTTGGCGATGTTCGAGCCGACGATGTTGCCGACCGCGATGCCGTCCAGGCCCTCGATCGCCGCTTCGACCGAAACGACGAGTTCGGGCGTCGAGGTGCCCCAGGCGACCACGGTGACGCCGATCAGGAGCGGGCTCACGCGGAACCGGCGCGCGAGTCCAACGCCGCCCCGCACCAGCGCCTCCGCGCCGAGCACCAGCAGACCGAGCCCGCAGGCCAGCCAGAACCAGTCCATCGGATCATCCCTTCGACCGGGTCGAAGGGGTCCGACATCGCGCAGGCTGCGCCAGAGGGGCCCGGACCCCGCCCGGTGGGGCAGATGAGTGCGGCGCGCCTCCCTGTCAAGGCGACGGGCCTCAGCCTGCGCGGATGGACGGCCGATCCCCCGCTGCGATCCCGATGTCGCCGGCCGGTGCCGCGGCCGCCGGCCATCAGACCCCGACGGGCATCACACCGAGAAGTACTTCGCGCGCGGATGGAGCACGACGATCGCACTCGTGCTCTGTTCGGGGTGGAGCTGCCACTCCTCCGACAGCGACACGCCGATGCGCTCGCCGCCCAGCAGGCTGAGCAGCGGCAGCTGGTCCTCGAGCTTCGGGCAGGCCGGATAGCCGAAGGAGTAGCGGCTGCCACGGTAGCCCTGCTGCAGCATCCGGTCCATGTCGCGGTCGTCCTCGCCGGCATAGCCGCATTCGGCGCGGATGCGCTTGTGCACGTACTCGGCCATCGCCTCGGCCATCTCCACCGAGAGCCCGTGCAGGTAGAGATAGTCCTGGTAGCGGTTGCCTTCGAACCACCCCCGCGCCATCTCGGAGGCCTTCGCGCCGACCGTCACCACCTGCAGCCCGATCACGTCGCGCTTGTCCGGGCCGTCGTCGATGTCGCGGAAGAAGTCGGCGATGCACTCGCCGTCCTCCTTGGCCTGACGCGGGAGCGTGAAGCGGCAGAGCTCGGTCCGGCCGTCCTCCCCGAACAGCACCACGTCGTTGCCCTCGCCGGCGGCCTTCCAGTAGCCGTAGACCGCCTGCGGCTTCAGGATCGCCTCCTCCTCGCAGAGCCTGAGCATGCGCTTCAGCACCGGCCGCAGCTCCTGCTTCGCCCAGCCCAGGAACTCCTCCAGCCTGCGCCCCTGTTTCCGGAACCCCCACTGGAACTGGTAGAGCGAGCGCTCGTTGATGAACGGCACCAGCGCCCGGATCGGCGCCTCGACGACGCGCGGTCCCCAGAAGGGCGGCACGGGCGGGGTGTGGCCCTCGGCGAGGCGGCGCCTGCGCGCCTGCGCGGAGGCACGGTCGACCGGCGCCGCCGCCTCGACCGCCTCGCCGAGGCGGCGGCGCGTGTTCGAGGGCCTGCCGCGCCGCCTCGCCTGCACCGCCGCGACATAGTCGTCGAACTGCCCGCCGACCACGCGGTCCATCAGGTGCAGACCGTCGAAGGCGTCACGCGCATAGGCGACCCGGCCGCAGCCGTAGGCGAGCGCGCAGTCCTGCTCGACATAGCCCCGCGTCAGCGCAGCGCCACCGAGCATCACGGGGATCTCGACGCCGAGCCGCGTCATCTCCTCGAGGTTCTCGCGCATCACCACGGTCGACTTGACGAGCAGCCCGCTCATGCCGATCGCGTCCGCCTTGTTCTCGTTCGCCGCCTTCAGCATCTCGGCGAGCGGCACCTTGATGCCGAGATTGATCACCCGGTAGCCGTTGTTGGTGAGGATGATGTCGACCAGGTTCTTGCCGATGTCGTGCACGTCGCCCTTGACGGTCGCGAGCACGATCGTGCCCTTGGCCTGTCCCTCGACCCGTTCCATGTGCGGCTCGAGATACGCGACCGCAGCCTTCATGGTCTCGGCCGATTGCAGCACGAAGGGAAGCTGCATCTTGCCGGCCCCGAACAGATCGCCGACCACCTTCATGCCGTCGAGCAGGACGGTGTTGATGATCTCGAGCGGGGTGAGCCCCTTCGCCATGGCGGCGGCGAGATCCTCCTCCAGCCCCTTGCGGTCGCCGTCGACGATGCGCTCCTTCAGCCGCTCCTCCACGGTCTCGGCGCGCTTGCGCTTGCCGGTGTCAGCCGCCTTGCGGTCGGCGAACAGCTCCAGCATGCGCTGCAAGGGATCGTAGCCCTCGCGGCGGCGGTCGAAGATCAGGTCCTCGGCGACCTGCACCTCCTCGGCCGGGATCTGGTGCAGCGGCCTGATCTTCGAGACATGCACGATCGCGCCGGTCATGCCGGCGCGCAGCGCGTGGTCGAGGAACACCGAGTTCAGCACGTGCCGCGCGGCCGGGTTCAGGCCGAAGGAGATGTTGGAGAGCCCGAGGATGATCTGGATCTCGGGGAACTCCTCGCGGATCATCCGGATGCCGTCCAGCGTCCACTGCCCGAGCTTGCGGTCGTCCTCGTTGCCGGTGGCGATGGTGAAGGTGAGCGGATCGATCAGCAGATCCGACGGCGGCAGACCGTATCGGCCGCAGGCGAAGTCCACCAGGCGTCGTGCGATGCGGAGCTTGTCCTCGGCGGTCTTGGCCATGCCCTGCTCGTCGATCGTCAGGGCGATCACCGCAGCGCCGAACTTCCTGGCCAGCCGCATCCGCTCATGCGCGGCGCGCTCGCCCTCCTCGAAGTTGATCGAGTTGATGATCGGCTTGCCGCCGTGCAGCTTCAGCGCCGCCTCGATCACGTTGGTCTCGGTGCTGTCGATCACCAGTGGCGCATTCACCGAGGAGGTGAAGCGGCGGATCACCTCGCTCATCTCGAGGAGCTCGTCGCGGCCGACGAAGGCGGTGCAGACATCGAGGCCGTTCGAGCCCTCCTGCACCTGCTCGCGGCCCATCGCCACGCAGCCGTCCCAGTCGTGCGCGGCCTGCAGCTCGCGCCACTTCTTCGAGCCGTTGGCGTTGCAGCGCTCGCCGATCGAGAAATAGGCGTTCTCCTGGCGCAGCGCGGTCGCGGTGTAGAGCGAGGCGACCGAGGGCACCCAGACGGGCCTGCGCAGCACCGGCGCGGGACGGCGCGCGGCTCCGGCCCGCTTGCGCAGCATCGCATCCAGCGCGGCGATGTGCGCGTTGTTGGTGCCGCAGCAGCCGCCGATCAGGTTGACCCCGTCCTCGGCGACGAAGCGCTCCAGCCAGACCGCCAGCTCCTCCGGCGCCAGCGGATAATGCGTCCTGCCGTCCACCAGCTCGGGCAGGCCGGCGTTCGGCTGCACGCTGAGGAGCCCCGGCCAGGCCTGCGCCAGCCAGCGCACATGCTCGGCCATCTCCTGCGGCCCGGTCGCGCAGTTGAGGCCCATCAGCGGCACGTCGAGGGCGTGGATCACGGTCGCGGCGGCCGAGATGTCGGGCCCGACCAGCAGCGTGCCGGTGGTCTCGACCGTCACCTGCACGAAGATCGGCAGGCTGTCCTTGCCGGCGCGGCCGCGGGCGATCTTCGCGCCGTTCACCGCCGCCTTGATCTGCAGCGTGTCCTGGCAGGTCTCGATCAGGATCGCGTCCGCCCCGCCGGCGATCAGCCCCTCGGCCTGCACGGTCAACGCCGCCTCGAGCGTGTCGTAGTCGATGTTGCCGAGCGTCGGCAGTTTTGTTCCCGGACCGATCGAGCCGACCACCCAGCGGTGCCGGCCGTCGCTGAACTGCTCGGCGGCCTCGCGCGCGATCTCGACCGCGACCTTGTTCAGCGCGAAGGCCTGGTCCGCGAGCCCGAACTCGGCGAGGGTGATCGGCGAGGCGCCGAAGGTGTTGGTCTCCACCATGTCGGCGCCGGCCTCGTAGTAGCCGAGATGGATCGCGCGCACGATGTCGGGGCGCGAGAGCAGCAGCACCTCGGTGCAGTTCTCCTTGCCGAGGAAGTCGCGCTCGACGTCGAGCGCCATCGCCTGGATGCGCGCGCCGAAGCCGCCGTCGCAGAGCAGCACGGCGTCGCGCAGCGCGTCGAGCAGATGGGGGCGGGACATGGCGGCTCCTCAGGCGTCGATGCGGGCGGCGCCGGCGCGGCTGGTCGCCGGCACCGCACGGGTGGCGATGTGCAGATGGACGGTCAGCGGTCCGGGCAGGGCCACGGCCGGTCGGGGGGCGAGGCCTGCGCCCGCGAGCCACGCGGCGACCTGGGGTGCCGGGAAGCCTGGCCAACGATGGGCCAGACGCCGCACCAGCGCATCGTCGCCGTGCGGGGCGAGATCGACGATGGCGAGCGTGCCCTGGGGGGCGAGCACGCGCGCGGCCTCGGCGAGCACCTCGGCGGGTTCGTCGGCATAGTGCAGCACCATCGCCAGCGTGACCAGGTCGAAGCTCGCGGGCGGGAAGGGCAGGCGCATCATGTCGGCCTGGCGCAGCGTGCAGCGGCCGAGGCCGGAGGCGCTGAGCCGGGCGCGGGCCAGCGCCAGCATCTCGCGCGAGAGGTCGATGCCGGTGGCGCTCTCGGCGCGCGGGGCGAGGAGTTCGAGCATTCGTCCGGTGCCGGTGCCGATGTCGAGCAGTCGGCCGAGGGGGCCCGGCGGCAGGGCGGCGAGCAGGGCGGCCTCGATCGCCGCGGCGGGCAGGTCGAGGGCGCGGAGTTCGTCCCAGGCGACGGGGTTGGCCTGGAAGGCGGCGGAGGCGGCGCGGGCGCGCGC
>NZ_VIKA01000005.1 GCF_006704265.1 Elioraea sp. Yellowstone | reverse complement strand
CATAGGCTTCCTGGACGACGGCGGCGAGCGCCTTCTCGGCCAACCGGCGCGGCTCCAGAAAGGCGGGGAAATAGCTGCCCTTGCGCAGCTTCGGGATGCGCAGCTCGACGGCGCCGGCGCGGGTCTGCCAGATGCGGTCGCGGTAGCCGTTGCGGTGATTGATCCGCTCCGGGCTGCGCTCGCCGTGAGCGGCGCCGGTCAGCCCTGCGATCTCCAGCTCCATGAGGCGGTGTGCGGCGAAGCCGACCATATCGCGCAGCAGATCGGCGTCCGAGCTCTTCTCCAGAAGGGTGCGAAGCGGCATCATCTCATCGGTCATCGTCGGGTCCTCGGTTCCGGTTGATAGGTTTGGCGACCAAACCCTACCGAAGATCCGCGATGACCGCCGAGGGAGAGGCGCTCCGCTGCGCGCAACCAGGGGCTACGCTCCGCGCCCCTCCCTCGGCTCCTACACCACTCGAAGAGACATTAACCATCGAGGCGCATCGCGCGTACCACCTCCCGGACGCGCGCCCGCGCGAACAGCCAGCGATCGCCGGCGCCGTGCCCGTCGCAGGGGAAGAATGCAGACACTGCGTTCGAGGCGATCCAGTCGGCGAGCGACGACAGACCGAGGAAGCCACGCAGCAGGGCAGGGGGCAGAGGCGCGAGACGTTCTGCCGCGTGCAAACTTTCAGGGAGCCATCGCGCCAGTGGCTCAGCAACGCCGCGTGCCTCGGCCACCGGATCGTATCCGTCGGCCGGCTGCCAAAACCGCGCATGGATGTGCGCCTCGGCCTTCAGCTGGTCGAAAGGGATCGGCTCGCCGTGATGGCCGAGGGCTGCCATCAGCAGCGCGCCGGCCGGCGTTCTCGGGTCGAGATAGGGCCCGGCTTCGGCGATCCGGATCCCGTTCGGGCCGAACAGCAGCGGGGCGACTTCGCGCAGATGGCCGCAGATTGGCCCGCGTCCCCGCTCCTCCGTTGGCCATTGCTTGCGCCAGAAGCCGCGATTGGCCTTGCCGATGTCGTGCAGGAACGTGGCGCCCAGGATCGCTCTGCAATGAGCCTCCGTCACCGCACCGCCTGTCAGCCTGTGGAGGCGGCTCCGGATGACGGGCAGTTCAAGCAGCACCGCCATGACGGCAGTCACATCGGCGCAATGATCGGCAAGCGCGAGGAATGCTGCCGGCCACGCCTCGGCGCCGGTCGTCGCAGCTTTCCCCAGGGGTGCGGAAAGGGATCCATCGCCGGACGGCTGCGCTCATCCGTGCCGTTGCGCGCCGCGGCGCTTCGATCTGGCACGATGAGGATGAAAGTGCGCCGGGATCGACACGAAACCGTCCGATGCGCCGTGCGTAAGAGGAACCATATCATCCGTCATTGGAAGGGTCACCGGCCAAGGCCGGACACGTGACGTGCGGCCGGCACCGGGCGGCTGCCGCCGCGGATCCCGCCCGGGAGTCCCGCCTGGGCGGGCGAAGCGGCGCGTCGGTAAGCGGCGGAGCCGGTTGCGGCGCGTCACAACCGGGCTAGCAGTCTGTCGGGTTTGCGTTCTTGGCCTGTGTTTTGGTGTGGCGGGTGGTGAGGTCATGCCTGCTGCAGGCGGTGCAGCCTGCGGCAGTTGTAGGCGAGGGCGATGAGGGTCCACTCGGCGCGGACCTTGGCGAGGCTGCGGAGGTGGAAGCGGACGAAGCCGAGGGCGGCCTTGATGATGCCGAAGACGGGTTCGACGGTCTGCCTGCGGCGGGCGTAGAGCTTCTTGGCATCTTCGGTCTCCAGCTTGGCCAGCATCTTCAGACGCCAGGGTTCGCTGATGCGGCGTGGCGGCTTCGGGTCGGGCGGGGGGCGGAAGTCGTAGGGTCGGTCCGGCTGGGTGCGGCCGATGGCGACCAGCGGCTCGATCCCCTTTGCCTCCAGGGCGGCGACGGCGTCGCCCGAGGCGAAGCCGGTGTCGGCGATGACGGTCGCTGGCAGGCCGATTCCGTCCTTCATGCCGAGGATGGTCGCAGCGAAGCTCGGCGCATCGGACGGGCAGGCAGTGAGGTTGGTGGCGAGGATCAGTTGCGAGCCCTCGGCGCAGACCACGGCCTGGGCGTTGTAGGCTTGGCGATAGTCATGCGCGTCGGAGCGGCGCATCAGCGCGCTGTCGGGATCGGTGAGGTTGGACTGCCGGGTCGGCGGTGGGTCGTCCTCGGGCGACTTCGGCGGACGGCCGCGCCGGCGGCCCTTCCTTGCGTCGTAGGCGGCCTGCTTGACCTCGTACTCTGGCTGGGCGGCTTCGGCCTCGGCGCGGGCCTGTTCCTCCAGCCGGGCACAGGCGGCATCCAGCCTGGCCTTCAGCGCCTCGCGGCGGGCGATCTCGGCGGGCAGCGCCTGCGGGTCGGGCTGGCCTTCGGCGTCAGCGGCCTCGGCCTTGGCGGTGAGTGCGGCGATGTCGGCGGCGAGCGTGGCGCGCAGTTCCTTGGCGCGGTCGTAGCGCACCGAGCGGAGCTTGGAGGCGTTGGCGTCCAGCTTGGTGCCGTCGATCGCCACCGTGCCGAGCCGCAGCAGGCCACTCTCCTTGGCCAGCAGCAACACCTGCAGGAAGGCCGCCTCGAAAGCGGCGCGGTTGGCGCGGCGGAAGGCAGCGATGGTGTCGTGGTCGGGATGCAGGTTCGCCGCCACGTAGCGCACGCCGAGGTCGCGATGCGTCGCCCGTTCGATCCGGCGCGAGGAGAAGATGCCGTTGGCGTAGGCGTAGATCAGCAGCGCCAGCAGCAGGCGTGGATGGTACTGCGGCTTGCCGCCAGGGATCGGACGCACCGCGAAGGCGCCGAGCGGCACACGATCCACCGCCACCACCACGACATGCGCCACGTCATCCGCCGGAAGCCAGTCCTTGGCCTCCGGCGGCAGCAGGAAGGCCTGATCGCGGCTGAAAGGTATGAACTGCGTCATGCACCGCAGATTCGCCAATTTCAGGCCGCACGGGAATCCGACAGGCTGCTAGATCACCGTCTCCAGCAGGGTGAACCGGACCGGCAGCACCGGCCGGGCACGAACCTCTCCGCTGGCGGTCTTGTCGACAACCGTCAGCTGCTGCCCGTCCGGCGGACCGATCGGCATGACCATCCGCCCGCCTGGGCGTAGCTGCCCGATCAGCGCCGCAGGCGGCGCTTCGGCGGCAGCGGTCACCAGGATGCGGTCATACGGCGCGTGCTCGGCCCAACCGCGCGAGCCATCGCCGATCCGGAGCGTGACATTCGTGTAGCCGAGCTCGCGCAGGCGCGAGGCCGCCTCGGTGGCGAGTTCCTCGACAACCTCGACGCTCCAGACCCGGTCGACGAGCTCCGCCAGGATCGCCGCCTGGTAGCCCAGACCGGTGCCGACCTCGAGCACGGCATGGGCGCGCTCCGGTGCCAGCAGATCCGCCATCAGCGCGCAGATGAAGGGCTGCGAGATCGTCTTGTCGAAACCGATCGGCAGCGGCGCGTCCTGGTAGGCGAGCGGCACGAGCGGGGCGGGTACGAAGCGGTGCCGCGGCACCCGCATCATGGCTGCAAGCACACGCTCGTCGAACGTGGCCCTGCCAATCTCCTCGCTCATCAGGTCGCCGTAGATCGCGATCAGCTCGACCATGTGGCGGCGCAGGATCGCGAAATGACCTTCGTCCATCGGCTTCATGGCCAGTGCACCTTGCCTGCTTCCGCCGGGACTGTCCGGTGCAATCCTGCGCGATCGCCGAGCTGCTCTCCCGGCTCCTCTCCTCGGTCCCGGGCAGGATGCGACTCTGCGCCCCGCATCACGCAACGACAACCGCCGCGACGGGCTCTCGTCGCGCTGCCGGCTGATCGGTACGCACGCCCGCGAAGAGGGGACGACGCGGGGGGCGCATCGGCTTCGCGCGACCGGTCAGGCCGCGCGCGCATAGGCGGCCGCCTCGCCGCCGATCCAGCGCAGCGGTGCCTCGTCGCCGCCAAGCGCGGCCGCGAGCCCCTCGCCGAGCAGGGCCGCGAACTTGAAGGCATGTCCCGAGCAGCCGGTGATCGCCACCGCGCGGCCGGAGCGGGCGACACGGAAGCGCTGGTCCGCCGCATGGGAATAGACGCAGATTCGTGCCTCGAGCAGCCGGTACGCGTCGTGGTCGACGAGGCGCTGGCGCCATGCGGCGAGCACGGGCGGGCCGTCCTTCGGCCCTGCCGTTCGCGGAGTGTCGGGATCGCCCGGCCTGTTCAGGGCGCCGCAACCGAACTTGAGCCGCCGCCCGGCGACCGGCGGGGCGGCATACATGCCGCGCGGGCCGCCCATGTCGAGCAGGATCGGCGCCTCGCGCCAGGCCTCGGCCAGCGCGGGCGGTGGCGCCGCGTACACCACCACCTGCCGGAGCGGGGTCAGGTCGTCGCCGACCCAGGGCGCGAGCCGGCTGGTCCAGGCGCCGGCCGCCACGAGCACGGCATCACCATCGAGCGCCCGCCCATCGGCGAGGAGGACGCGCGATCCGGCGGGATCGACCGCGCTGGCGGGGCTTTCGGACAGCAGCCGCGCCCCCGCGCTTCGCGCCAGCGCGGCGAACCCGGCGGTGATCCGGTCGGCGAACAGCACCCCGCCCCGGGTCCAGAGCCCGAAGCGCGCATCGTCCACGCGCAGGAACGGACAGCGCGCGGCCACCTCCGCCGGCGTCATCACGCGATGCGGCAGCTCAAGCCGGGCGAGCGAGGCGCGCGAGCGATCCGTCCAGTCGCCCTCGGCGGTCGAGAGTGCGAGGCAGCCCGTCTCGGCATAGTGGCGCTCGCCCAGCGCCGACCACGCGCGCTCCCACGACGCCATCGCGGGCGCCATGAGCTGCGCATAGCCGTCCTGATCGCCGTAGGGCAGCCGGCACAGCCGGTGCTCGTCCCAGCTCGCACCGGTCTGATTGGGGATCGCGCCGGCCTCGAGCACCGTCACGGCATGTCCGGCCTCCGCGAGCCGCCACGCCGCGGCCAGGCCGACCGCGCCCGCGCCGACGACGATGATCCTCACGGCACGCGCACGAAGCGGAGATCGAGCACGTCATCGGGGCGCTGGCGCAGGCTGACACCCTCGCGCATCCCCCACGCCAGCGCCTGCTGGTGCAGGGGGATGTAGGCGTAGCGGTCGATCATCACGCGCCAGGCGGTGGCGAAATGGGCGCGGCGCTTCGCCGGATCGAGCTCGGTGCGCGCGGCCGCGATCGCCGCGTCGGCCTCGCGGTCGCAGAACCCGCCGTGATTGAACTGCCCCTGGCCGCGGATGACCGGCCAGCCGCGGGCGCGTGCCATCTCCTCGCGGCACATCACGAGCCCGAACAGGGTCGAGAAGCTGTCATAGGTGGGGGGCGTGGTGCCGAGCATGTAGAACGAGACGTCGCGGCGCTGGGCGCGGCCGAAATACTGCGCCGCCGGCTCCGCCGTCAGCGTCACGCGGATGCCGATCCTGGCCAGCATCTGCCCGACGGCCTGGCAGATCTGCTCGTCGTTGACGTAGCGGTTGTTGGGGCAGTGCATGCCGAGCTCGAAGCCGTCGCCGTAGCCGGCCTCGGCCATCAGGGCGCGCGCGCGGGCGAGGTCGAAGCCGGGCCGGCGCGCGTTCTGTTCGGCGTCGAACCCCTCGATGCCGGGACCGTTGAGCAGCGCGGTCGGTGTCGCACGCCCGCGCATCAGCCGCGTCCGGATCGCCGCGATGTCGATGGCGCGATACATCGCCTCGCGCACCCGCTGATCCGCAAGCGGATTCCGCCCCTTGACCGAGGCGTAGCGCAGTTCCTCGCTTGACTGGTCCATGCCGAGGAAGATCGTCCGCAGGTCCATCTCTTCCATGACACGGATGCCCGGCGCGGCCGCGACGCGCGCGATGTCCTGCACGGGAATCGGCCAGGCGAGATCGACCTGGCCGGAGAGCAGGGCGGCGAGACGCGTCGGGTCCGATCCCACCGGCTGGAGCACGACCTCGCGGAGATTGCCCTCCATCCGGTCCCACCAGCTCTCGTTGCGGATCAGCACGGTGCGCTCGCCCGGCGCGTAGGAACGAAGTCGGAACGGTCCGGTGCCGTTGGCATGGCGTGCGGCATGGTTCTCGCGCCGCGGGCGGATATCCACCGGGTCTTCGGCGCCGTGCGCTTCGGCCCAGCGCTTCGACATGATCAGGATGTTGGTGAGGTCGGCGAGCAGGGTCGGGGCCGGCCCATCCGTCTCGATCTCCACGGTGTGGGAATCGACCGCTGTCACGGCCTTCACCGAGGCCACGCGCGCGAGCAGCGCCGAGCCCGGCTTGCGCACGCGATCGAGGCTGAAGACCACGTCCGCGGCCGTGAAGGGCTCGCCCTCGTGGAAGGCGACGCCGCGGCGGAGATGGAGGCGCCATCGCGTCTCGGTCAGCCGTTCCCAGCGTTCGGCGAGGCCCGGTTCCAGCGTCAGGTCGGGCAGGCGCCGAACCAGCGGCTCGTTGATGTACGAGAGGAACGCCGTCGTGAAGGTCTCGTTGACGGCATAGGGATCCATCGAGACCACGTCGCCTTGGTAGGCGATGCGCAGCGTCTGGGCCGCTGCGGCACCGAGGCCGATCGGGGCGATCGCGAGCAGAAGGGCGAGGGCGAGGCGAGGCATGTCCGTTTCCGCGAAGGTGTGCGGAGACTGCCCGGCTGTTGCGGACGCCGCAACGTCCCTACCATGCGAAGCATGAACGCGAGGCCGAGAACCATCCTGATCACCGGCGCCGCAACCGGGATCGGTGCCGCGACGGCGCGGAAGCTGGCTGCGCCCGGTGTGGCGCTCGCCTTGCACACGCGCCGCAGCGAGGCCGCGCTCGCCCGGGTGGCCGCCGAGGCCCGCGCCGCCGGGGCCGCGGTCGAGACCATGCTCGGCGATCTCGGCGAGCCCGGGGTGTCCGCCGCCCTGGTCGCGCGGACCGTGGCCGCCTTCGGCGGACTCGACGCGCTGGTCGCCAATGCCGGCTTCGCCGACCGCACGCCCTGGGGCGAGCTGGACGAGTCCGGGCTCGCCCGCTCGCACGCGCCGATCGCGGCCGGCTTCTTCGGCCTTGCGACCGCGGCGCTGCCGCTCCTCGACGGCGCCAGGGCCGGGCGCATCGTCGCGGTCAGCTCCTTCGTCGCGCACGCCTTTCGCCCGCGCGTGCCGCTGTTCCCCGCCTCGGCCGCCGCGAAGGCGGCCGTCGAGGCGATGGTGAAGTCGCTCGCGATCATCCTCGCCCCGCGCGGGGTCACGGCGAACGCGGTCTGCCCGGGCTTCATCCGCAAGGACGCGGGTGCGCATGCCGCGCTCGCCGCCGGCGCGTCGAGTGCGGCCGAGGCCGAGATCCCGCTCGGCCGCAAGGGTGAGCCGGCGGAGGTCGCCGCTGCGATCGCCTTCCTGCTGTCGCCCGAGGCGAGCTACATCACCGGCCAGGTGCTGCATGTCGATGGCGGGCTCTGCATCTGAGCCAAGGGAGTCTGCGATGCAGGTGGCGGTGATCGGGCTCGGCGCGATGGGCCTCGCGATGGCCGGGCGGCTGGCCGAGCGCGGCGAGGCGGTGCGCGGCTGGGACCGCGATGCGGCGCGGCGCCGGGCGGCGGAAGCGGCCGGGGTGGCGGTTGCCGAGGATGCCGCCACCGGCGCCGAGGTGGTGATCCTGTCGCTGCCCGACGATGCGGCCGTGCGCGCGGTCGCCGCCACGCTGCCGGCGGCCGGGATGATGGCCGGCGGCGTGGTGGTGGACACCTCCACGGTCGCCCCCGAGACGCCGCGCGCGCTCGCCCCCGGCTTCTCCGCGACAGGGCTCGCCTGGCTCGATGCGCCGGTCTCGGGCGGGCCGCAGGGGGCACGCGCGGGCAGGCTCACCATGATGGTCGGCGGCGAGGCCGAGGCGCTGGCGCGCGCCATGCCGGCGCTCGAGGCGATCGCGGCCAAGGTCGTGCATGTCGGCCCGTCGGGTGCCGGCGCGGTGGCGAAGCTCGCGAACAACCTGCTCGTCGCCGCGCATCTCCTGACGGCCGCCGAGGCGCTCAGGCTCGCGCGGCGGGCCGGGGTGGAGGCCGGGGCTGCGCTGGCGGTGATCAACGGTGCCTCGGGGCGCAGTGCGGCGACGGAGGTGAACTTCCCGCGCTGGATCCTGACGGGCAGCTTCGACTCCGGCTTCACTGCCGGGCTGATGCGCAAGGATCTGCGTCTCGCGCTCGACCTGGCCGGCCGTGTCGGCGGCGGCGGCACGCTGATGGAGGAGGTGGGGCGGCTGTGGCTCCAGGACAGTGCGGTGCCCGACGGGGAGGACTTCAACCGCGTCGCGGCCGAACTCTGGCAGGCGGAGCCGGGCGATGAATGACGCGCCGGCGCTGTCCGCCCGCGAGGCGACCCGGCGCGCCTTCGTCGCCCTGCTCGGCGATGCCGCGCCCGGCTCCTGGATCGACGGGGGGCTGGTTCCGGGCGAGGGCGAGCCCGTGGCGCTGGTCGATCCTGCGACCGGCGCGACGATCCTGGAGTACCGCGACGCCGGCCCGCGCGTCGCCGCCCACGCCGCTGAGGTGGCGGCGCGGGGCTTCCGCGCCTGGGCCGCGCTGACGCCGGCGGCACGCGGCCGGGCGCTCTGGGCCTGGGGCGAGGCGGTCGGGCGCCATGCCGAGGCGCTCGCCGTGCTGGAGGCGGCGACCAGCGGCAAGCCGCTGCGCGACTGCGGCCGCGAGGTCGCGGCCGTCGCCGACATGCTGCGCTACTGGGCCGGCTGGACCGACAAGCTCGAGGGGCGGGTGATCCCGGTGCCGACCAGCCACCACGTCACGGTCCGCCACGAGCCGCAGGGGGTGATCCTCGCCATCACGCCCTGGAACGCGCCCCTCTTCACGGCCGGCTGGAACGTCGCGCCGATCCTCGCCGCCGGGAACGCCTGCATCCTGAAGCCCTCGGAGCTGACGCCGCTGACCAGCCTGGCGTTCGGGAAGCTCGCGGAGGAGGCGGGGGTACCGCGCGGCGTGGTCTCGGTGGTGCCGGGCTACGGGCCGAGCACGGGGGCCGCACTGCTCGCCGATCGGCGCGTGGACATGGTGACCTTCGTCGGCTCGCCCGAGGCGGGCGCGCTGATCGGCGCGGCGGCCGCGCGGCGCGGCATCCCCGCCGTGCTGGAGCTCGGCGGCAAGAGCGCCAACATCGTGTTCGCCGACGCCGATCTCGACGCCGCGGTGCGCGGCGCCCAGGCGGCGATCTTCGCCGGCTGCGGCCAGTCCTGTGTGGCGGGCTCGCGGCTGCTGGTGGAGCGATCGATCCACGACCGGTTCGTCGCCGCGGTGGCCGAGGGGGCGAAGCGCATCCGGCTCGGCCCGCCGCTCGACCCGGCGACGGAGATGGGGCCGATCGCCAATGCCCGCCAGCACGCCAAGGTGACGGCGATGGTCGCCGCGGGCGTGGCCTCGGGGGCGGTGCTCGCGACCGGCGGTGCTGCGCCGGAGGGGGTTCCCGCGGGCGGGTTCTGGCTCGCACCGACCCTGCTCGCCGGTGTCGCTCCGTCGGCCGCGATCGCCCAGGAGGAGGTGTTCGGTCCGGTGCTCGCCGCGATCCCGTTCGAGGGCGAGGCCGAGGCGATCCGGCTCGCCAACGACACCCGCTTCGGCCTCGCAGGCGCCGTGTGGACCCGCGATGTCGGCCGCGCAAACCGCGTCGCCGCGGGCGTGCGGGCAGGCACGTTCTGGGTGAACGGCTACCGCACGATCCACGTCTCGGTGCCGTTCGGCGGCTTCGGCGCCTCGGGGCACGGGCGATCCTCGGGCATCGAGGCGCTGTTCGCGTATACGCGCACCAAGGCGGTATGGGTCGAGACCGCCGATCCGCCCCCGATCGCCTTCGGCCACGGCGCGCCGAAGGGCTGACCGCAGGAGTGTGTGGACAGCGCCGTCACGAAGGCGTCATGCTCCCGCCCAGACCCGCAACAGGGCGATGGGAGACAGGGACATGAAGCGACGCACCTTCCTCGGCGCGGCGGCCGCAACAGTTGCGGCGCCGGCATTGGTGCAGGGGCAGGCCGCCCGCACCCTCAAGTTCATCCCGCATGCGAACCTGACCGTGGTCGATCCGGTCTGGACCACGGCCTACATCACGCGCAACGCGGGGTTCCTGATCTGGGATACGCTCTACGGCCTCGACGAGCGCTACCGGCCCCAGCCGCAGATGGTCGAGGGCCACACGCTCGAGGACGACGACACGCTCTGGACCTTCACCCTGCGCGAGGGGCTCCGCTTCCACGACGGCGAGCCCGTGCGGGCGCGCGACTGCGTCGCCTCGATCCTGCGCTGGACCAAGAGGGACGCGATGGGAGCCCGGCTCGCCGAGCTCACCGAGGAGATGAGCGCGCTTGACGACCGTCGCTTCCGGATCCGCCTCAAGCGTCCCTTCGGCCTGATGCTGGACGCGCTCGCCAAGCCGCCGAGCAACGTGCTGTTCATCATGCCCGAGCGGGTCGCCGCCACCGATGCCTACACGCAGATCAAGCCGGAGCAGCTGATCGGCAGCGGGCCGTTCACCTTCAGGCACGACGAGTACATCTCGGGCAGCAAGGTGGTGTTCCAGCGCTTCGCCGGCTACCAGCCGCGCCCGAGCGGCGAGGTCTCCGGCACGGCCGGGCCGAAGGTGGTGCACTTCGATCGCGTCGAGTGGCACATCATCCCGGATTTCGCCACCGCCGGCGCTGCACTCCAGTCCGGCGAGATCGACTGGTGGGAGAACGTGACCGCGGATCTGCGGCCCGTCCTCGAGCGGCACCGCGAGATCGTCGTCAACGTGCCTGATCCCCTGGGCCTGATCTCGATCCTGCGGCCGAACCATCTCCATCCGCCGACCAGCAACGTCAAGTTCCGCAAGGGTCTGCTCGCCGCGGTGAAGCAGGCCGATTACATGATCGCGGTCGCCGGCACCGATCCGAAGTACTGGCGCACGCGCGTCGGCGCCTTCACGCCGGGCACGCCGCTCGCGACCGAGGCCGGGCTCGACGCCTTCGCCGAGGACATGGATCTCGCCAAGCGGCTGATCGCCGAGAGCGGCTACAGCGGCGAGCGGATCGTGCTGCTCGCCACCACCGACATTGCCTCCCTCCAGGCGCTGAGCCAGGTGACGGGGGACCTGCTGCGTCGGCTCGGCCTGAACGTCGACTACCAGGCCATGGACTGGGGCTCGGTGGTGCAGCGGCGCGCCAGCCGCGAGTCCCTGGACAAGGGAGGGTGGAGCATCTTCTGCACCAACTGGGCGGGGCTGGACCACATCAACCCCGCCGGGCATCATGCCCTGCGTGGCAACGGCAAGGAGGGCTGGTTCGGCTGGGCGGAGAGCGCGCGGCTCGAGGAGCTGCGGCAGGCGTGGTTCGAGGCGCCTGACCTCGAGACCCAGCAGCGCATCGCCGGGGCGATGCAGCAGCAGATGTTCGCCGATGTCCCCTACATCCCGCTCGGCCAGTTCTTCCAGCCGCTGGGCCACCGTCGCTCGATCGCCGGGGCAATGCAGCCTTTCGGCATTCCCGTGTTCTGGAACGTGAGGAGAGTCTGACCCATGCTTCGTCGCCGCACCGCCCTGAAGGGAACCGCTGCACTCGCGGCCACATCCCTGGCCGCGCCAGCACTGGCCCAGGGCGATGCGGCGCGGGTGCTGAAGTACATCCCGCAGGCGGACGTCACCATCCTCGACCCGATGGTGACGACCGCCTATCCCACCCGCGACCACGGCCACATGGTGTGGGACACGCTCTACGGACTCGACGAGTCCATGCGGCCGCAGCCGCAGCTCGCCGAGGGTCATGTCGTGGAGGATGACGGCAAGCGGTGGGTGTTCACGCTGCGCAGCGGGCCCACCTTCCACGACGGTGAGCCTGTGCGCGCGAAGGACGCGGTCGCCTCGATCCGGCGCTGGATGACGCGCGACGCGCATGGCCAGACGCTTGCGAATCGGATGGCGGAGATCAGGGCGCTCGACGATCGCCGCTTCGAGATCCGGCTGAACCGCCCGTTCGGGCCGATGCTCGACGCTCTCGGCAAGCCGTCCTCCTACCCGTGCTTCGTCATGCCCGAGCGCCTGGCGCAGACGGACTCGGCCACCGCGATCCCCGAGGTGATCGGCTCCGGCCCCTATCGGCTGGTGCCCGAGGAGCGGGTGGTCGGCAGCCGCATCGTCTACCGGCGCTACGACCGCTACGTGCCGCGCGAGGGCACGCCGAGCATGACCGCGGGGCCGAAGCGCGCGCATTTCGAGCGCATGGAGTGGCACATCATCACCGACGCGGCGACCTCGGCCGCGGCGCTGCAGACGGGCGAGATCGACTGGTGGTCGGCCGTGCCGAACGACCTCCGTCCGGTGCTCCAGCGCAACCGCGACGTGGTCGTCGACGTGGTGGACACCTCAGGCCTCGTCGCCTCGCTCCGCCCGAACCACCTCCATCCGCCGTTCGACGATCCGGCGAAACGGCGCGCGCTCCTGCCGGCGATCAACCAGGCCGACTTCATGCAGTCGATCATGGGGCCGGACCGGACGCTCTGGCGCGACGGCGTGGGCTGCTTCCCCGTGAACTCGCCGATGGCGAGCGACGAGGGGATCGGCGTGCTGACCGGCCCGCGCGACACCGAGGCGGCGAAGCGCGCCCTGCTTGCGGCCGGCTACAGGGGCGAGACGGTGGTGTTCCTCGACCCCGCCAACATCGTCAACAACTTCAACCTCACCCAGGTCGCGATCGACATGATGCGCAAGTGCGGCCTGACGGTCGAGGACGCGACCATGGACTGGGGCACACTCCTGCAGCGCCGCGCGCGCAAGGAGCCGCCGGGCCAGGGCGGGTGGAACGCGCTGATCGCGCTGTTCGCCGGGATCGACTTCGCAAGCCCCGCCGGCCATCTCCTCCTGCGCGCCAATGGCGATGGGGCCTGGTTCGGCTGGCCGAACAGCCCCGCGCTCGAGGCGCTGCGCGACGAGTGGTTCGAGGCGCCGACGGGCGAGGCGCAGAAGGCGATCGGCCGGAAGATCCAGGCCCAGTTCTGGCAGGACCTGCCCTACTGGCCGGTCGGCCAATACTTCGTCTCCTCCGCCTGGCGGAAGTCGCTCACCGGCGTGCTCAAGGGCATGGTGCTGCCGCTGAACGTCCGCCGCGCGTAACCATTCGGTTCCCATCCGGCCTGTTGCGGACCCGCGCCGGCTCGGGCAGGGTCCGCGCGCGGATTCGGGCTGCGGAGTGTCATGGAGCGTCGAACGGTTCTGAAGGCGGGGCTTGCGGTGCTGGCCGCACCCGCGATCGCGCAGGGCTCGCGGCCGCTGCGCTTCGTGCCGCATGCCAATCTCGCCGTGCTCGATCCCGTGGCTTCGTCCGCCTACGTGACGCGCAACCACGGGTTCCTGGTGTGGGACACGCTCTACGGCCTTGATGGCGAGTACCGCGCCCGGCCGCAGATGGTCGCGGGCCACAGCGTCGAGGATGGCGGGCTGCGCTGGATCTTCACGCTGCGCGAGGGGCTGCGCTTCCACGACGGCGAGCCGGTGCGCGGCGTCGACTGCGTCGCCTCGATCCGCCGCTGGGCGGCGCGCGACGCGATGGGCGGGCGCGTCGCGGCGCTCGCCGAGGAGATCGCCGCCCTCGACGACCGCCGCTTCGCGATCCGGCTGAAGCGTCCCTTCGCCATGCTGCCCGACGCGCTCGCCAAGCCGGGCAGCATCGCCTGTTTCGTGATGCCCGAGCGGATCGCCGCGTCCGATCCGCACAGGCCGTTCGGCCAGGCCGAGGTGATCGGCTCGGGTCCGTTCCGGTTCCGCGCGGACGAGTTCGTCCCCGGCGCGCGCGTGGTCTACGAGCGGTTCGCGGGCTACCTCCCGCGCACCGAGGGCGAGGCCTCGTTCACCGCCGGACCCAAGCGCCCGCTCATCGATCGCGTCGAGTGGCGGATCATCCCCGATCCCGCGACCGCCGCCTCGGCGCTGCGCGCGGGCGAGGTGGACTGGTGGGAGCGCACCACCGCCGATCTGCATCCGATGCTGGCGCGCGAGCGCGAGCTCGTGGTGGCGATCCCGGATGCGCTCGGCTTCATCGCCACCTTCCGGCCGAACCATCTGCACCCGCCCTTCGACAACGCGAAGCTGCGGCGCGCGCTCCTGCCGGCGGTGAACCAGGCCGATTTCGGCGCGGCGGTGGCGGGCGCCGATCCGCGCTTCTGGCGCACCGGAGTCGGCGTGTTCGCGCCCGGCACGCCGCTCGCGACCGATGCCGGGCTCGAGGCGATGCGCTTCGACCTCGAGCGCGCGCGCCGGCTGGTCGCCGAGAGCGGTTATCGCGGCGAGCCGGTCGTCGTGCTCGCCGCGACCGACGTGCCGGCGGTGAATGCGATGAGCGAGGTCGGCGCCGACATGCTGCGCAAGGCCGGGCTCACGGTGGACTACCAGACCATGGATTGGGGCAGCGTGGTGCGCCGGCTCAACTCGCGCGAGCCGCCCGACCGCGGCGGCTGGAACGCCTATTTCTCGTCATGGGCGGGGCTCGACCACATCAATCCCGCCGGGCATCTGGTGCTGCGCGGCAACGGCAGGGCGGGCTTCATCGGCTGGCCGGACAGTCCGCAGATCGAGGCGCTGCGCGAGGCCTGGTTCGAGGCGCCGACGCACGAGGAGCAGAAGCGCCTCGCCGCCGAGATCCAGCGCCAGGCGATGCAGGACGTGCCCTACATCCCGCTCGGCCAGTACTTCCTGCCGATGGCGCATCGCCGCACCGTGCGCGGCGCGGCCCAGCCGGGCGGCATCCCGCTCTTCTGGGGCGTGACGATCGGGTGAGGGTTGCCGGCGGCGGGCTGCCTCGCCAGAGTCGACGCACGACGAGCCGCACCGGAAGGAGGGAGAACCACGATGAAGCGTCGCGATCTGCTGCTCGGTGCCGCGGCGATGGCAGCCTCGGCGGGGCTCGCGCGGCCGGCGATCGCGCAGCCGGCGGCAGCGCGGGTGCTGCGGATGGTGCCGCACGCCAATCCCGGCAGCCTCGATCCGATCTGGACCACCGCCTATGTGACGCGCAATTTCGGCTACCTGGTGTTCGACACCCTGTTCGCCACCAACGAGCGGCTCGAGGTCGAGCCCCAGATGGCCGAGGGCCACACGGTGGAGGACGACGGCAAGCGCTACATCATCACGCTGCGTGACGGCCTGCGCTTTCACGACGGCGAGCCGGTGCGCCCGGCCGACTGCATCGCCTCGCTCGAGCGCTGGTCGAAGCGCGACAGCATGGGCCAGCGCCTTGCCGCCCTGCTCGACGAGATGCGGCCGCTCGACGACCGGCGCTTCGAGATCCGGCTGAAGCGCCCCTTCAGCCTGCTCCTGACCGCGCTCGGCAAGCCGTCCTCGAACGTGCCGTTCATCATGCCGGAGCGGATCGCCAGGACCGATCCCTTCAAGCAGATCGAGGAGTTCGTCGGCTCCGGCCCGTTCCGCTTCAACCGGGACGAGTGGGTCCCGGGCAGCGTGCTGACCTTCGCGCGCAACGAGCACTACCGGCCGCGCAGCTCCGGCACCCCGAGCCTGACGGCGGGGCCGAAGGTCGTCCATCTCGACCGTGTCGAGTGGCGCGTCATCCCCGACGCCTCGACCGCGGGGGCGGCGCTGCAGGCCGGCGAGGTCGACTGGTGGGAACAGCCCAACCCGGATCTGATGCCACTTCTGCGCCGGCACCGGCAGATCGAGGTGACGACCCAGGATCCGGTCGGGCTTGCCGGGATCATGCGCTTCAACCACCTCCAGCCGCCGTTCGACAACGCGGCGCTGCGCCGCGCCATCGTCCCGGCGATCAACCAGATGGACTTCATGATCGCCGTGAACGGCACGGATCCGGCCGGCATCCGCACCGGCACGGGCTTCTTCGCCTCGGTCTCGCCGCTCGCCACCAGCGCGGGCGTGGAGGCGATGAAGGGGGATCTCGCCGCCGCGCGCGCCGCGATCAAGGCCTCGGGCTACAACGGCGAGCGGATCGTCATCCTTGGACCCACCGACATCAACGCCCCCAAGGCGCTGTCCGAGGTGACCCACGACCTGCTGCGCCGCCTCGAGCTGAATGTCGACTTCCAGGCGATGGACTGGGGCACCGTCGTGCAGCGGCGCAACAGCCGCGAGCCGGTGGAGCGCGGCGGCTGGAGCGTGCTCTGCACTGCCTTCGGCGGCTACGACTTCCTCGATCCCTCCGGCCACCTGCCGCTGCGCGGCAACGGCACGCAGGGCTGGGTCGGCTGGCCGACCAGCGCGCGCCTGGAGGAGCTGCGCGAGGCCTGGTTCGACGCGCCCGATCTCGCCGCGCAGAAGCGGATCGCGGCCGAGATGCAGGCGCTCGCCTTCCAGGAGGTGCCCTACCTGCCGCTCGGCGAGTACATCCAGTTCACGGCGCTCAGGCGCAACGTGCAGGGGATGCTGAAGGGGGTCCCGGTGTTCTGGAACATCCGCAAGGCGTGATCGGTCGCGGGGGGCGGCGCGGCGCTACCCTCTTGCGGCCGCCCGCGCGGACGCTAGGCTGCACGGCAAGCTGCGGAGGCACACGCGAACCGAAGCGGCAGAGCGTCGCGGACCGCGTGCGCAGGGGAACGCCGGTCCCGGACAACCGCAGGGAGAGCGGAGGGACCGAATGAAGCGACGGACATTCCTTGGAGCGGCAGCCGGGGCGACGGCTGCGGCGGCCAGCGGGCTTGCCAGGCCGGCCCTGGCACAGGGGGCGGCGCGCGTCCTGCGCTTCGCGCCGCAGGCCAACCTCGCCAACTTCGACCCGATCTGGGGCACGCAGTACGTGGTGCGCAACGCCGCGGCGCTGGTTTGGGACACGCTCTACGGCGTGGACAGCAAGCTCGCGCCGAAGCGGCAGATGGTCGAGGGGGAGGAGCACGACGCCGAGTTCAAGATCTGGACCTTCCGCCTGCGGGAGGGGCTGAAGTTCCACGACGGCGAGCCGGTGCGCGCCACGGACGTGGTGCAGAGCCTGTTGCGCTGGATGCCCCGCGATCCCATGGGCCAGCTGATCCGGGCGCGCATGGACGCGCTCGAGGCGGTGGATGATCGCACCTTCCGCTACCGCCTGAACAAGCCGTTTCCGAAGATGGTGTTCGCCCTCGGCAAGAACAACACGCCGATGTCCTTCATCATGCCGGAGCGGATCGCCCGGACCGATCCGTTCCAGCAGATCACCGAGATCGTCGGCTCGGGCCCCATGCGCTTCAAGCGCGACGAGTGGGTGCCCGGTTCGCGCGCGGTGTTCGAGCGCTTCGCGGGCTACGTCGCGCGCGAAGAGCCGGCCGACTGGCTGTCGGGCGGCAAGCGGATCCATTTCGATCGGATCGAGTGGCACATCCTGCCCGATCCGGCGACCGCGGCGGCGGCGCTGCAGAACGGCGAGATCGACTGGTGGGAGACACCGCTGCCCGACCTCGTGCCGATCCTGAAGCGCAACCGGAACGTCATGGTCGACATCGCCGATCCGCTCGGCAACATCGGCAGTTTCCGGCTCAACCATCTCCATCCGCCGTTCAACGACGTGCGCGCGCGCCGCGCGATCCAGATGGCGCTGAACCAGGAGGACTACATGCGCGCGATCGTCGGTTCCGACGATGCGCTGTGGCGGCGCCTGCCGTCGTTCTTCACGCCCGGCACACCGGCCTACACGGAGGCGGGCGGCGAGGTGCTGAAGGGGCCGCGCGACATCGAGGGGGCGAAGCGACTGCTCAGGGAGAGCGGCTATGACGGCCAGCCGATCACCGTGCTGGTGGCGCAGGATCAGGCGCCGCTCAAGGCGATGGGCGAGGTGACGAACGCGCTCTTGCGCTCGCTCGGCATGACCGTTGATTTCGTCGCCACGGACTGGGGCACGGTCGGCCAGCGGCGCGCCATGAAGACGCCGCCCGGCCAGGGCGGCTGGCACATCTTCCACACCTGGCACGCCGGTGCCGACTGCATCGCGCCCGCGTCCTACAATGCGATCCGCGGCAACGGCGACGGCGCCTGGTTCGGCTGGCCGACCAGCGCGAAGACCGAGGCCGCGGTCGAGCAGTGGCTGAACGCCGCCACGCCGGAGCAGGAGAGGGCGGCCTATGACGCGATCAACGCCGCGGCGATGGCCGATGTCGTCTATGTCCCGACCGGGTTCTATCTCGGCTACCAGGCCTGGCGGCGCAACATCACCGGCATCCAGAAGGGGCCATTGCCGTTCTTCTGGGACGTGAGGAAGTCCTGACAGGACGGGCGTGGACGGGGAGGTTCGCATGCGGCGCAGGACATTCATCGCCACGGCGGCGGCGACATTCGCGGCACCGCGGGTGCACGGCCAGGCCACCGCCACCCGCACTCTGCGGATCGTGCCGCAGGCGAACCTCACCAGCCTCGACCCCGTCTGGACGACCGCGACGATCACGCGCACGCACAGCTATCTCGTCTACGACACGATCCTCGGCGTGGACGCGAACTTCCAGGTCAAGCCGCAGCTCGCCGACGGCTGGCAGATCGAGGATGACGGCAGGACCTACATCTTCACGCTGCGTGAAGGCCAGCGCTTCCACAACGGCGAGCCGGTGCTGGCGCGCGACTGCGTGGCCAGCATCAGGCGCTGGTGGGCGCGCGACGGGTTCGGCCAGGAGGTCGCCAAGCGCCACGACAGCATCGAGGCGCTTGACGACAGGCGCTTCCGCATCAGGCTGAAGCGGCCCTTCTCGCATCTGCTCGCCGCGCTCGCGAAGCCCAATGCCAGTCCCTGCTTCGTGATGCCGGAGAGTGTCGCGAGCACCAGCGCCGACCAGCAGATCACGTCATGGATCGGCAGCGGTCCCTACCGCTTCCTGCGCGACGAGTGGGTGCCGGGCTCGCGTGCCGCCTATGCGAGGTTCGAAGGCTACGTGCCGCGCCGGGAGGAGCCGGAATGGACCTCCGGCGCCAAGCGCGCCAATGCTGAGCGGATGGAGTGGCACATCATCTCCGACCCCGCGACCGCAGGCGCGGCGCTGCAGTCTGGCGAGGTGGATTTCTGGGAGATCCCGCTGCACGACCTCCTGCCCGTGCTGCGTCGCAACCGCAACATCATCGTCGAGAACCGCGACACGATCGGCACCGTCGGAATGCTGCGGCTGAACCACCTGCATCCGCCCTTCGACAACCCCGAGATCCGCCGCGCCCTGCTGCTCGCGATCAACCAGGAGGACTACCTCAAGGCGGTGGTCGGCGACCATCCGGAGATGTTCAACGCCTCCTACAGCTACTGGACGCTCGGCGGACCGATGCACACCGAGGCGGGCGCGGACGCGCTGAAGGTGCGCAGCGTCGAGAGGGCCAAGGAGGCGCTGGCGAAGGCGGGCTACAGGGGCGAGCGGGTCGTCCAATTGCATGCGAGCGACTTCCCCACGATCGCGGCGCAGAGCCTGGTCACTGCCGATCTGCTGCGCCGCCTCGGCATGAACCTCGATTTCGTCGCCGCCGACTGGGGCACGGTGGTGCAGCGGCGCGCCAGCCGCGAGCCGATCGAGCGCGGCGGCTGGAACGTCTTCCACACCACCTGGGCGGGGCCCGACTGGATGGATCCGGCGGCCGCGGTCGGGATGCGCACCAACGGCCCGAACGCCTGGTTCGGCTGGCCGACCAGCGAGAAGATCGAGGCGCTGCGCGAGCAGTGGTTCGACGCACCGAACCTCGCCGAGCAGAAGCGGATCGCCACCGCGATCCAGGTCGAGGCCTTCCAGGTCGTGCCGCATGTGCCGCTCGGCCACTTCCTCTCGCCCTCGGCCTGGCGCAGCAACGTCACCGGCGTGCTGAGGAGCCCCGTGGTGCTGTTCTACAACATGGGCAAATCGGCCTGAGGGGAGGGCAGGACGGAGCGCGATCGCAACCTGATGATCGGACGGCGCGGCGCCGTCGGGCTCGGCGCGGCGGCGCTGGCCGCGGGCGCGCTCGCCGCGCCCGCAGTCCGCGCGCAGGCGGACGCGCGCACGCTCCGCTTCATCCCCCACGCGCCGCTTGCGAATCTCGACCCGATCTGGGGCACGCAGTATGTCGTGCGCAATGCGGCGATGCTGGTCTGGGACACGCTCTACGGCATCGACAGCAGGCTCGAGCCGAAGCCCCAGATGGCCGAGGGGCACGAGCGGTCGGACGACGGCCGCGTCTGGACGATCCGGCTCCGGCCCGGGCTCAGGTTCCACGATGGCGAGCCGGTACGCGGCACGGACGTGGTCGCGAGCCTGGAGCGCTGGATGGTGCGCGACCCGATGGGGCAGTCGATCCGCGCGCTGCGCACGGAGCTCAGCGCGCCGGACGACCGCACGATCCGGCTCGTGCTTGCCGCCCCGTTCCCGCGGCTCCTGCTGGCGCTCGGCTCGATCGGCGCGCCCTGCGCCTTCATCATGCCCGAGCGGATCGCGCGCACCGATCCCTTCGTGCAGATCGACGAGGCGGTCGGCTCCGGCCCGATGCGGTTCCGCAAGGACGAATGGGATCCCGCCGCGCGCGCGCTGTTCGAGCGGTTCGACGGCTACCAGCCGCGCGACGAGCCGCCCGACTGGACCGCGGGCGGGAAGCGCATCGCCGTCGACCGCATCGAGTGGATCGTCCGCACGGACCCTGCCGCGGCGGTCGCCGCCCTGCAAGCGGGCGAGATCGACTGGTGGGAGCAGGTCGCGCCCGATCATGCGCCGGTGCTGCGGCGGGACCGGCAGATCGCGATCGACATCGCCGACCCGATGGGCAATATCGGCAGCCTGCGCTTCAACCACCTTCATCCGCCGTTCAACGACGTGCGCGCCCGCCGCGCGGTCGCGATGGTGGTGGACCAGGCCGACTACATGCGCGCCGTGGTCGGCGACGACGACGTGCTGTGGCGCCGGGCGCCGTCCTTCTTCACCCCGGACACGCCGCTCTATTCCGATGCGGGGGGCGAGATCCTCTCCGGTCCGCGCGACCTCGAGGGGGCCCGCGCCCTGCTCGCGCAGAGCGGCTACGATGGACGGCCGATCACGCTGCTGGTGGCCGAGGATGTCGGGCCGCTGAAGGCGATGGGGCAGGTGACGCACCGGCTGCTGCGGCAGCTCGGCTGCGTGGTGGACTACGTCGCGACTGACTGGGGCACGGTGGCGCGCCGGCGCGCGGTCAAGGCTCCACCCGCCGAGGGGGGATGGAACATCTTCCACACCTGGCACGCCGGCGTGGACTGCGCGAGCCCGGCGGGCTACACCGCGATCCGGACCAACGGGGATGACGCCTGGTTCGGCTGGCCGAGCGATCCGGAGATCGAGCGGCTGCGCGGGGTCTGGTTCGCGGCGACCACGCCGGCCGAGGAGAAGGCGGCGGTCGCGGCGCTGAACCGGGCCTCGATGGCGTTCATGACCTGGGTACCGACGGGACTGTTCATGGCCTATCAGGCATGGCGCCGGACGGTCGGCGGGATCGTCAGGGCGCCGCTGCCGCTGTTCTGGGGTGTCACGAAGGCATAAGGGGCGGGGAGCTCTCGATCAACGATGCTGGCCTATGTCGCGCGGCGGATCCTCTCCACCATTCCGGTGATGCTGGTGGTCGCCTTCGTCGTGTTCTCCATGCTGATCCTCTCGCCGGGGGATCCGGCGGCGGTGATCGCAGGCGATCAGGCGACCCCCGAGGATGTCGAGCGCATCCGCGCCGCGCTCGGCCTCGACCGGCCCTTCTTCGTGCAGTTCGCCGAGTTCCTCTGGCGGCTCCTGCATTTCGACCTCGGCACCTCGATCTTCACCAACCTGCCGGTCAGCCACATGATCGCCCAGCGCATCGAGCCGACAGTCGCGCTGATGGTCTTCACCATCGTGCTGTCCGTCGCCATCGCCGTGCCGCTCGGCGTGATCGCGGCCTGGAAGGCGGGAAGCTGGATCGACCGCGGGGTGATGATCTTCGCCGTGTTCGGCTTCTCGGTTCCGGTCTTCGTGGTCGGCTACCTGCTCGCCTACATCTTCGCGCTCGAACTCGACTGGCTGCCGGTGCAGGGCTACACGCCGATCGCGCAGGGTTTCGGTCCCTTCGTTGAGAACCTCGTGCTGCCCTCGATCGCCCTCGGCTCGGTCTACATCGCGCTGATCGCGCGCATCACGCGCGCGACGATGCTCGAGGTGCTGGCGCAGGACTACATCCGCACGGCCAAGGCGAAGGGGCTGGGCACGCGCGACGTCCTGTTCCTGCACGCCCTGAAGAACGCCGCGGTGCCGATCAGCACGGTGGTCGGCATCGGCATCGCGCTCCTGATCGGCGGCGCGGTCGTGACCGAGAGCGTGTTCGCCATCCCGGGCCTCGGCCGCCTGACGGTCGATGCGATCCTGCGGCGCGACTATCCGGTGATCCAGGGGGTCGTGCTGCTGTTCAGCTTCGTCTATGTGCTGGTGAACCTGCTGATCGACCTGCTCTACACCGTGTTCGACCCGAGGATCCGCTATTGAGTCCCGACACCGCCATCGCGGCCGCGCCCGCCCAGGTCGAGATCTTCGCGCCCGAGACGCCGCGCGGGCGCATCCGCACCTTCATCCGCCGCCACCCCTCGATCGTGCTCGGCGGGGCGCTGCTCGTCACGATGATCGTGATCGCGATCACCGCGCCGCTGCTCTCCTCGGTCGACCCGCAGGCGCTCGCACCGGCGCGGCGGGTGCGCCATCCCTCGGCGGAGTACTGGTTCGGCACCGACATGCTCGGCCGCGACGTCTATACGCGCGTGATCTACGGCACGCGCGTCTCGCTGATCGTCGGCTTCGCGGTGGCGGTCCTGTCCTCGCTCCTCGGCCTGGTGGTCGGGCTGGTGTCGGGCTTCATCCGGATGGCCGACGGCGTGATCATGCGCATCATGGACGGACTGATGTCGATCCCGCCCATCCTGCTCGCGATCGCGCTGATGGCGGCCACGCGCGGTTCGGTGCAGAACGTGATCATCGCCATCACGATCGCCGAGATCCCGCGCGTCTCGCGGCTGGTGCGCAGCGTGGTGCTGTCCTTGCGCGAGCAGCCCTTCGTCGAGGCGGCGATCGCCGCCGGCACGACGACCCCGCGCATCATCCTGCGCCACATCCTGCCGAACACGCTGGCACCGCTGACCGTGCAGGCGACCTATATCTGCGCCTCGGCCATGATCATCGAGGCGATCCTGTCCTTCATCGGCGCCGGCACGCCGCCGATCATCCCGTCCTGGGGCAACATCATGGCCGAGGGGCGGGCGCTCTGGCAGGTGGCGCCCTACATCGTGTTCTTCCCGGCGCTGTTCCTGTCGCTCACCGTGCTGGCGGTGAACCTGCTTGGCGACGGGCTGCGCGACGCGCTCGACCCGCGCCTCGCGAAGCGCATCTGAGGGGAGAAGGCGATGGCCGAGCGTCTGCTCGAGATCGAGGACCTGCGCACCCATTTCCGCACCGTCGACGGGACGGTGCGGGCGGTCGATGGCGTCTCCTTCCACATCGATGCCGGCGAGACCCTCGCGGTGGTCGGCGAGTCCGGCTGCGGTAAGTCGGTCACCTCGATGTCGATCATGCGGCTTATCCAGGAGCCGCCGGGGAAGATCACCGGCTCGGTCCGCTTCAAGGACCGCGACCTCCTGAAGCTGACCGAGAAGGAGATGCGCGCGATCCGCGGCAACGAGATCAGCATGATCTTCCAGGAGCCGATGACGTCGCTCAATCCGGTGCTGACCGTCGGGCGGCAGATCGGCGAGACCCTGAAGCTGCACCAGGGGATGGACGACAAGGCGGCCGAGGCGCGCGCGATCGAGATGCTCGAGCTCGTGCACATCCCCGAGGCGCGCCGGCGCGTGAAGGAGTATCCGCACCAGCTCTCGGGCGGGATGCGCCAGCGCGTGATGATCGCGATGGCGCTCGCCTGCAACCCGCAGCTCCTGATCGCCGACGAGCCGACCACGGCGCTCGACGTGACGATCCAGGCGCAGATCCTCGACCTGATGCTCGAGCTCAAGAAGAAGGTGGGGGCGGCGATCCTGCTGATCACGCACGATCTCGGCGTGGTCGCCGAGATGGCCGAGCGGATCGTCGTGATGTATGCCGGGCGCAAGGTCGAGGAGGCGCGGGCGCGCGACCTGTTCGCCACCCCGCGCCACCCCTACACCCAGGGCCTGCTCGGCGCGGTGCCGAAGCTCGGCTCATCGCTCGAGGGGAGGGGACGCACCCGGCTCTCGGAGATCCCCGGGATGGTGCCGAACCTGAAGAGACCGATCGAGGGCTGCGCCTTCGCCAGCCGCTGCCCGAACGTCACCGAACTCTGCCGCAAGGTCGCGCCGGCGGTCGAGGCGAAGGCTCCCGGGCATCTCGTCGCCTGCCATCACGCACCGCGCGAGGCGATCGCCGCATGACTGCCCCTCCCGCCGCCCGGACCGACCGTCCGCTGCTCGAGGTCAAGGACCTCAAGAAGCACTTCCCGATCCGCACCGGCTTCTTCGCCGGCATCTCGGGCTACGTCTATGCCGTCGATGGCGTGTCGTTCGCGATCAGGCGCGGCGAGACGCTGTCGCTGGTGGGCGAATCGGGCTGCGGCAAGTCGACCGTCGGGCGCACCGTGCTGCGCCTGCTTGAGCCCACGGCAGGCGAAGTCTGGCTCGACGGCCAGCGGATCGACGACATTCCCTTGCGCCGCCTGCGCCCGCTGCGCCGGCGCATGCAGGTCGTGTTCCAGGACCCGTTCTCGTCGCTCAACCCGCGCCTGAAGGTGCGCGAGATCCTGGCCGAGCCGATCACCAATTTCGGGCTCGCCAGCAGCGCCTCGGAGCTCGACGACCGGATCGCCGACCTGATGGACAAGGTGCGGCTGCCGCGCGACGCGGTGAACCGCTACCCGCACGAGTTCTCGGGCGGCCAGCGCCAGCGCATCGGCATCGCCCGCGCGCTCGCCCCGGGTGCGGATCTGATCATCTGCGACGAGGCGGTCTCAGCACTCGACGTCTCGGTGAAGGCGCAGATCGTCAACCTGCTCTCCGACCTGCAGGACGAGCTGGGCCTCAGCCTGCTGTTCATCAGCCACGACCTCGCGATCGTCGAGCACATCACCCATCGCGTCGCGGTGATGTATCTCGGCAAGATCGTCGAGATCGCCGACAAGCGCACGCTGTTTGCCGCGCCCAAGCATCCCTACACGGAGGCGCTGCTCTCGGCGGTGCCGGTGCCCGATCCGACCACCAGGCGCAACCGGATCATCCTCACGGGCGACGTGCCGAGCCCGATCCGCCCCCCCTCGGGCTGCCGCTTCCACACCCGCTGCCCGCACGCCTTCGACCGCTGCAAGGTCGAGGAGCCGGCGCTGCGCACGGTGGCACCGGGCCAGGTCGCCGCCTGCCACCTGCACGATCCCGCCGCGCAGCCGGTCGCCCGCGCCGCTTGACGGCGGGCCGTGCGGCTGGCGAGACTTGCGGCAGGAACGGACCGGGCCCGTGCAGCCGCGCGGGCTCTTTCGCGACAGAGGGGAGACGTCGGATGCCCAAGGTCTCGCTGACCGTGAACGGCAAGCCTGCCAGCGCGGAGGTGGAGAATCGGACGCTGCTGGTCGAGCTGCTGCGTGAGCACCTGCGGCTGACCGGCACGCATGTCGGCTGCGACACCAGCCAGTGCGGCGCCTGTGTCGTGCACGTGAACGGCGCCTCGGTGAAGTCCTGCACCATGCTCGCGGTGCAGTGCGAGGGGGCGGAGGTCGTCACCATCGAGGGGCTCGCCGCGCCCGACGGCACGCTGCATCCGATGCAGGAGGCGTTCCGCGAGTACCACGCGCTGCAGTGCGGCTTCTGCACGCCGGGGATGGTGATGAGCGCGATCGACCTGGTGCAGCGCAATCCCCAGGGCCTCTCCGACCGGGAGATCCGCGAGGGGCTCGAGGGCAATCTCTGCCGCTGCACCGGCTACCACAACATCGTCCGCGCGATCGCGGCCGCGCAGCAGGTGATGCACGGGAAGGTGAAGGAGCTCCCGCGCGCGGCCGAGTAGATCGCGCGCCCGCGCGCCCGGAGGCGCGCCAAGAACCGACGGAAGGCGGCGCTCGAGGCAGCGACGCGACAGGGACGACAGGAGCGTTCAGATGGGGTTCGAGGGCATCGGCGCAAGCGTGAGGCGGCGCGAGGATCTGCGGTTCGTCTCCGGGCGGGGCACATACACCGACGACATCAACCGCCCAGGCCAGCTCTACGCGGTGATCCTGCGCAGCCCGCACGCGCACGCACGGATCAGGGGCATCGATACGGCGGCAGCCAAGGCAGCGCCGGGCGTCGCCGCGGTGTTCACCGGCGATGAGATGGCGGCGGACGGCGTCGGCGGCCTGCCCTGCGGCTGGCAGGTGAAGAACAAGGACGGCACGCCGATGGCCGAGCCGCCGCACCCGGTGCTGGCGGTCGGCAAGGTGCGCCATGTCGGCGATCCGGTCGCCGTGGTGATCGCCGAGACCAGGAGCCGCGCGCGCGACGCCGCCGAACTCATCAGCGTCGACTACGAGGTGCTGCCCGCCGTGCCGACGCTCGAGGCGGCACAGAAGCCGGGTGCACCGCTGGTGCATGACGGGGTCGCCGGCAATATCTGCTACGACTGGCATCTCGGCGACAAGGACGCCGTCGATGCCGCCTTCGCCAAGGCGCACAAGGTGGCGAGGCTCGAACTCGTCAACAACCGCCTGATCCCGAACGCGATGGAGCCGCGCGCCGCGGTCGGCGAGTTCGACCCGATGTCGGGCGAGTACACGCTCTACACCACGAGCCAGAACCCGCACGTGATCCGCCTGCTGATGGGCGCCTTCGTGCTGCACATCCCGGAGCACAAGCTCCGCGTGGTCGCCCCGGATGTCGGCGGAGGGTTCGGCTCCAAGATCTATCATTACGCTGAGGAGGCGATCGTCACCTGGGCCGCGGGCAAGCTGAAGCGCCCGGTGAAGTGGACGGCCGACCGCGCCGAGAGCTTCATGTCGGACGCGCATGGGCGCGATCACGTCACGGTCGCCGAGATGGCGCTGGACCGGGACGGCAGGTTCCTGGCCCTGCGCGTGCGCACCCAGGCCAACATGGGCGCCTATCTCTCCACCTTCGCGCCCTGCGTGCCGACCTATCTCTACGCCACGCTGCTGGCCGGCGTGTACACGACGCCCGCGATCTACGCCGAGGTGAAGGCGGTGTTCACCAACTCGGTGCCGGTGGATGCGTATCGCGGCGCGGGGCGGCCGGAGGCCACCTTCCTGCTCGAGCGCCTGGTCGACATCTGTGCCCTCGAGATGGGCATGGACCGGGTTGAGATCCGCCGCCGCAACTTCATCCCCGCGAGCGCCTTCCCCTACCAGACCCCGGTCGCGCTGCAGTACGACAGCGGCGACTACACCGCGACCCTGGACGCCTGCCTGAAGGCCGCCGACTGGGCCGGGTTCGAGGCGCGCCGGGCGGAGGCCAAGAGGCGCGGCAAGCTGCGGGGGATCGGCATCTCGACCTATATCGAGGCGTGCGGCATCGCGCCCTCGGCGGTGGTGGGCTCGCTCGGTGCACGTGCGGGGCTCTACGAGGTCGCGAACATCCGCGTCAATCCGACCGGCAGCATCACCGTGTTCACCGGCACGCACAGTCACGGCCAGGGCCACGAGACCACCTTCGCCCAGCTCATCGCCGACCAGTTCGGCGTGCCGATGAGCCAGGTCGAGATCGTGCACGGCGACACCGCCCGGATCCCGTTCGGCATGGGAACCTACGGGTCCCGCTCGATCGCGGTGGGCGGGTCGGCGATGGTGAAGGCGGCCGAGAAGATCATCGCCAAGGGCAAGCGCATCGCGGCTCATCTGCTGGAAGCCTCTGCCGACGACATTGAGTTCAAGGACGGCAAGTTCCAGGTCGCCGGCACCGACCGCGCCAAGACGCTCGCTGAAGTGAGCCTCGCGGCCTACGTGCCGCACAACTACCCGATCGAGGAGCTTGAGCCCGGTCTGGAGGAGACGGCGTTCTACGATCCGAAGAACTTCACCTATCCGGGCGGCTGCCACATCTGCGAGGTGGAGATCGATCCCGATACCGGTGTGGTCGAGGTCGTGAACTTCACCGCCGTGGACGATGTCGGCCGCGTGATCAACCCGATGATCGTCGAGGGGCAGATCCAGGGCGGTGTCGCGCAGGGGATCGGCCAGGCGCTGCTCGAGACCTGCGTCTACGATGCCGACGGCCAGCTGCTCTCGGGCAGCATGATGGACTACACCATGCCGCGCGCCGACGACCTGCCGAACATCACGGTCGGCACCGCGATCACGCTCTGCACCCACAATCCGCTCGGCGTCAAGGGCTGCGGCGAGGTGGGCGCGATCGGCTCGCCTCCGGCGGTGATCGGCGCGGTGGTCGATGCGCTGAAGGACTACGGCGTGCGCCACCTCGACATGCCGGCGACACCGCACAGGCTCTGGCAGATCATCAACGCCAATCGGCCCCGCATGGCGGCCGAGTGAGGGGAGAGGACCGATGTACGATTTCGCCTATCACCGCCCATCCTCGGTCGCCGACGCGGTGAAGCTGCTCGCGGCCGATCCCGACGCCAAGGTGATGTCGGGCGGGATGACGCTGATCCCGACGCTGAAGCAGCGGCTCGCCAGGCCCTCGGCGATCATCGATCTTTCGGGTATCCAGGATCTCGTCGGCATCTCGGTCTCGGCCAGCGCTGTCACGATCAAGGCGATGACCACGCACGCGGCCGTCGCCTCCTCGGCCGAGGTGAGGAAGGCGATCCCGGCGCTCGCCGAGATGGCCGCGCATATCGGCGATGCGCAGGTGCGCAACCGCGGCACGCTCGGCGGCTCGATCGCCAACCACGACCCGGCCGCCGACTATCCGGCGGCAGTGCTGGCGCTCGGGGCGACCGTGCACACCAACACGCGCAGGATCGCCGCGGACGATTTCTTCACCGGCATGTTCTCGACCGCCCTGGCCGCGGACGAGATCGTCACCGCGGTCGAGTTCCCGATCCCCGAGAAGGCCGCCTATGTGAAGTTTCCCAATCCGGCCTCGCGCTACGCCATGGTGGGGGTGTTCGTCGCCAAGGGGCCGGCGGGGGTGCGTGTCGCGATCACCGGCGCGGGCGCGAACGGCGTGTTCCGCCATCATGCGATGGAGGAGGCGCTGGCGCGGAACTGGTCGCCGGACGCGCTGGAGGGTGTAGGGACCGACCAGGAGGGGCTGAACGGGGACATCCATGCCAGCAAGGAGTACCGCGCGCATCTCGTGGGCGTGATGGCGAAGCGCGCGGTCGCGAAGGCGGGATAGGACGTGACGGGGGCCAAGGGCCCTTGGCCCTTGTCCCCCCACCCCCAATCCCATGAGAGGGCCCCTCCCGTTGGTCGGGGCCCCAGTCCCAACCAGCGGGAGCGACGCCCTGTGCAGGGGGGACCAGCGTGGTCCCCCTTCATTTCTTCCAGAGTTCGTCCTCCGGCATCGCCATGGGCTGCGCCGCCTCGAGTGCCGCGCTGCCGCGCAGCACCAGGTCCTCGCGGAAATGCGCCGCGATCAACTGGACTCCCACCGGCAACCCCTCGCCATCCAGCCCCCACGGCACGCTCGCGCAGGGCTGCCGCGTCAGGTTGAACGGCCATGTGTAGGGCGTCCAGTCGTACCACTCGGGCCACTGCGCAGGATCCGGCGTGTTCACGCCGTGGCCGGCGCGGAACGCGCCGACCGGCAGGGTCGGGCACAGCAGCAGGTCGTAGCGCTGGTGGAACGCGATCATCGCGTGGGTGAACCGCGTCCGTTCCGCCTGCGCGAGCTTCTCGGCGACCGCCGAGAGGGCGAGACCGCGCCGGGCGACGTCCAGCAGACCGGGGTCGAACAGCGTCAAGCGCTCGGCCGGTGTGGTCATCACCGCCGAGGCATAGGCCGCCTCCCAGAGGGTGACGAACACCGGTCGCGCGTTCCAGAGAGGCGGATCCTCCCATGTCACCGCGGCACCGGCCGCGGCAAGCGCCCGTGCTGCGCCCTCGAGCGCGGCCGTCCGCGCGCCGTCCACCGGCGGCGCGAAGCCCAAGGTTGACGAGACAGCGACGCGCAGGCCCTTCACCCCCTCCGCGAGCACCGAGGGGTAGTGCGGTGCCGGCACGGCCGAGGCGATCGGGTCGCGCGGATCGGGCCGGGCCATCCAGGCCAGCGCCAGCGCGGCATCGGCCACCTTGCGCGAGAGCGGTCCTGGCGCGACCAGATCGCCCGCCGGCGAGTCGTACAGGCCCGGAACGCGCCCCGTGGTCGGCTTGATGCCGAACACGCCGGTGAAACCGGCAGGCATGCGGATCGATCCGCCGCCGTCGCCGCCCGTGGCGATCGGACATACGCCGGTCGCCACCGCCACCGCCGCGCCGCCCGAGGAGCCGCCAGGCGTGCGCTCGGGGTTCCAGGGGTTGCGCGTCACCCCCGTCAGCGGCGAGTCGTTGACACCCTTCCAGCCGAGATCCGGCATGGTGGTGCGCGCGAAGATCACGCAGCCGGCCTCGCGCAGCCGCGCGACCATCGGCGCGTCCTCGCGCTCCGCCACGGGCTCGCGCGTGCGGCTGCCCGACTGCTTGGGCATCCCCCTCGCCGCATGGTTGTCCTTGATCGCGAGCGGCACCCCGTCGAGCGGCGAGAGCGGGTCATGCTTGGCCCAGCGGGCCTCGCTCGCGGACGCGGCCTCGCGCGCGCCCGCCTCGTCGAGCAGGCGGAAGGGGCAGAGCGCCTGCTGCACCAGGGCGGCGCGCGCCAGCGTCGCCTCCATCACCTCCACCGGCGACAGCCGCCTCGTCCGGTACGCCTCGGCCAGGTCGGCCGCGCTCATGCGGTGGATCTCCGTCACTCCGCCTCTCCCATGCCTGTCGATCCCGCGCACTCTGACCCGCAGGACAGAGGAGGTGAAGCCCATGGAGATCGACATCCCCGAGGCGGTGGCAGAGGCGCGCGCGGTGCTCGACCGGGACGAGACGGCGCTGATGAGCAACGACATCCCCGCGCTCGAGGCGCTGCTCTGGGACGATCCGCGCACGATCCGCTTCGGGGTGGCGAGATCCTGGCGGACAGGGAGGCGATCCGCCGCTTCCGCCGCACACGGACCGGCGGCTGCCAGCGGCGGGAACGGCTGGAGGTGCTGATCACCACCTTCGGGCGGGATGTCGCCGTCACCAGCATCGTCTGCCGCCGCGTCGCTGCCGGCCTGATCGGGCGGGAGAGCGAGATCATGGCGCGCATTGCAGGCATCGGCTTCCGTGGAGTCTCGGCGCACGTGTCGCTGAACGAGGCCGGCACGCTGGAGCTGCGCTGAGCGGCTTGCGGCGCGGCGCCGGGGCGCTAGGGTGCGGGCCGACCGGGGCGCCCGCCCCCGACGTCGAGGACTGAAGGCGATGCCCGACCATGTGGTGGTGATCGGCGCCGGCGCGGTCGGCGCGGCGACCGCGCTGACGCTCGCGCGCGAGGGGCACCGCGTGACGATCCTCGAACCCGGCGAGCCGGGCGGGCCGCAGGCCGCGAGCTACGGCAACGCCTGCTGGATCAGCCCTGAGAGCGTGGTGCCGATGGGCGTGCCGGGGATCTGGAGGAAGGTGCCCGGGTTTCTCGCCGATCCGCTCGGGCCGCTGACCATCCGCTGGCGCCATCTGCCCCGGCTCGCGCCGTGGCTCGCGGTGTTCCTGCGCGCCAATGCCACCGTAGCGAAGCTCGAGCGCACCAGCCGCGCCCTCGCCGCGCTGCTGGTCGATGCCGTCGCGCGCCACGAGGCGCTCGCGGCGGAGGCGGGTGCCGCGTCGCTGATCGCGCGCGCCGGCCACCTTTACGCCTGGCGCGACCGCGCGGCGTTCGATGCGGATGCGCTCGGCTGGCGGCTCCGGCGCGAGGCCGGCATCCGCTGGATCGAGCTCTCGGCCGAGGAGCTGCACCAGCGCGAGCCGGCACTGTCGCGCGACTACACCTTCGCGCTGCTGATCGAGGACGCCGCCCACGTGCGCGATCCAGGCGCGCTGGTCGCCGCTTATGTCGCGGCGGCGGCGGCACGCGGTGCCACGCTGGTGCGCGGCCGAGCGACGGGGTTCGTGGTCGAGCGCGGTCGACTGCGCGCCGTGCGGAGCGACGCCGGCGAGATCGCGGCCGACCGTGCGGTGATCGCGACCGGCGCGCACGGCAAGCCGCTCGCCGCCGCGCTCGGCGACCGCGTGCCGCTCGAGAGCGAGCGCGGCTACCACGTCGTGATCCGCGACCCGGAGGTCACCGTGCGCACGCCGGTGATGATCGGCGATGCGCGCACGCCCCTGACGCCGACCGCGCAGGGCTTGCGCGTCGCCGGGCAGGTGGAGCTCGCCTCGCTCGAGGCGGAGCCGGACTGGCGCCGCGCCGAGGTGCTGAAGCAGCTCGCGCTCAGGCTGTTGCCGGGCCTGCCGCGCGACCTGCCGGCCGAGCGGCTCTCGCTCTGGATGGGGCACCGGCCGTCGATCGCCGACGGGCTGCCGGTGATCGGTCCGGCGAGCGGCTGCGCGGACGTGATCCACGCCTTCGGCCACGGCCATGTCGGGCTTGCCTCGGCGCCGAAGACGGCCGCGCTCGTCGCCGACCTGCTGGCCGGACGCGCGCCGGTGATCGACCCCGCCCCCTACAGTGCGGCGCGGTTCCGATGAGCACCGGCCAACGCTGCTGATGGTGCGGCGAGGACCCGCTTTCCGTCGCCGGGCACGACCACGAACGGGGCTCGCCGGTCGCCGGCGAGCGCCGCCTGTGCGAGGCGATGGCCGGGCTTGGCGGCACGATGCAGGCGACGGCGCTGTCGATGGAGCGGAAACGCGCGGGCTCCGGCCTTTGTCGGTCCGACCACCGTCCATGGCTTCATGCCAGCCGTGGGCCGGTGAACGACCCCGTCGAGGCCATCGAGGGCCGCCCGCTGCGCGCGGCGGCGCGCCGGGTCCGGGCGGCGTTCATGGCGCCGCGCCGATGCCCGTTCCCGTAGCCGCCGTGTCAGCGTCCGGTTGCCCGATCAGGCACCCCTTGCGGAGCGCGACGCGGTCCAACGCCTCCTGCTCGCCCTTCAGCCGGGCGATCTCGCCCTTGCGGTCAACGGTCGCCGGCATCGCGAGCAGGGCTGGCCAGAACAGCAGCATCCCGACCGTGAAGAGGGCCGCATCGGTGTTCGCGTTCTCCTGCTGAAGCGTGGAGAGCTCGGTGAGCCTGGCGGAGAGACGTGCATGCTCCTCGGCGATCTGCTCGCAGGTCAACGACTGGTACTGGATGTGGCTCACATACTGCGGCGTGATCGCTTCGGGCGGCTTGACACAGCCCACGGCAAGTGCCGCCGCAGCGACGGCCCTCAGGCTCGTGCGAAGGTGCATCGGTATCCCCTCCCTGCGCACCGGGCGTTCGTCCCGGCCGCAAGCGAGGATGAGGTCGTGATCCGCCAGCTCTGGACGGATGCACTGCGGCTCGTTCGGCCGGCCGATCCCGCACCCCCCGGAGACGATCGACGTAACCTGTGACCGGCCACGGCCGAACTGCAGGGATGGTTCGGCCCTCGCGCGCGCCAGGAGAGTGAGAGCGTGTCCACCCGAAGCCCCCGTATTCCCGCACGCCTTGATCCGGCGAAGTTCCGCGACCCGCGCGTCACCGCGAAGGGCGAGGCGCGCGCGGCCGTCGCGCTCGCGGGCCTGCGGACGCTCTGGTTCAACACCGGCACGCTGTGCAACATCGCCTGCCGCAACTGCTACATCGAGAGCAGCCCGACCAACGACGCGCTGGTCTATCTGACGGCGGCCGAGGTGGCGGGTTATCTCGACCAGGCGGAGGCGGCCGGGCTGCCGCTCGAGGATGTCGGCTTCACGGGCGGCGAGCCGTTCATGAACCGCGACCTGCCGGCGATGCTGGCCGACGTCCTGGCGCGTCCGGCGCGCTACCGTGCGATCGTGCTGACCAACGCCATGGCGCCGCTGCGGCAGAAGGCGCGCGCGCTGCTGGCGCTCCGCGACCGCTTCGGCACCGACCGGCTGGTGCTGCGCGTCAGCCTCGACCACTACGAAGCCGCGCATCACGATGTCGAGCGCGGCGAAGGGGCGTTCGCGAAGGCGCTCGATGGCCTGATCTGGCTCGCGCGCGAGGGCTTCATGGTGCATGTCGCCGGCCGGGCGGCGTTCGGCGGCGAGGACGAATCGACCCTGCGCGCGGGCTTCGCCGCCCTGTTCGCCCGCCATGCGATCCCGATCGATCCCGCCGATCCGGTCGCGCTGATGCTGTTCCCGGAGATGGACGACAGCGCGGATGTGCCCGAGATCACCGAAGCCTGCTGGGGCATCCTGGGCAAGAGCCCCAGGAGCGTGATGTGCGCCTCGTCGCGCATGGTGGTGAAGCGCAAGGGTGCGGCGGCCCCCACCGTGGTTGCCTGCACGCTGCTGCCCTACGATCCGCAGTTCGAACTCGGCGCGACCCTTGCCGAGGCATCCCGTCCGGTTCCGCTCAACCACCCGCACTGCGCGCGGTTCTGCGTGCTCGGCGGGGCAGCCTGCTCGCGCTGATCAGCCGCGATCGAAGCGGCGCGGCCTGAGACCGGCATGGAACCAGGTGATGAAGCTCACGATGTCGAACACCGGCAGCCCGACCGCCTCGCCGAGCGCCGCCGCATAGGGCGGCATGTTCGTGCATTCGAGCACGATCGCCCCGACCTCGGGATGGCGCGCGACCAGGTCGCGGCCCGCATCGAGAATGTCCTCGCGCGCGAGCGCCACGTCCATGTCGTCCTTCTCGGCCTTGATCAGCACCCGGAAGAACTCGCGTCCGTTCTCCGTGCCGACGAAGGGCAGATCCGGCGGGCAGCCTGCGGCGACGAGATGGGCGGGCGTCAGCGACTGCGCCGACACCGTCACCACGCCGACGCGCCTGCCGGGCGGCAGCATCGCCTGCACCATCGGCACCTGCATCAGGCTCGATGTCGCGACCGGCACCTTCAGCCGCGCGGCGAGCTCGGCCTGGAACAGGCTCAGGAAGCCGCAATTGGTGGTGATCCCCTCGCAGCCGAGCGACACGAGTTCCTCCGCCGCGCGCAGGAAGTCGTCGAACAGGCCGCGCGCGCCCTCCAGCACCACGCGCTCCGGGGTTGCTCCCCGCACGACGCGGTACATCACCGGGAACGGCCAGGTCGTGCCGTTGCCCATGTCGCCCGGGATGCGCGGGAAGCGTGCCTCCAGCATCAGGATGCCGAGCGGCACGCCGTAGACGGCCTTGCCGCCGCGGGCGAGCATCGGTTCGGGGGAGCGCGTCATCGGCACGGTCATCGGCAAACCTTCGGTTGCAAGCCAGCGCAGGACCGGGACAATACCCGCTCCATCCAGTGCTGGGAGACCCCTCGATGACAGTCTCGCGCCGCCTCGCCCTCGGCCTCGCGCTTGCCGGGCTTGCCGCCAGCCCCGTGCTTGCGCAGCACTTCCCGATCGCCGGCAAGCCGGTGACGATCATCGGCGGGTTCCCGAACGGCGCCGGCACCGACATCTACAGCCGCAAGGTGGCCGAGCCGCTGTCGCGCGCGCTCGGCGTGCCGGTGATCGTCGACAACCGCGTCGGCGCCGGCGGCAACATCGCCATGGATCATGTCGCGAAGGCCGAGCCGGACGGGCACACCATCATGATGGCCACCTCGGCGATGCTGGCGATCAACCCCGCGCTCTACGCCCGCATGCCGGTCGACACGATGAAGGACTTCGTGCCGATCATCGCGCTCGCCGACGTGCCGAACGCGTTGACGGTCGCGCCGAGCCAGCGGCCGAACCTCACGAGCTGCCGCGCGGTGATCGAGACGGCAAAGGCGAACCCGGGCAAGCTGAACTATGCCTCGACCGGCAACGGCGCCTCGACGCATCTCGCCGGCGCGCAGTTCGCGAACGCTGCCGGGATCGACATCGTGCACGTGCCCTATCGCGGCAGCCCCTTCGCGATGACGGCGCTGCTCGGCGGCGAGGTCGACATCTTCCTGCACCAGACGCCGGCACTCGTGGGTCCGGCGCAGCAGGGCCAGGTGCGCCTGCTCGGTGTCACCAGCAAGGAGCGGGTGAAGGCCTTCCCGGACGTGCCGACCATGGCCGAGGCCTGCAACCTGCCGGGCTTCTCGACCACCACCTGGTATCTCTTCGCCGCCCCTGCCAGGACCCCGGCACCGATCGTCGCCCGGCTCGAGCAGGAGATCCGCAGGATCATCAGCGAACCCGAGTTCGTCGCCTGGGTGGAGAGCCTCGGGATGAGCCCGATGGGCCAGGGCTCGGCCGAGGCGCGGGCCATGCTCGAGCGCGATCTCGGCATCTGGGCCGAGGTGGTGAAGCGTTCCGGCGCGCGGGTGGACTGAGGGCGGCCTGGCGCGTCACGCGGTCCGCCGCGCGGTCGGCGGCGCGATCGGACCACTGGCCACACCGACAGGCGAGGGACCGGGGCCGTGGAGCACGGCCTCCGGGCCTGCCCGGCGGACGCCCGCTTCCGGCGCTGGCATACGCCGACGAACCGTTCGCGGGCTCATGGGACGACGGCGGCCGCTTCCGCGGTGGGCCGGGTGGACAAGTGTGTCACCCCGCGCCACGCTCCCGTCTTTCCGAGGGAGCGTGCTGATGAACGCCATGCCGCCCACCAACTCCCCGATCGTCGCTGCCTTCATCGCGCGCACGCCCGGCAGTGCGGCGAACTATGCTGCCGCCCGGCGCCTGTTCCCCGGCGGTGTTACGCACGATTCGCGCTACGTGCGGCCGCATCCGCTGGCGATCGTGCGCGCGCAGGGCGCGCGCAAGTGGGATGTCGACGGCAACGAGTACGTCGATTACGCGGGCGGCCACGGTGCGCTGATCCTCGGCCATGCCCACCCGGCCGTGACCGCGCGCGTGACCGAGCAGCTTGCGCGCGGCACGCATTACGGCGCCAACCATGCGCTGGAGAACCGCTGGGCCGAACTGATCCAGGAGCTTGTGCCGAGCGCGGAGATGGTGCGCTTCACGAGCTCCGGCACCGAGGCGACGCTGATGGCGCTGCGCCTTGCCCGCGCCGCGACCGGGCGGAGGAAGCTCCTGCGCCTGCGGGGGCACTTCCACGGCTGGCACGACCATATGGCCTTCGGCGTGACCAACCATTACGACGGCACGCCGACGCCGGGCGTGCTCACGGCACTGGCCGAGAATGTCGTGTTCGTCGATCCGAACGACGAGGCCGGCCTCGCCGCGCTCCTCGAGGAGCAGGGTGCGGACATCGCCGCGGCGATCCTCGAGCCCACCGGGTCGAGCTACGGTCAGGTGCCGCTGCGCCCGGACTTCGTGCGCCGTCTGCGCGAGGAGACCGCGCGGCGCGGCATCGTGCTGGTGTTCGACGAGGTGGTGACCGGCTTCCGCGTCGCGCGCGGCGGCGCGCAGGAGGCGCTCGGCATCCGCCCGGACCTGACGACGCTCGCCAAGATCCTCGCCGGCGGGCTGCCGGGCGGCGCAGTTGTCGGGCGGCGCGACCTCCTCGAACTCCTCGACCCCGAACGAGCAGCCGCGCGCGGCGTCGAGAAGATCCCGCATCAGGGCACCTACAACGCCAATCCGCTCTCGGCGGCAGCCGGGATCGCGACGCTGGAGATCATCCGTGACACGGATGCGATCGCGCGCACCCACGCCTATGCCGCACGGCTGCGCGCCGCGCTGAACGACGTCATCGAGCAGGAGGGCGTGGCCTGGGCGGTCTACGGCTCCCACACCGGCGTGCATGTGTTCGTCAACCCGAACGGGCTGGCGATCGGCCCGCGCAGCTTCGATCCCCTTGCGATGGGCTACGCCGATCTCAAGATCCCGCGCGGCAACCAGACGGTGACGAAGCTTCTGCTGGCGATGCGCACGCGCGGTGTGGATCTCGCGCCCTGGCCGGGCGGGCCGGCTTCGGCGGTGCATGGCGAGGACGACCTGGAACGGACGGTCGAGGCGTTCCGCGGGGCGATCCGGGCGCTGCGCGAGGAGCGCGAGATCGCCTGACGTCTTGCCGTCCGCACCGAAGCGGTGTCACCATTCATGCCCCCGCAGATCGGCTGAACGGCCTGACGTCTTGCCGCCTCGGACGATCTCGGTCGAAGGGGAGGCTCGCATGAGGATGCGCAACCTGTTGGGCGTGGCGGTCGCCGCGCTCTGGCTTCAGCCTTTCGGCGCGGCGGCCCAGGATCTGCCGCGGCACCACTTCAAGGTGATCGGGCTGAACAGCCCGACCGTCGCCTCGACCATGGACGAGGTGCCGTTCTGGCGCGAGACGATCCCGCGCGCCTCGAACGGCCGGATCACCGCCGACATCACGCCGCTCGACCAGATGGGCATCGATGACAAGACCATGCTGCGTCTGCTGCGTCTCGGCGTGATGGATTTCGCGGGCATGGACATCTCGAAGATGGCAGGCGACGACCCGCGCTTCGAGGGCTGCGACCTCGCGGGGCTGACGCTCGACGCCGACAAGGCGCGCGCGGCCTGCGAGGCGTGGCGGCCGGTGATCGACCGCCAGATGCAGCGGAACTGGAACGCCAAGCTGCTCGCCTTCGGCGGCAACCCGCCGCAAGTGTTCTGGTGCCGCGAGGTGATCGGCGGGCTCGCCGACCTGCGCGGCAAGAAGATCCGCGTCTTCAACAACACCATGCGCGACTTCCTCCAGGGCGTGGGCGCGACCGCCGTCAGCATGGCCTTCGCCGAGGTCGTGCCGGCGCTGAACAACGGCGTGGTCGACTGTGCGGTGACCGGCAGCCTCTCCGGCAACACTGCGCGCTGGCCCGAGGTCTCGAAATCCATCTATCCGATGTCGCTCGGCTGGAGCATCAATGTCCTCGCGGTCAACCTGACCACCTGGAACCGGCTGGAGCCGCGTGTGCAGCAGTTCCTGCTCGAGCAGGTGAAGGCCTACGAGGACAAGATGTGGCAGACGCTGAAGGCGGCGGATGCCCAGGCGGACAACTGCAACTTCAACCGTCCGCCCTGCACCATGGGCCGCCTCGCGAACATGACGCTCGTGCCGGTGAAGCCCGAGGAGGCGGCCGTGCACAAGCGGCTTGTCGAGACGGCCGTGCTCGCGAACTGGGCCAAGCGCTGCGGGGCGGAGTGCACGCGCGAGTGGAACGACACTGTCGGCAAGGTGCTCGGCCTGACGGCGCCGCTCCCGTGAGCGGCCCGGGCTCCGGCGCGGTGTCGCTCCGCGCCGGAGCCCTCCGGCCGGAGGAAGGGACCGGATGAGCGTGCTGATGTCGGCTGCCGCGGCGGTGGCCCGGTTCGGGCTCTGGTTCGGTGGCGCGCTCATCCTGCTCGCCGCGATCCTGATCGGCCTTGATGTGTTCCTGCGCAAGGTTCTCGTGGTCTCGATCGGCGGCGCGGACGAGCTTGCGGGCTACGCGCTCGCGATCGGCGTGGCCTGGGGGCTCGCGGCGGCACTGCTCGACCGTGCGCATATCCGTATCGATTCGCTCTATCTCCTGGCGCCGATACCGGTGCGGGTCGCGCTCGATCTCGTGGGTCTCTCGCTGTTCCTCGGATTCTTCGCGCTGGTGTTCTGGCACGGCATTGGCGTGTTCGAGCAGTCCTGGACCTCGTCGTCGCGCAGCCAGTCGGCCCTGGAGACACCGCTGATCGTGCCCCAGGCGCTCTGGCTGATCGGCCTCGGCCTGTTCGTCGCGATCGCCTTCGCGCTTGTCCTGGTGGTGCTGGCGCGGCTGCTGCGCGGGGATCTCGCCGGCGTCAGCGCGTTGATCGGCACCCGCTCCAGCGCCGAGGAGGTGGCCGAGGAGATGCGCGCGGCCGAGGCACGGATCGCCGAGCGGTGATCGTCACGACGATCGCCATCCTGCTGGCGCTGCTGGCGGCGGCGGTGCCGGTCGCGGCCGCGCTCGGCGTTCTCGGTCTGGCGCTCGAGCAGATCTACGCCCGCTTTCCGCTCTCGCTCGCGATGGGCGAGCTCGCCTGGTCGACGTCCAACTCGTTCCTGCTGGTCGCGATCCCGTTCTTCGTGCTGCTGGGCGAGATCCTGCTGCGCTCGGGCACGGCGGAGCGGATGTATGCCGCGCTCGTGCAGTGGGTCCCCTGGCTGCCGGGTGGGCTGATGCACGCCAACATCGCCGCCTGCGCGCTGTTCGCCGCCACCTCCGGGTCGAGCGTGGCGACGGCCGCGACCATCGGCACCGTGGCGCTCGGCGAGATGGAGCGGCGTGGCTACAGCGAGCGGCTGTTCCTCGGGACGATCGCCGCCGGCGGCACGCTCGGCATCCTGATCCCGCCCTCGATCAACATGATCGTCTACGGCGTGCTGACCGAGACCTCGATCCCGCAGCTCTATCTCGCCGGGGTCGTTCCGGGCATCATCCTCGCCTCGCTCTTCAGCCTGACGGTGCTGGTGGTGTGCCTGTTCCGACCCACACTGGCTGGCGAGCGCATGTCGACGAGCTGGCAGGGACGGTGGCGTTCGCTGCCCGATCTGATTCCCCCGATGCTGATCTTCTTCGCGGTCGTCGGCTCGATCTATGCAGGGCTCGCGACGGCGACCGAGGCGGCCGCGCTCGGCGTGCTCGCGGCGCTCGCGGTCGCCGCCTGGCGTCGCCGGCTCACATGGCGGGTGCTGCGCGAGGCGCTGGAAGGCACGATGCGCACCACCGCCATGATCATGGCGATCCTGGTCGCGGCCTACTTCCTCAACTTCGTGATCACCTCGATCGGGCTGACGGCTCTGGTGAACCGCTTCATCCTCTCCCTCGGCCTTGCGCCGCTCGAGCTGCTGCTGGTGGTGATCGGCTTCTACCTCGTGCTCGGCATGTTCATGGAGACGCTGTCGATGATGGTCGCGACGGTGCCGATCATCATCCCGCTGCTGATCCGCGCCGGATTCGATCCTGTCTGGCTGGGCGTGCTGGTGGTACTGCTGCTCGAGACGGCGATGATCACGCCGCCGGTCGGCATCAACCTCTACGTGGTTCAGGGGCTCAGGCCACGTGGCCGGATCGACGACGTGATCATCGGAGCGGCGCCGTTCGTGCTGACGCTGGTGATGATGATCGCGCTCTTGATCCTGTGGCCCGACCTCGCACTCTGGTTGCCGCGCACGGCGCGGGGGTGAACCTATCGATCGATCACGATGTTCGCGCCCTCGTCGATCCGCGCTCGCCAGCCCGGCAGCACGAGGCAGGTCGCGTCATATTCCTCGACGATCAGCGGTCCGTCCGCGCCTTGGGCGAGGTCGCCACGGCGCAGCACCGGGGTCTCGATCCAGCCGGAGGCCGGGCCGAAATAGGCGCGTCGCTGCGGGATCGCCGCCTCCCTGCGGCATGTCGATGTGCGCTCCGGCAGCGTGAAGTCCCGCCTGATCCCGCGCCCGACCACCTGGATCGAGACGAGCTCGACCGGCTCGTCCGCACCGGCGCGATGGCCGTAGGTGCGTTCGTGCTCGGCGCCGAACGCCTCCTCGAGCGCGCGCACACCTGCCGCGTCGATCCTGCCATCGGGGGCGGGCACGGCAAGCTCGAAGCTCTGGCCGTGATAGTGGAGCGCGGCAGTGCGCTCCAGTCGTGCCGCCTCGCCACGGAACCCTTCGGCCGCGAGCTGCTGGAGCGCCTGGTCAGCGAGAGACTCCCACGCCTCGTTCAGTGCCGCAAGGTCGAGCGCGCGCGTCAGGCAGCGGAAGCTGCGCGCATAGTGGTGTTCGGTCTCGGCATAGAGCAGGCCGAAGGACGAGAACAGGCCGGGCGACGGCGGCACGATCACGCGCCGCATCCCGAGCGCCTCGGCCATGCCGCAGGCGAAGAGCGGCCCGTTGCCGCCGAAGGCGAAGAGCGCGAAACGTCGCGGGTCCCGCCCACGCTCCGACGAGACGGCTCGGATCGCGCGGATCATGTTCGAGGCCGCGATCAGATGCGCCCCGTGTGCGGCGCGCGCGAGGTCGAGCCCGAGCGGAGCGGCAACCCTGCGCTCGAACACCGCACGCGCCTTGTCCGCGTTGAGCTTCACCGCGCCGCCGACCAGGTGGCATGGATTGAGGTAGCCGAGGATGACGTTGGCGTCGGTGATGGTCGGCTCGGTGCCGCCTGAATCGTAACAGACCGGGCCGGGCACGGCCCCGGCGCTCTCGGGCCCGACCTTCAGCGCCCCTGCGGCATCGACGCGCACGAGCGACCCGCCGCCGGCGCCGACCTCGGCCAGATCGATCGCCGGCACCTTCAGCAGGTAACCGGCGCCGGTGAGCAGCCGCGAGCCGACCATGATCCCGGCTCCGACCGAGTACTCCGCCGCGCGTGCCACCACCCCGCTCTCGATGGTCGCGGCCTTGGCGGTGGTGCCGCCCATGTCGAAGGTGATGATGTCGGAGAGGCCGTGGATGCGCGCGACCGCCTGCGCGCCGATGACACCACCGGCGGGGCCGGATTCGATGATGTGCATCGGCCGCGCGGCCGCGGCCTCCGCTGCCATCAGTCCGCCGTTCGACTGCATCAGCGAGAGCCGCGCCGGCACGCCCGCGCGGTCGAGCCCGCTGCGCAGCCGCCGCAGGTAGCGCGCGACCACCGGCATGACGTAGGCGTTGATCACGGTGGTCGAGGTGCGTTCGTACTCCTTGATCTCGGGCAGCACCTCGGACGAGACGGAGAGCGGCAGGTCCGGCGCGAGGCGGCGCACGATGCCGGCAAGCAGCGTCTCATGCGCCGGGTTGGCGTAGGCGTGCAGCAGGCAGATCGCGATCGCCTCGATGCCCTCGTCGAGGAGCGCGCGCACCACCGCCTCGGCCGCCACGGGATCCAGCGGCCGTTCGACCCGGCCGCGTGCGTCGATCCGCTCGTCGACGACGCGGCGCAGTCGGCGCTCCACCAGTGGCGGCGGCTTGTCCCAGGCGATGTCGTAGAGCCTGGGCATGCGCAGCGTGCGGATCTCGAGCACGTCGCGGAAGCCCCTGGTGGTGATCAGTGCGGTGCGGGCGCCCTTGTGCTCGAGGATCGCGTTCGAGGCCACCGTGGTGCCGTGACGGACCTCCGCGATCGCATGGCCGGCGATGCCGGTCTCGGCAAGCAGCGCGGCCAGACCATCGACGATCGCGCGTGCGTAGTCGTCCACGCTCGATGAGATCTTGCGTGTGTGCACCGTGCCGTCCGATCCGAGCAGCACGATGTCCGTGAACGTGCCGCCGATATCGACACCCACGCGCCAGGTCGTTGCCATCGGCGCTACTCCGCGGCCTGCGGCAGCGGATCGGTGCGCTGCACCGTCGGCACCTCGCGCCAGCCGCGCCGCGCGCGGAGCTCGGCACGCAGGCGTTCCGTCGCCGCCGGGTCCACGGCGCCAGCGTCGATCACGACGCCGTACTCGGCGGCAGCCTTCGCGACCGAGAGCAGTTCGTTGCGGACGTCGCGCAGCACCCGCGCCGGATCGCGCTCGAGCGGATCGCCCCAGCCGCCGCCGCCGGCGAGCACGTGGCGGAACACCTCGCCGTGACGGATCGTCATGGTGAACTTCGAGGGCAGGGGACGGTTCTCGGTGTCGGGGTTCAACACGTTCTCGGACGGCGCGCCGGGGCTGCCGCCGTAGAGGCCGAAGGGACGATGGGTGCGCCGGTCGGAGCGGACCTGCAGCGTCCCCTCCTCCTCCAGGAAACGGTAGTCGCGGCGGAACGGCACGCCGCCGCGGAACTTCCCCGCCCCGGCCCTGTCCGGCACGAACTCGTAGGCGAGGATCTGGATCGGCTGCTCGACCTCCGTCACCTCGACCGAGTGGGAGGCCATGTTGGCGAATATGTGGCTGTTGCCGTCGAGCCCATCGGCCCAGGGCCGGGCACCCCAGGCGCCGCAGGTGAAGTCGACATAGATGAACGGCCTGCGGTCGGCCGTCCAGCCACCGATCGAGATGCCGGTATTGCCGCCGTCGCCGGCGGCGAAGACGCGGTCGGGCAGCATCATCGCGAGCGCGCCGAAGACGCAGTCCGTCATGCGGAACCCCGTCAGCCCGCGCGCGGCGCAGGCCGCCGGCAGCACGGCGTTGCCGACCGTGCCGGGCGGGCAGATCACCTCGATCGCGCGGAACACGCCCTCGTTGTTCGGGATGCCGGCGGGCAGCACCGACCGCACGGCGGTATAGGAGGCGGCCTTGGTGAAGGAGAGCGTGTTGTTGATGGCGCCCTTCACCTGCGGGCTCGTGCCGGTCCAGTCCACCACCATGTGGCCGCCCCGCTTCCTCAGCGTCACGAACAGGCGGATCGGCTTGCCGACATCCACGCCGTCGTCGTCGATCCAGTCCTCGAAGGACCACTCCCCGTCGGGCAGCTCGGCCAGCGCCGCGCGCGTCAGGCGCTCGGCGTAGTCGATCACCTCCTCCATGTACAAGCCGACCTTCTCCACGCCGTAGCGCGCGATCAGCTCGGCGAGCTGCGTCTCGGCGATGTGGCAGGCGGCGAGCTGCGCGCGCAGGTCGCCGAACAGCCGCACGGGAAGCCGCACGTTGCGCTCGATGATGGCCATCAGCGTCTCGTTGCGCACACCACGGTCGTAGAGCTTGAGCGGCGGGATGCGCAGCCCCTCGGCGTAGATCTCGGTGGAGTCCGAGGCGTTCGAGCCCGCCACGCGCCCGCCCACGTCCGTGTGGTGGCAGACCGTCGCGGCGAAGGCCATCCGCCTGCCCTGGTGGTAGAGCGGCTTGAAGACGAAGATGTCGGGCAGGTGCATGCCGCCGTCGAAGGGGTCGTTCAGGCAGTAGATGTCGCCCTCGTTCATCGAATCGCCGAAGTGGCGCATGACGCTCGCAAGTGCCGTCGGGATCGAGCCGAGATGTCCGGGCAGCGTCAGTCCCTGCGCGACCAGCCGTCCGTCCGCATCGGCGAGGGCGGTCGAGTAGTCCATGTTGTCCTTCAGCACGCCCGAATAGGTGGTGCGGAACACGGTCAGTGCCATCTCGTCTGCGATCGAGAAGATCGCGTTGCGGAAGAGCTCGAACTCGATCGGGTCGTGCGTGGCGGTCATGGAGCGGGCGGGCCTGCGCGGTCGTGGGTACGAGGGCGAGTGTCCGACGGCGTGGCGCGGTCTGCAACCCGGCGCGCCGATTGACCGCCGCGCTGCGCATAGCCAGCATCGCCGCATGACGCCGGATGCCGAGCGCGCGCTGCTGCGTCACGTGCTGGAGACGCCGGACGATGCGATCCCGCCGGCGGCCCGCGCGGCCGCGCGCGTGTTCGTGCTGGATACGCTTGCGGTCGGGGTCGCCGGCACGGGACATGAGAAGCAGCCGGCGATCGTCGCCGCAGCCTCGCGCTGGGGCACGGGGTCGGAGGCGACGGTCTGGGGGCAGGGTACGCGCCTACCCACGGCGCAGGCAGCCTTCGTCAACGCGTTCCAGGCCCACGCGCTGGAGTTCGACGCGATCCACGAGGCGGCGGTGGTGCACGCGATGACGCCCACGCTCGCCGCCGCTTTCGCCGAGGCGGAACGGCAGGGGACGGTCGGCGGGTTCCGGTTCGTCTCGGCCGTGGTGTTCGGGCTCGAGCTCGCCTGCACGGTCGGTGCGGCGTCGCGCGGCACGATGCGGTTCTTCCGTCCGGCGACGGCGGGGATGTTCGGCGCCTATGGTGCGGTGGCGCGGCTGCGCGGCTTCGACCTGGCGACCGGCTCGGCCGGTGCCGGCCTGCTGCTGGGGCAGATTCCCGGAACGATGCAGGCGCACCACGAGGGGTCGATCGCGCTTGCGGTGCAGATGGGCTTCGCCGCTGCCGCGGGGCTGCGTGCGGCAGACCTCGCCGCGGCGGGCGTGCACGGACCGGAGGCGTGGCTCACCGGCCGCTCCGGCTTCCTGGCGATGACGGAGCCGGAGCACGATCTCGCGCCCGCGCTCGCCACCCTCGGGAGCACCTGGCAGGTGCAGGCGCTGTCGCACAAGCCCTTCCCCTCGGGGCGGCTGACGCATCCGGTGATCGACGGGCTGCAACGACTGCGCGCGCGCGAGACCATCGATCCGGCTTCCGTGCGCGAGATCCGCCTGCATCTGCCGCCGCTGGCGATGCGTCTGGTCGGCCGCCCGCTCCGTGACGACCTGACGCCGAGCTATGCACGGCTCTGCCTGCCCTTCGTCGCCGCGACCACGCTGCGCTTCGGCACGGTCGGCCTCGCCGACTTCACGCCCGCGCGGCTGGCCGACCCTGAGACGCTCGCGCTGGCGGCCCGCGTGCGGCTGATCGAGGATGGCAACCCCGATCCGAACGCGGTCGTGCCGCAGACGGTGGAGGTGGCGCACGGCACGACTGCGCGCGTCACGGTCGAGCACACGCTCGGCAGCCCCGCGAACCCGCTCTCGCGCGAGGCGCAGTTCGCCAAGGCGTCGGCGTGCCTTGCGGCCGCACGCCCGCCGTGCCTCGACCTTGCCGCGCTGGTCGGCGCGGTCGAGACCCTCGATGCCGCGCCCGACATCGGCGCGCTTGCGCGCGCCGTGTCGGGCCGAGGCTAGGCTGCGCGCATCAGCGCCGTCGTCTGCTCCACCAGACGCGCGAGCCCCGCCTCGGGCGTGAGGTCGCCGCGCATGATCGAGGTCAAGATCTCCTGCTGTGCGCGATGGATGCGCGGGCCGTTCGCACCGTAGTCCTCCCACGGCAGCGACCGGTCGGCCTGCAGCGCAGCCGAGCGCGCATTCGGGTTCTTCTCGTAGAACGCTCCGAGATACTCGGGACCGAGCGCACGCCGGTTGGTCGGCAGATAGCCGGTCATCTCGACCGCGATCTTCTGCGCCAGCGGACCCGCGGAGAACTTCACGTACTCCCAGGCCGCGCGCCGCTTCGCCTCGTCGCGTGCCAGGATCACCGCCGCGTTGCCGCCAGTGGGCACGCCTCCCTTCTGCTTGTCGGTGATCGGGAAGGGGGCCGTGCGCAGCGGGAACCGCCCGCCCACCAGCCCGGTGATCACCGAGAGCCGGGCGGGGCTGTCGAAGATGATGCCGATGCCTCCCGTCGCGAATTGCTGGCGGTTCTGATCCGCGCCGATCAGCTCCATGCCGCACTCGGTGACGAAGCGCCGCGCGAGCCGCACCGCCGCAAGCCCGGCTGCGTCGCCGAAGGCGACCGTCTTGCCGTCGGGCGAGAGCATCCGCCCGCCGCCCTGCTGCACCAGCGCCTGCCAGAGCCAGTCGGAATCGAAGCTGTTGATGTAGTAGGAGACGCCCATCGCGTTCGGTGCCGCCTGCTTGATGCGCGCGCCGAGCGCGATCACCCCGTCCCACGAGTCCGGGAACGCGTCCGGATTGCCGCCCGCGCGCGCGACGAGTTCGGGGTTGTAGTAGGCGATCGGCGAGGAGGCGTTGAACGGCATGCCGAACTGCCGGTCGTCGACCTTGCCCAGCGCCAGCATGCGCGGGCTGAAGTTCTCCGCCGCCCAGTTCGCGCCCTCGGCCGCGATCAGCGGGCCGAGATCGACGATCTGGTTGCGCGCGGCGAGGGTGCGCGCAAGCTCGGGCAGACGGTTGAACCCGGAGAAGGTCACGTCCGGGAGCTGGTTGGTCAGCGCGCCGCGCAGCAGCGACTGATGGAGTTCGTCGTAGTTCGGGATGATCTGGCGGAAGGCGATGCGGATATTCGGGTTCACCTTGGTGAACTCCTCGGCGATCGGCGCGAAGAACCGCGCGAAGGAGGGATAGGCATGCACGACGTCCAGCGTCACCTGGGCCTGCGCCGCCGCGCGCCTTGTCGGCATGGCGGCAGCGAGCGCGGCGGCCCCGGTCCCCGTCAACAGTTGCTTGCGTGTCAGCATCGGTGTCGCTCCCTTCTGGGCTGGTCGGTCAACGGACCCCGGTCATGGTGATGCCGCGCACGAAGGCGCGGCGGGCTGCGAGGAAGCCTGCGATCATCGGCCCGGTGATCAGCGATGCGGCCGCCATCAGCGCGCCGTAGTTGCCGCCCGTCTCGGCGTCGCGGAAGGCGAGGATGCCGAGCGCCGGGGTCGCGCGCTCCGACGAGGTGATGACGATCAGCGGCCAGTAGAGGTCGTTCCAGTGCGCGACCACCGAGAAGACCGAGAAGGCCGCGATCGCCGGCAGAGCGGCGGGTGCGGCGATGCGCCAGACGATCTCGAACTCCCCCATGCCGTCGAGCCGCGCGGCCTGGAGGATTTCCTCCGGATAGGTGCGGAAGAACTGGCGGAACAGGAACAGGCCGAACACGGTGAGGAAGAACGGCGCCATCAGCGCGAAATAGGTGTCGAGCAGCCGCAGGTTCGCGAACGCGATGTAGAGGGGCAGCGCCGGCACCTGGATCGGGATCGTCAGCCCGAACAGCACGAGCGCGAACAGGAGCTCGCGGCCGCGGAAGGAGAGCCGCGCCAGCGCGTAGGCGGCCGGGATCGCGGTCATGAGCTGGACCGCGAGGATGCCGCCGCAGACGATCACGCCGTTCAGCATCGCGCGCGGCAGGTTGCTCGCCGTCAGAGCCTGGCCGTAGTTCTCGAAGCCGGCGAAGCGCGAGGGGATCGGATCGAACACCGCGCCGAACACCTCCTCGGGCGGGCGGATCGAGGTGAGCAGCATCCAGACGAAGGGCGCCGCCATGACCACCGCGCCGGCGGCGAGCACGGTGTGCGCGGCGATCCGTCCGATCAGGCGCGATGGGCTCATGCGTAGTGCACCTTCCGCTCGATCACCCGCGCCTGGAGGATCGAAAGCCCGGCGAGGAACACCAGCAGCACCACCGTCATCGCCGCCGCATAGCCCATGCGGAAATACTGGAACCCCTCGAGATAGAGGATGTAGAGCAGGGTCTCGGTCGCTCCCAGCGGGCCGCCGCGCGTCAGCACCACCACCGTGTCGAACACCTTGAAGGCGGTCACGGTCGAGGTCACGGTGACGAACATCGTCGTCGGGCCGAGCATCGGCCAGGTGACGCGCAGGAAGCGATCGGGCGCGTGGCGTGCGCCGTCCAGCGCGGCCGCCTCGTAGAGCTCGCGCGGGATCGCCGAGAGGCCGGCGAGGAACAGCACCATGTTGAAGCCGATCAGCTGCCAGAGGCCGATCAGCGCCAGCGTGCCGAGGGCGAGATCGGGATCGTTCAGGAGGTCGATCCGCCCGAATCCCAGATTCATCCAGAGGGGGGTCACCGGGCCGAGGGTCGGGTGCAGCATGAACTGCCAGACGGTCGCCATCGCCACCAGCGTCGAGGTGACAGGAAGGAAGTAGATGACCTCGTAGACCGTGCGCGTCCGGATCCGCGCGTGCACCAGCAGCGCCACGCCCAGGCCCCCGAACACGGCTGCCGGCAGCACGAAGGCGACGTAGAGGAAGGTGTTGCGGAGGCTGCGCTGGAAAACCGGGTCGCCGAGCAGCGCTGCGTAGTTGTCCAGCCCGACCAGGCGCACCGTGATCGCGCCCAGCCGGTAGTCGGTGACGGACAGCGCCACCAGCACCGCGAGGGGGGCGAGCAGGATCGTGAGGATCAGCAGCAGTGCCGGGGCCGCGAAGATCGCGCCCCAGCGTGCCTCGCTTCGCGCCTGCGGCGAGCGCGGGCGCATCACGCCGCTCCGGCGAGGCGGCGGACGGCGATGCGTGCGCCGTCGGCGCCGAACAGATGCATCCCGGACGCGCTGACGGCGAGCGCGAGCTCCTCCCCGATCAGCCCGGCACGCTGCGCGGCCTCGTGCTCGGCGGCGGTGATGCGCGCAACCACCGCGGTGCCGGCGCTGTCAGGGAGGATCGCGTGCAGCAGCCACTCCGCACCCAGGTTCTCGGCCCGCTTCAGCCGCGCGCGCAGCACCGGTCCGTCGTGGCGCGGCGGTGCAGGATGCAGCGCCTCCGGGCGGATGCCGACGGTGACGCGCGTTCCCCCCGCCACACCCTGCGCGATCGGCAGCCGCGCGCCATCGATCCGCACGCCGCCCGCACCGTCGCTCTCACCCTCGATCAGGTTGATCGGCGGCGAGCCGATGAAACGCGCGACCGCGAGGGTGGCTGGATGGTCGTAGAGGTCGGACGGCGTGCCGAGCTGGAGGATGCGGCCCCGGTCCATCAGCGCGACCCGGCTCGACATCGTCATCGCCTCGACCTGGTCATGGGTGACGTAGACGAAGGTGATTCCGAGCCGTGCGTGCAGCTCGGCGAGTTCGCTGCGCATGTGCACGCGCAGCGCCGCGTCAAGGTTCGAGAGCGGCTCGTCCATGAGGAACACGCGCGGGCGGCGCACCATCGCCCGGCCGAGGGCGACGCGCTGGCGCTGGCCGCCGGAGAGCTGCGCCGGCCTTCGGTCGAGCAGATGGCCGATCTGCAGGGTTTCGGCGACCGCACGCACCTCCGCCATGATGCCGCGCATGACCCTCGGCCGCCGCGGCGAGAGGTGGCGCACGAGCGGCAGACGCTCCGCAAGCGTCAGCCGGCGCAGCTCGAGGGGGGTCGCGATGTTCCCCGCCACCGTCATGTGCGGGTAGAGGGCGTAGGACTGGAACACCATCGCCACGTCGCGCTCGTCCGGGCGCAGATGATCGACCCGCCGGCCGCCGATCGCGACCGTGCCGCCATCCGCCGTCTCCAGACCGGCGATGATCCGCAGGAGCGTCGACTTGCCGCAGCCCGAGGGACCGACCAGGGTGAGGAACTCGCCGCCCTCGATCGCGAGGTCGATGCCGTCCAGCACGCGGGTCGCACCGAACGACTTGACGATGCCGGCCAGCGCCACACCGTCCGCCCCTTCCTCCGACTTGCGCAAGCCCCTCCGTCTCCCCTTCGAGCCGCGGCGGTATAGCGATGCTACACCCGACCGGTCCGTGATTGTTCGGTGACAGCGCGCTCGGCCTCGCGCAGCGCGCGGCGGATGATCTTGCCCGTGGTGGTGAGCGGCAGCGCGTCGACGAACGCGATCTCGCGCGGGTACTCGTGCGCGGCGAGCCGGGCGCGCACGAAGTCCTGGATCTCGCGCGCCAGCGCCTCGGAGGGGGCGACGCCCGCGCGCAGCACCACGAAGGCCTTGACGATCTCGGTGCGGAGCGCATCCGGCTTGCCCACCGCAGCCGACATCAGCACGGCCGGGTGGCGGTTCAGGCAGTCCTCGATCTCGCCGGGGCCGATGCGGTAGCCGGCGGAGGTGATCACGTCGTCGTCGCGGCCCACGAAGCGCAGATACCCGTCCGCATCCATCGTGCCCTGGTCGCCGGTGACCAGCCAGTCGCCGCGGAACTTGCGCGCGGTCGCCTCCGGATCGTTCCAGTAGCCGAGGAACATCACCGGATCAGGCCGGCGGATGGCGATGTCGCCGAGCGCGCCCGGGGGCAGGGGCGTGCCGTCCGGGCCGATCACCGCGACCTCGTGGCCGGGCACGGGGCGGCCCATCGAGCCCGGGCGCACGGGGTAGAGACCTGCGCAGTTCGAGACGACCAGGTTGCACTCGGTCTGGCCGTAGAACTCGTTGATGGTGAGGCCGAAGGCGGCGCGGCCCCACTCGAGCAGCTCCTCCCCGAGCGTCTCGCCCCCGCTGGCGACCGAACGCAGCGCCAACCCCGGCGGCGGCGTGGCCGCGCGCAGCATCCTGAGCGCGGTCGCGGGCATGAAGACGTTGCGCACGGCGTGGCGCGCCATCAGCGCGAAGGCTGCCTCGGGGTCGAACTTCGCCATCCGGTGCGCGATCACGGGCACGCCATGGAACAGGCTCGGCAGCAGCACGTCGAGCAGGCCCCCGATCCAGGCCCAGTCGGCCGGGGTCCAGAAGAGGTCGCCCGGGCGGGGGAAGAGCTCGTGCGGCAGCTCGACGCCCGGCAGATGGCCCAGCAGCACGCGATGCGCATGCAGCGCCCCCTTGGGCGGGCCGGTCGTGCCGGAGGTGTAGATGATCAGCGCGGGATCGTCGGCGGACGTGTCGGCGGGCGTGCGTTCGGCGGCCGCGCGCTCCATCAGCCGCACCGCATCCTCCGCCGCCTCGCCGGCGCCCTCGACCGACAGCACGGTCGCGAGCGCCGGCAGCCGCGCGCGCAGGCCGGCGAGCTTCGCCACCCCCTCCGCATCCGTCACCACCGCTGCGGCACCGGAATCGGCGAGCCGGTATTCCAGCGCCTCCGGCCCGAACAGCACGAACAGCGGCACCGCGATCGCGCCGAGCCGGTAGGCGGCGAGATGGGCGACCGCCGTCTCCGGGCGCTGCGGCAGCAGGATCCCGACCCGGTCGCCGCGCGCGACGCCGCGGCTCGCGAGCACGTTGGCGAGCCGGCACGAGGCCTCGCGCAGGCGGTCGAAGCTCCAGACGTCGAGGCGGCCGTCGGCGCCGAGATGCATCAGCGCGATGCGCCCCGAGCCGTCGGCCCAGGCGTCGCAGCAGGCTGCGGCGATGTTGAAGCGCGGGGGGATCGCCCAGGCGAAGCGGGCGGTCAGGTCCTGATGGTCGCGGGGGGCTTCGGGCAGCACGCGCCTCTGTCCTTTCCCTGCCCTTGCATCGACGGACAAAGGACAAAACTAAGCGAGCGGCGACCGCGTGACGAGGGTGCCGGCAGGCACACCCGCCGGGAAGGGGGCCGGAGGGTCGCTTCGGCAGGAGGAGGCGCATGGTTGACCGGATCCGCAGAGTGATTGGCGCGCTTGGTGCGCTCGGGCTCGCCCTCGCGCCGTTCCGCCCCGACCGCGCGCTGGCCGAGGCGAACACCGCCTGGGACTTCACCTTCACCTCGATCGAGGGCGAGGCCATGCCGCTGGCGCGCTGGCGCGGCCGCCCCCTGCTGGTCGTGAACACCGCCTCGTTCTGCGGCTTCACTCCCCAGTACGCAGCGCTGCAGGCGCTGTGGGAGCGCTACGAGCCGCGCGGGCTGGTGGTGGTCGGCGTGCCCTCGAATGATTTCCGCCAGGAACAGACGGATAACGCCGCGGTGAAGCGGTTCTGCGAGGTCGAGTTCGGCGTCTCGTTCCCCCTCGCCGAGATCAGTCGGGTCACGGGGCGCGAGGCGCATCCGTTCTACCGCTGGGCCGCGGCCGTGGCAGGGCCGCCGCGCTGGAACTTCCACAAGTACCTGGTCGATCGCGCCGGCCGGATCGTCGGCGCCTGGGGGGCCCGCACGGCACCCGACAGCCCGGACCTGATCGCCGCGATCGAGGCGGCGCTCGCTGCCCCGCCCCCCTCGGCCTGACCCGGGGTCAGCGCCGCGGCAGCAGGGCAAGCGCGACCGCGGCGGCACTCGCCGAGAGCGCGATGCCGAACGCCATGGCCCAGCCGGCGCTGTCGAGCACCAGGGCCAGGGCGAGGCCGCCGAACGCAGCCAGTCCCCATTGCAGGAAGCCGAGCAGCGCCGAGGCGCGGCCGGCCATGTGCGGGAAGGGGGCGACGGCGCCAGCCTGGGCGTTGGTCTGGGCAAGCGCGAAACCGATCATGTAGAGCGCCATCGGCGCAGTGACCGTAATGACGCCCGAGCCGAAGAGGGCGAGTCCCGCCGGGCCCGACCAGCCGAACGCCAGGCAGAGCGCGACGCCGATCCGCACCATGCGGACGACTCCGAGGCGCGGGCTCAGGCGGCGGGCGATCGCGCTGCCCAGGACGTAGCCGGCGACGGCGGCGGCGAACATCACCCCGTAGGCCTCGGGGCCGAGGCCGAGCCCCGTCTGCGCCACGTGCGACGAGCCGGAGATGAAGCAGAACAGGCCGGTGTAGGTCGCCGCGGTCACGCCGGCGAAGCCAAGGAAGCGCCGGTCGCGCAGGATCAGGCGGTAGGCGCCGGCCAGCCGCGCCGGGTCGAGCGCTGCGCGGTCCAGGCCCGGCGCCGTCTCGGGCAGGAGCCGGATCGTCGCGAGGGTGATCGCGCCGGCGAGCACCGCGAGCAGCCAGAAGGCGGCGCGCCAGCCGCCCAGGCCGACGACGACACCGCCGAGGATCGGCCCGGCTGCCGGGGCGAGCGCCATCAGCCCGGCGATGGTCGCGAAGACGGCGGCTGCGCGCGGCGGATCGGTCGTGTCGCGGACCACCGCGCGGGCGATCACCGGCCCGCCGCAGGCGCCGAGCGCCTGGGCGACGCGCGCCGCGGTCAGCAGGCCGAGGCTCGGTGCCGCGGCACAGGCGAGGGTCGCGACCAGATAGGCCGCGAGTCCGACGATCGCCGCCGGGCGGCGGCCGAAACGGTCGGCGAGCGGGCCGTAGACGAGCTGGGCCGGGGCGAAGCCGAGCAGATAGCCCGACAGCGTCCACTGCACGCCCGCTGCATCGGTCGCGAAGGCGGCCGCGATCGCCGGCAGCGCCGGCAGGTAGAGATCGGTCGAGAGCGGGCCCAGCGCGACGAGCGCTGCGAGCAGCCAGACCGGCGGCGTGGCGCGCGGCAAGGCCCGCCCGATCCGCTAGCCGGGGGTCCTGGCGCCGGACGCGGGGGCGAGCCGCGGCAGGAGCTGCGCGAACACGTCATGGAACATCGCCTCGGTCAGCCGGCCCGTGTTCGTGTTGTAGCGGCTGCAATGGTAGCTGTCGGCGAGCGTCAGCCCGTCGAGCGCGTGCAGCGCCCCGTGGGCGAAACGCGCCGAGGAGGCGCGCCGGCCGAGCGCGCGCAGCACCGCACCGTGGGCGATCGCACCGAGCGCCAGCACGGCGCGGAGCCTTGGCATGGCGGCGATCTCGGCGGCGAGGAAGGGGTTGCAGGCGGCGATCTCGGCCGGGGTCGGGCGGTTGCCGGGCGGCACGCAGCGCACCGCGTTGCAGATGCGCGCGCGCGTCAGGCGCAGCCCGTCCTGCGGCCGTGCCCCATAGACGCCCTCGGCGAGACCGAAGCGGAGCAGCGTGGCGTAGAGCAGTTCGCCCGCCCAGTCGCCGGTGAAGGGACGGCCGGTGCGGTTCGCGCCGCGCAGCCCGGGCGCGAGGCCGACGATCAGCAGGGGCGCGTCGAGCGGACCGAAGGAGGCGACGGGCGCGTTGTGCCAGTCCGGGAAGCGCGCACGGTTCTCGGCGCGGAACCCGGCGAGCCGCGGGCAGAGCGCGCAGTCCCGCGGCGGCGCCGCAGGCCGGCGGCTCACTCGGCGTTGCCGGTCTCCGGCACGCCGCGCCAGGGCTCGGACGGCGTCGCACGCGGGCTGCCCACGGTTTCGACCGTGAAGGGCCGCCCCGTCACGCCCACCCGCTCGCCCTCGCGCGGCTCGCGGGGCGCCCCGGGCTCGCGCGGCGGCACGATGCGGCGGGTGAACTCGCCCATGATGTCGGCGAGATCGACGAACTGGTCGGCCTGGCGGCGCAGATCGTCGGCGATCAGCACCGGCTGGGTGCGGATCGTGCTGACCACCGTCACGCGCACGCCCTTGCGCTGCACCGCCTCGACCAGACGGCGGAAGTCGCCATCGCCCGAGAACAGCACGACATGGTTCACGTGCGGCGCCATCTCCAGCATGTCGATGGCGAGTTCGATGTCCATGTTGCCCTTGACGCGGCGGCGGCCGGTCGAGTCCGTGAACTCCTTGGCGGGCTTGGTGACGACCGTGTAGCCGTTGTAGCCGAGCCAGTCGACCAGCGGCTTGAGCGGCGTGTACTCTTCCGTCTCCAGCACTGCGGTGTAGTAGAACATTCGGACGACATAGGCTCTGCTTCGGAAGAACGCATGCAGCGACTTGTAATCGACATCGAATCCCAGCGTCCGAGACGCCGCATAGAGGTTCGACCCGTCGATGAAGACTGCGATGCGCTCAGATTTCTCGAACATGTTCTTTGGCTCCTGAACCCTGTGCCACTGGGCGATTCCGGCGCCGGCGCAGGCTAAACACGACCGAAGCTGACGGGAATAGGGTATCGTGCATGTTCCGAAAGAATGTCAGATGATTTTTGTCGCCCTGGGCGCCAATCTGCCCGGGCCCGGTGGCGCGCCGCCGCGGGCCACGCTCGCCTGGGCCATCGGGCGCCTGAACGCGCTGCCCGGGCTGCGGCTGCAGGCGGTCTCGCGGTTCTGGGACTCCGCCCCGGTGCCGCCTTCGGACCAGCCGCGCTACCTCAACGCCGTCGCCGCCTATGCAGGCGTGGCGACGCCCAGAGCCCTGCTCGCGGCCCTGCATGCGCTCGAGGCCGAGGCAGGGCGGGTACGGGGCGGGCGCGATGCCGCCCGCACGCTCGATCTCGATCTGCTCGACCTGGACGGGCTGGTTCAGGGCGGTGCGCCGGTGCTGCCGCATCCCCGCCTCGCTGACCGCGGTTTCGTGCTGCGCCCGTTGGCCGAGGTGGCGCCGGGCTGGCGCCACCCCGTCACGGGTGTGGCGATCGCGACGCTGATCGCGGCCCTGCCCGCGAACGAGGACTGCCACCCCTTGCCCTGAACAGGTCAGGATTGCTTGCCTTCCGACCGCGGGATCACTATTAGAGAGAGTTCAGCCCCAGACGTCAGTGCCGGAGGGTCGAGCGCATGGCGCGCGTCACCGTTGAAGACTGCGTTCTCAAGGTCCCGAACCGCTTCGAGCTCGTCATGCTCGCCGCCCAGCGCGCGCGCAACATCAGTCGGGGCGAGGCGCCGACGGTCGAGCGCGACAACGACAAGAACCCCGTGGTCGCGCTGCGCGAGATCGCCGAAGGCACGATCGATCTCGAGGCGGTGAAGAGCGACCTCATCAAGAGCCTGCAGCGCCTGCCGGAGCCCGAGCCTGCCTCGGAGGAGGTCATGGACCTGCTGCCGACCGAGAGCAACATCTTCGCCGGCATGGATATCAGCCCCGAGGAGCAGGCCGCCGAGGAGGGGCCGGCCCCCGAGGACGACATCGAGGCCGCGATCGCCCGCGAACTGGGCGGCGGCTGACACGGGGGCATCCGCGATGAGACCGGCGCAGGCAAGGCTGCCGTTCGGGCGCCTGCCTGCGCCGCGATGGTGACGCCGCGGTGCCCGACGGCACGGCGCTTCTCGACCGCGAACTGGTCGAGCGCGTGCGCGCCTACGACCCCAGGGCTGACGCCGACACCATCAGCCGCGCCTACGCCTTCGCCGCCAAGGCCCATGTCGGCCAGACACGCGACAATGGCGAGCCTTACTTCACCCACCCGGTCGAGGTGGCGAACATCCTGACCGGATTCCGGGTCGATTCGAACTCGATCGTCACGGCGCTGCTGCACGACGTGGTCGAGGACACGCCCGTCACGCTCGCCGATGTCGAGAAGGCGTTCGGTCGCGACGTCGCCCGGCTGGTCGACGGCGTGACCAAGCTCACCCGGCTCGAGCTCCAGTCCGACCGCTCCAAGCAGGCCGAGAACTTCCGCAAGCTCGTGCTCGCGATGAGCGAGGACATCCGTGTCCTGCTGGTCAAGCTCGCCGATCGGCTGCACAACATGCGCACGCTGCGCTTCGTGCGCGACGAGAAGCGCCGGCGCCGGATCGCCGCCGAGACGCTCGAGATCTACGCCCCGCTCGCCGAGCGGATCGGCATGGACCAGGTGAAGACCGAGCTCGAGAACCTGGCCTTCCGCGAGCTGCAGCCCGACGCCTATGCCTCGATCCTCGCCCGCGTGGCGTTCCTGCGCGGCGAGGGCGCGGACGTGATCGACCGCGTCACCGAGGACTTGCGCCGGATGATGGAAGAGCACGGCATCAGGGCCGAGGTCACCGGGCGCGAGAAGAGTCCGTACTCGATCTGGCTGAAGATGCACCGGCGCAACGTCGCCTTCGAGCAGCTCTCCGACATCATGGCCTTCCGTGTGGTCGTCGAGACGGTCGACGACTGCTACCGGGCGCTCGGCGTGGTGCATTCGGCCTTCCGCGTCGTGCCGGGACGGTTCAAGGACTACATCTCCACGCCCAAGCCGAACGGCTACCGCAGCCTGCACACCGGCGTGATCCTGCCCGGCGCGCAGAAGATCGAAATCCAGATCCGCACGCGCGAGATGCACGAGGTCGCCGAATACGGCGTTGCCGCGCACTGGTCCTACAAGGAGGCGGGGCCGAAGCCGGCGGAGGCGCCGCGCCAGTACCGCTGGCTGCGCTCGCTGCTCGAGATCCTGGAGCAGGCCTCCGGCCCGGAGGAGTTCCTCGAGCACACCAAGCTCGAGATGTTCCGGGACCAGGTGTTCTGCTTCACCCCCAAGGGCGACCTGATCACCCTGCCGCGCGGCGCCACCCCTGTCGATTTCGCCTACGCCGTCCACTCGGAGGTCGGCGACACCTGCGTCGGCGCCAAGATCAACGGACGCATCATGCCGTTGCGCACGGAGCTGCAGAACGGCGACCAGGTGGAGATCGTCACGGCGCGCGGCCACACGCCCAATCCCGCCTGGGAACGGTTCGTCGTCACCGGCAAGGCGCGGGCGCGCATCCGCCGCTTCATCCATGCCCAGCAGCGCGCGCAGAACATCGAGCTCGGCCGCTCCATGCTGGTGAAGGCGTTCCGCCAGGAAGGGGTCGAGGGCGGCGAGAAGGTGCTCGAATCCGTGCTCAAGGCGTTCAAGCAGGCGAGCGTGGAGGACCTCTATGTCGCCGTCGGCTCGGGCACGATCGGCCCGCGCGAGGTGGTGTTCGCCGCCTACCCGGAGCTCCGCCCGACCGCGCGCGTCCCTTCGATGCTGCCGATGGCGCGCGGCAGGCCGAAGCCGCCGGCACCGGCCAGGGAAGCCCCGGCCGCCCAGGTGCCGATCAGCGGCCTGGTCGCCGGCATGGCCGTGCACTTCGCCGGCTGCTGCCACCCGCTGCCGGGCGATCGCATCGTCGGCATCATCACGACCGGCAAGGGGGTGACGATCCACACCGCGGACTGCCAGACGCTCGAGAGCTTCGCCGCCACGCCCGAGCGCTTCCTCGACGTCTCCTGGGATCTCGACCCGACCGCGCAGCAGAAGCATGTCGGCCGGATCACGGTGCTGACCGCGAACCAGCCGGGCGCGCTCTCGACGCTGACCACCATCATCGCCAAGCGCGAGGGCAACATCGTCAACCTCAAGATCGTCAACCGTACCCCCGAGTTCTTCGAGATGCTGATCGACCTTGAGGTGCGCGACCTCGGCCATCTCGGCGACATCATCGCCGCCTTGCGCGCGAGTCCCCAGATCAGCGCCGTGGAGCGCGCGCGCGCCTGACCGCGCCGCGGAGCAGGAAAGGACCCCGATGGCAGCCCGCCTACGCCTCGGCGTGAACGTCGATCATGTCGCGACCATCCGCAACGCGCGGGGCGGCGCGCACCCCGATCCGGTGCGTGCCGCGCTGCTGGCGCAGGAAGCGGGAGCGGACGGCATCACCGCGCATCTGCGCGAGGACCGCCGCCACATCCGCGACGAGGACATGCGTCGCCTCAAGGACGAGATCGCGCTGCCGCTCAACTTCGAGATGGCCGCGACGCCGGAGATGATCGGCATCGCGCGCGCGCTGCGCCCCCACGCCGCCTGCCTCGTGCCCGAGAAGCGCGAGGAGCGCACCACCGAGGGCGGACTCGACGTGATCGGCAACCGCACCGCGGTGGGCGAGGCGGTGGTGGCGCTGGCCGAGGCGGGGATCCGTGCCAGCCTGTTCATCGAGGCCGATCCGCGCCAGCTCGACGCCGCGCGCGAGATCGGCGCGCCGGTGGTGGAACTGCACACCGGCACCTATTGCGAGCATGTCGGCGCGGCGCGCGAGCGGGAACTCGCGCGCATCGTCGCCGCCGCGCGGCACGGCGCGGCGATCGGGCTCGAGGTGCACGCGGGACACGGACTGTCGTTCGACACGGTCGGGCCGATCGCGGCGATCCCGGAGATCGTCGAGCTCAACATCGGCCACTTCCTGGTGGGTGAGGCCGTCTTCATCGGGCTGGCCGCGGCGATCCGGGAGATGCGACGGCGCATGGACAACGCGCGTCGGCAATGACACGGGGGCGCCGCCCCCTGTACCCCAGCCGAAAGGGCGATCGGCGGCTGGAACCGGTCAACCTGTGACGCGCATCAGCCGCTCGGTCGTCATCTCGGCGAGCGAGGTGATGCCGAGCAGCGCCATGTCGCGGTCGATCTCGGTCGCCAGCAGGCCGATCGCATGCGCCACGCCGTCATGCCCGGCGATCGCCGCGGCAAAGAGGAAGGGACGGCCGACGAACACGCAGCGCGCCCCGAAGGCGATCGCCTTCAGCACATCCGTGCCGCGCCGCACACCGCCGTCCAGCATCACCGGCAGGTCGCCCGCAGCCTGCACCACCGCCGGCAGGGCGCGCAGCGCCGAGACCGCATAGTCGAGCTGCCGTCCGCCGTGGTTGGAGACGATGATCCCGTCCGCGCCATGCTCGCGCGCGAGCCGCGCGTCCTGGGGATCGAGAATGCCCTTGATCACCAGTCGGCCGCGCCAGCGCTCGCGGATCAGCGCGATGTGGCTCCAGTCGAAATGGTCTTTGCTCGAGAAGTCGCGCAGGGCGCGGCGGGACAGGATCGGCGCGCCGCGATGGGCGAAGGAATTCTCGAAATGCGGCATGCCATGCCGAAGCAGCGTGCGTGCCGCGGTGCCGAGCAGCCAGCGCGGCCGGATCGCTCCGTCCCAGGCAAGCCGCAGGCTCGGCCTGAGCGGCGTCGAGAAGCCCGAACGGATGTTGTTCTCCCGGTTCGCCGCCACCGGTACGTCCACCGTCACCACCAGCGTGCCGAAGCCTGCCGCCGCGGCGCGGTCGATCAGCCCGAGGATGCGCTCCGGATCGCCCGGCAGATAGGCCTGGAACCAGCTCGCGGGTGCAGCCTTCGCGACCTCCTCGAGCCGGATCAGCGAGGAGCCGCTCATGATGTTGACGATGCCGGCCTCCTCGGCCGCGCGCGCGAGCACGAGATCGCCGCGATAGGCGATCAGCGCCGCGAGCCCCATCGGGGCGATGCCGAACGGCGCGGACCAGCGCTGGCCGAACAGCTCGATCTCGCTCGTCCGCCGCGCGACGTTGCGCAGCACGCGCGGCACGAAGCCCCATTCGGCGAAGGCCGCCCGGTTGTCCGCGATCGCCGCGTTCTCCTCCGCCGCGCCGGCGACGAAGCCGAACAGCGGACGCGGCAGGTGCCGCCGCCCGGCCGCTTCGAGGTCGTTCAGGGAGAGGATCGAACGCAGCCGGCGCGGAATGCGGACCGACTTGCCTTCGGCGTAGTTGAACCCGGCGCGCGGGGCGCGGCGCGGTGCCGCGGCCGCGGCGGTGTCGAGCGTGCGCGTGCTGATCGGAGGGCCCTCCCGTCATCCGTCGCCGGGTACCCTGCCGCCGCCGGGCCGCGCTGTCGAGCCGGAACGCGCCCCAAGCGGGTGCTGGCTGCCTTGCGCAAGGGTGGGATCGGTGGAAGGTGAAGCGGCGGCGCGGGCGGCCGCCGGCATCGCGCGCCGCCGCCGAGGACAGCCGCCTCAGCCCCTCACCCACGTCATCACATGCGTCGCGGCGAGCGCGAGCGTGCCATCCTCCTTGCGCACCTCGACGGGGCTGACCGTGCGCGCGGCCGCCTCGTCCACCGTGCCGACCGTGTAGGTCGCGGTCAGGGTCTCGCCCGGATAGACCGGCGCGGTGAAGCGCACGCGGTCGTAGCCGAGCGACAGCGCGACACCTTCCGCCCCGCCCTCGCGCGCGCGCCTCGCGATCATCGCCGCAACCGTGCTGCAGAGCCCGAGCACCAGCGCGCCGTGCGCGATCCGCCGGCCCAGCGGCGTCGTCCGGGCATAGGCCTCGTCCATGTGGATCGGATCGAAGTCGCCGGTGATGCCCGCGAACAGCACGAGATCCGTCTCGGTGATGGTCTTGCTGAACGACACGCTGTCGCCGGCGGAGAGGCCGAGCCGCATCGCCCTCACTCCGCCGGCCGGGCGGGATCGGCGAGCCGTGCGGGCGGCGGCCTGGGGGGCCTCGCGGCGAGATCGGCGGCAAGCCCCATGCGCTCCGCGGCGAACAGGCGTGCATCCATGCGCCTCAGCGCCGGCGAGACGAGCGGGCGGAACGCCATCACCCCGATCACGTCGCGTTCGAGATCGGCCTCGGGGGCGATCTCGACCAGCTCCACCCCTTCGCGCACCAGGCGGAACACGGCGCGTTCGGTGACGATCATGACGGGCTGGCTCCGCTCGCGCGCGTAAGGGCCGCTGAAGGTGATCTGCTCGACCGCGCGCACCGCCTTGGGCGCCCCGCCCCTGGCCGCGAGCGTGCCGCCGAAGATCACGCGCTTCGCATGCTGGCTGATGTTGATGAAGCCGCCGGGTCCGATGATCCGTCCGCCGAAGCGGCTGACGTTCACGTTCCCCTGCCGGTCGAACTCGGCGAACGAGAGGAACGCGAGGTCTAGCCCGCCGCCGTCATAGAAGTCGAACTGGTAGGGCTGGTCGAGCGTCGCGTCGGGGTTCATCGCCGCGCCCGCCTCGTTGCCGGAGGCGGGCGCGCCGCCGACATGGCCCTGCTCGTTGGTCAGGCACACGCGATCGAGCACGCCCTCCTCGGCCGCGACATTGGCGATCCCGGTCATCACGCCGCTGCCGAGATTGCAGATCGCACCGGGAAACAACTCGAGGGCCGCGCGGCGGGCGATGATCTTGCGCGCATCGAGCGCCAGCACGGGGATGTCATCGAGCGGCGTGCGCAACTCGCCCGAATAGGCGGGCGAATAGGCGGTCTCGTAGGTCTGGCGCTGGTCGGGCTCGACCACGACGAGATCGACCAGGATGCCGGGGATCTTCACCATCTTCGGATGCAGCGTTCCGGCGCGCGCCATGCGCTTGACCTGAACGATCACCACGCCGCCACAGCGCTTGGTCGCCTGCGCTTCCGACAGCATCTCCAGCGTCACCGCCTCCTGCTCCATCGAGACATTGCCCGCCTCGTCGGCGGTGGTGCCGCGCAGGAACGCCACGTCCACATGGAAGGGCTTGTAGAACAGATACTCCTCGCCGCGGAACGTGACGAGTTCGACCAGATCTTCCTTGGCCGACGGGCTCTGCCGCCCGCCGCCGTGGCGCGGATCGACAAAGGTGTGCAGCCCCGTTCGGGTCAGCAGGCCCGGCCGACCGGCCGCCATCTCGCGCATGAGCTGCGACAGCACGCCCTGCGGCAGCGTCCAGGCCTCGATCTCGTCGGCGATCGCGAGGTCGGAGATCCTGGGCGAGTTGACGAACGTTCCGGCCACGGCGCGCTTCAGCATCCCCTTGTGCGCGAAATGGTTGGCACCGAGCGAGACGCCATCGCCGAGGCCTACGGGATGCAGCGCGGTGATGCCGCGCGGCTCGCCGGTCTCGACGAAGCGCTGTCCGAGCACCGCCATCAGGGTCTCCGGCACCGCATGGCCGCCGCCCGATCCGCCGATCAGCAGCGTGTCGCCCGAACGCACCACGCGCACCGCCTCCGCGGCCGTCACCCGCCTCATCTGGGCGCCCTCCCGTCGCATCCTTCCGGCGGGCTGCCCGGCCGCAGCCCGCCGCGGTCTCGTCGCAGGCCAGCCTAGCGGTGGCACCGGAAGGGTCAATGCGAACGCGATGCGGCACGGTCCGTTCCTTCTCGGGAGCCGCCGCGTCGCACCGCCGGCACACGGACGGCCGAAGGCGTGCGCGAAACGCCGTGACTGCGCCGCAACGGTGATGATACGATCCCAGAAGGGCATGGGAGCGGCACGGATGGCCGATCAGGGGACGGCGGTGCTCGTGCGAGGCGGGCGGCTGCCGGCGGGTCCATTCCGCCTCGGACACGCAGGTGCGCTCGCGGCCGAGGCGGAGCCGCTGTTCGTCAGCATCCGCCGGGAGGCGACCGGCCCCGCCGCCGCGGCGGCCCAGTGGCAGCTTCTGCGCGTCGCCGGCGCCGAGCCCGCAGCCTCGCCCTGGGATCTCTGCCATGCGCTGCTGGCGAAGGGGTTCGACTTCGCCGGCGCCCCTGCAGTGGAGTTCGCCGAGCCGGATCTCGAGCAGTCCTGGCGCTTCGGGGCCGACCCAGCGCTCGCCCTGCGCGCGGCCGCCGCCTGCCCCGACGCGGGCGAGCCGCAGGACTCCCGCTATCCGTGCGGCGCGCAGTCCGGCGCGTTCCCCGACTGGTACCAGGACGAGGACCATGCGCAGTTCCGCCTGGTCGCCTCGATCTTCGATCCCTCGGCCGCGCCGCGCATGCGCATCGCCCATCTCGACACGGGCTACGATCCCGCCCATGAGAGCCGCCCGGCCTTCGTCTCGCGCGTGCATCAGCGCAGCTTCGTCGCCGGCGACGACCCGACGAGCGCCGCCGACACCACCTCGGGCCTGCTCACCCAGCTCGGTCATGGCGCAGGCACCATCGGCATCCTGGCCGGCCCCGCGATCGGCGCCGCCCCCTTCGCCGAGGTGATCCCGCTGCGCGTCGCCGACCGCGTCGTCCTGTTCCGCACCAGCGCGATCGCGCGCGCCCTCGATCACGTGCACGACCTCTCCGGCGCGGAGGCCAGCTTCGTCCACGCGGTGACGATCAGCATGGGCGGCATCGCCTCGCAGGCCTGGGCCGAGGCGGTGAACGCGCTCTACGAGCGGGGCGTGTTCATCGCCGCCGCCGCCGGCAACAATTTCGGCGGCCTGCCCGGGCGGCACATCGTCTTCCCCGCGCGCTTCCGGCGCGTCACCGCCGCCTGCGGGACGATGGCCGATCACAGCCCCTACGCCGATCTCGGCCTCGCGCGCATGGCGGGAAACTACGGGCCGCCGGCGAAGATGGCGACGGCGATCGCCGCCTGCACGCCGAACCTGCCCTGGCCGCGTCACGGCTGCGCGCGGGTGGTCGACGGCGACGGCGGCGGCACGTCTGCGGCGACGCCCCAGGTGGCGGCTGCGGCGGCGCTCTGGATCCAGCATCACCATGCGGCCTGGCGCGCCTATCCCGAGGGCTGGATGCGCGTCGAGGCCGTGCGCAAGGCCCTGTTCGAGAGCGCCGCGCCGGGCGATCGCGACCGCCTCGGCCGGGGCAGGCTGCGCGCGGCGGATGCGCTGCGCGAGCAGCCCGCGACGGCCGAGGCGCTCAGACCCGTCCTCCCCGACGAGGCGTCGTTCCCGATCCTGCGCGTGCTCACGGGCCTCGGCCTGAACGCCGAGCCGACGCCGCGCGAGCGCATGCTCGAGCTCGAGGCGCTGCAGCTCTCCCAGGGCGCCGAGATCGAGGCGCTGATGCCCGAGGGGCCGGAGGCCGCGCCGGGATCGGCCGTCGCGCGTCGCCGGTTGACGGAGGCGCTGGCCGATCATCCCCGTGCCTCGACGGCGCTGCGCGCTGCACTCGGCGCGGCGGCTGGCCGCGGCGCGCGGGTCG